>JANOPP010000324.1:0-11744 GCA_031421915.1 Myxococcales bacterium | reverse complement strand
CTCGTTGACGAGCCGGCGCGAGATGCTCGGCGGTCAGTACCACTCCGTGTTCAAGGGCCGCGGCCTGATCTTCAGCGACGTCCGCCCGTACTACCCGGGCGACGATATCCGCGCGATCGACTGGAACATCACGGCCCGCATGAACGCGCCGCACGTCAAGCAGTTCGTCGAGGAGCGCGACCGCACGGTGAACCTCATGATCGACATGAGCGCGTCGGGTTACTTCGGCTCGCGCGGTGCGGCGAAGCGCGAGCTGGCGGCCGAGCTCGCGGCGATCGTCGCGTTCTCCGCGATCAAGAACAACGACCGCGTCGGGCTCTACATCGTCACCGACAAGGTCGAGAAGTTCGTGCCGCCCAAGAAGGGCCGGCGCCACGTGCTGCGCGTGATCGGCGAGATCCTCGCGTTCCAGCCAGAGTCGCGGCAGACCGACCTCGCCGCGGGGCTCGACTTCCTCGCGAAGGTCGCGCGCCGGCGCTCGGTCGTGTTCCTGGTCTCGGACTTCCTCTCCGAGGGCTGGGAGCGCGCGATGCAACTGACGGGGCAGCGTCACGAGATCGTGCCCGTGGTCGTTCGCGACCCGCTCGAGGAGCACTTGCCGTCCGTCGGCCTTCTCACGCTCGAGGATCTCGAGACCGGCGAGGTTGTCGAGGTCGACACCAGCGGCGCCGCAGCGTGGGAGTTCTCGCGCCGCGCGCGGGTGCAGGCGCAGATGCGCGATCTCTCGCTCCGGCGGCTGAACCTCGACACGGTGATGGTGCGAACGGACAAGCCGTACGTCGACGCGCTGATCGCGTTCTTCAAGGCGCGCGCGAAGAGGATGGCGCACGGATGATCGCGGTGCATCGCCATGGTGGGCTGAGCTCACGGATGCTGCGTGCATGGGCGCGGCGTGTGCTCCCTGCGTTGAACCGCAGAGACGCAGAGGCCGCAGAGCAGAGATGCTTCGGGCAGCGCCGGGCAGGGCGTGTGCTCGCGATATGCGCGGTGTTCTTCGCCGCGTCGACGGTGGTCGCGCAGCCCGCGGATCCGAACGCAGGCTCGGGTTCGGCGGCGGGCTCGGGTTCGGCAGCGGATCTGGCGACGGATCCGGGCGCGGCCACGGATCCGGGCTCGGTGACGGGCTCGGGTTCGGGTTCGGGTTCGGGATCGGGATCGGTGACGGGTTCGGGTTCGGTGACGGGTTCGGATCCCGCGTCGGGATCGAGCTCGGATCCGGGCTCGGGTTCGGATCCGGGTTCGGGTTCGGGTTCGGGTTCGGGTTCGGATCCGGCGACGGGTTCGGGGTCTGGCTCGGGCACTGCGGGTTCGGCGGCGGGCTCGGGATCGGCGGCGGGCAGCGGCTCGGCGACGGGGCCGATCATCATTCAACTGCCGTCGGACGTGAATGCGCCGGAGGTCAACGCCTCGGCGTTCCCGACCAACGTCATCCTCGGCGGTCGCTTCACCGTGTTCGTGGTCGTCACGTTCAACGAGGGCGTCGAGGTCAACCTCGTCGAGCCGCTCGAGCTCGGCTCCGCGTTCGAGGTCCGCAAGAAGGTCACCGAGGATCGGCCGCGCGCCGACGGCAAGCGCACGCGCGAGTGGCAACTCGATGTCCTCGCCTGGGAGCTCGGCGACCTGCGAATCGCGCCGATCACGATCACGTACACGATCGCGGGCAAGGTCGCGCAGGTCCAGACCAACGTGATCCGGCTCCGCGTCGACGGGATGCTCGGCGACGTCGTCGACGATCCGAAGGCGTTCCGTGCCGATGCGCCACCGACCGAGCTCGCCACGCGCGACTGGTTCTGGCTGTGGGTTGCCGCGGGAACCGGCGGCACGCTCGGCCTCGTTCTCGCGCTGCTGTGGGTTCGCAGCAGGCGCCGCAAGCACACGATCCTCCTCACCGGCGGCGTCGTCGCGGCACCGCGCCGGATCGACATGACCGGCGAGCGCGCGCTCGAGGCACTGCTCGCGATCCACGGCTCGGGCATCCTCGATCGCGAGGACGATCGCAAGGCGGGCTATGCGGAGATGGTCGACGTCATCCGCGACTACCTCGGAGCGAGGTATCGCGTCGCGACGCGCGACCTCACGTCGAGCGAGCTGCTGCGCCGCCTCCGGCCGGTGGCTCCCGAGGTGGAGCGCGAGCTGATCGAGAGCTGGCTCGACCGCTGTGACGTCGTCAAGTACGGCGGCATGCAGGCGACGGAGATCGAGGCGCATGGCGTACTCGATGATGCGCGCGCACTCGTCGTCACGACCACGCAGCTGGCCGAGGCCGCGCGTGCGGCGAACAAGTCGGCAGCGAGGGCCGCCGCGTGAGTCGGACCCTGATGATGGCGCTGCTGATCGGCGGCGTGGGAGTGGTCGTGCTCGACGCGGTGTGGATCCTGATGGGCAACGAAGCCCAGCGTCGCGCACGCCTGCGGGCGACGATGCCCTGGCTGCTCGTCGTCGCGATCGGCGGCGTGCTCGCGATGGGGCTCTACAACCACCTGAACCTCGAGCGCGCGGGCGAGAAGATCGAGTGGAAGTCGCCTCGCGCGGGCTGGCTCGCGTTCGGCGGCGGTCTGGTCGGCGTGATCCTGTTCCATCTGCACCGGCGGCGCGTCGCCGCGCTCGGCTTCTCGCAGGTCTCCCTCGTCCATGCGCGCGGCATGGCCGCCTGGTTCTCGGATCTTCCGGCGGTGCTCCGCGTCCTCGCGCTCGGCACGCTCGCGGTCGGCCTGATGCGGCCCGAGACCTACCGTACGGTGAAGTACGAGGAGGACTCGATCGACATCATGATCGTGTTCGACATGTCGAAGTCGATGGAGGAAACCGACCTCCCGCGCGATCGCATGGATGCCGCGCAGCGCGTCGTTCGCCGGTTCCTCCGCCAGACCAAGCACGATCGCGTCGGGCTCGTCGTGTTCGGGCAGCAGGCGATGCTGCGCTGTCCGTTGACGCAGGACGCGAAGCTCGTCGAGCAGATCGTGCGCGACCTGATCATCGGTGACGTCCCGGCGCTCGGCACCGCGATCGGTGATGGCCTCGCGCTCGCACTCGCCCAGCTGCGGCGCGCCGACGGTCTGTGCGATCCGACGCCAGGGGCGGAGAACAAGTGTGCGAAGGAGATGACATGCTCGGCCGAGGGCTACTGCACTGGGCCGAAGAAGAACAAGGTCGTGATCCTGCTCTCGGACGGCGACACCAACTGGGTGACGCGGTTCGAGCCCGACGAGGCAGCGAAGGTCGCCAAGGACATGGGCGTGCAGGTCTACACGGTCCTCGTCGGGCGCGAGGAGAACAACTTCTTCGGCGGCATGTCCGTGAACCCGGCGACCTTGCGCAGCATCGCGAGCCTGACCGGTGGTGACTTCTTCCGCGCGACCGACTACGCGACCTTCGACAAGGGCTTTCAGGCCGTCCGCAAGAAGCTCGACAAGATCAAGCGCGTTCGCGAGGAGCGCATCCCCGACAAGCAGCTGTTCCTGCCATTCGTGATCCTCGCGGCGATCCTGTTCGGGCTCGATCTCCTTCTGTCGCACACGCGCCTGCGGAGGTTGCCGTGAGCACGCTGTGGGAGAAGCTGACGTCGCTGACGTTCGACACGAAGTGGCTATTCTGGGTCGCCCTCGCGTCGCCGATCGCGGTGATCGCACTCCATCTCTACGACCGCGCGCGCCGCGAACAGCTCACGCGCCGGCTCGGCGAGCTGCCGATCGTGTCGCGCGTGATGGCATCGATGTCTCCCGGTCGCCGCGCGTTCAAGGACGGCGTTGCGGGCGCCGCGCTCGTCCTCCTGCTGATCGCCGCGGCGCGGCCTCAGCTCGCAGGCAAGCGCAAGGTCGAGCTTCGCGGCCTCGATCTCGTCGTCGCCGTCGACGTCTCGAAGTCGATGCTCGTCGACGACGTCGGGCCGACGGTTCGCATGAAGCAGAAGAAACTGCCGACCAATCGGCTCGAACGCGCACGCGAGCTGGCGACGGCCGTGATCGACGAGCTCGAGGGCGATCGGATCGGCCCCGTGGTGTTCGCCGGCGCGGCGACCAACTTCCCCCTCACCGAAGACCACGAGGTCGCGATCCGGTTCCTCAACGATCTCGGGCCGGGGGACCTCCCGCCGGGCTCGAACCTCGCCGAGGTGCTCCGCGTCGGTCGCTGTCTGCTCCGCCCGGATCTCTACGATGACCTCGGCTGCGGCAAGATCGGCAGGCGCGGCCACGGCGGTGATCCGCTGCGCGGCGAGAGCCTCGATCCGAAGGTCGAGGACGAGGAGGTCGAGGTGCTCGAGCAGAAGGTCGAGCGCGGCAAGGCGATCCTGATCATCACGGACGGCGGAGATCCCGACGCCGAGACAGTGCGCGAGGTGACGAACGCGCGCGAGCTCGGTGTCGCGGTGTTCTTCGTCGGTGTCGGCACCGAGCAGGGCGGCGTCGTCTACGAGATCGATCCGTTCAACTCGAACCGCCGCACGACGCAGCCGAAGAAGCTGCCCGACGGTTCGTCCGTGATCTCCAGGCGCGAGGACGCGAACATGAAGATCCTGGCCGAGGCGGGCGGCGATCCGAAGCGCTTCATGGTCGCGACGGAGCGCGACGAGGTCGATCCGCAGCCGATCGTCGACGCACTGCGCGCGGTCAATCGCGGTCTCGCGACCAAGAAGGTCAAGGAGATGAAGGATGTCTTCGAGCCGTTCCTGTTTGCCGCGCTGATGCTCCTCGTGATCGAGGCAGCGATCGGCACGCGGCGGCGCCGGAAGTATCCGGAGGCGCAGTGATGACGACGTGTCATGATCGAACCGTGCGCCGCGCACTCGCACTCGTGTTGCTGCTCGCTCTCGGAGCGTGGGAGCCGTTCCGGTCACCGGATCCGAACGTCGTCGAGGGCAATCGCGCATATGCCGAGGGTCGGTACGACGATGCGATCGCCGCGTACGATCGCGCGTCCGGCAGCGCGAACGTCGATCCCGACGGGCTCGCGTTCAATCGCGGCACGGCGCAGCTCGCGAAGGCGGCGAAGACGACCGATCCCGCGGAGAAGCAACGGCTGACCGATCGCGGCGTCGAGGATCTCAAACAGGCTGCGCGCTCCAAAGATCCGCACATCCGCGGTGCAGCCCAGTTCAATCGCGGCAACTCGCTGATGAAGCAGGACAAGCTCGAAGACGCGATCGAGGCGTACAAGCAGGCGCTGCGCGACGATCCGCGGCTCGAGGATGCTCGGATGAATCTCGAGCTCGCGCTTCGCAAGCGCGAGAAGAAGCAGCAACAGCAGCAGAAGCAGCAACAAGGGCAACAGGGCCAGCAAGGGCAACAGGGCCAGCAAGGGCAACAGGGCCAGCAAGGGCAACAGGGCCAGCAAGGGCAACAGGGCCAGCAAGGGCAGCAGGGCCAAGGTTCGAACCAGCAGGGTCAAGGCTCGAACCAGGGCTCGAACCAGGGCTCGAACCAGGGCTCGAACCAGCAAGGTCAAGGCTCGAACCAGGGCTCGAACCAGCAGGGGCAGGGTTCAGGATCGAATCAAGGTTCCAACGGCCAGGGCTCGGGCTCGAACCAAGGTTCCAACGGTCAGGGCCAGGGCTCGGCGCAACCTCAAAACGGCCAGCAGGGTCAGGGTTCGGGCTCCAGTCAGGGCTCGGGCTCCAATCAGGGCTCGGGCTCCAATCAGGGCTCGGCGGGCGGGCAGGGTCAGCCGAACACCGGCTCGCCGAAGGGCCGCCCGCAGAACAACCGCGACAATCAGACGTCGCCGAAGACACCGCGCGAGAAGAAGCTCGACGACCTCGAGGAGTTCTCCCGCCGGCTCCAGCGCGAGGAAGCACGTCGCCGAGCCAGCGGCTCTTCGAACAGCGACCGCGACTGGTGACGTGAACCGCGCACCGGCCCGTGCCTCGCGCCCGTGCGTGGTCTACATTCGGCGCGATGTCAGAACGACCCGGACGGAACGAGCCCTGCCACTGCGGCTCGGGCTCAAAGTACAAGAAGTGCCACCTCGAGCAGGATGAGGCTGCGCGCGTCAAGGCAACGGCCGCCGCCGCAACGGCCGCCGCCGCCGCCGCAGCGGCAGCACCCGCGGCGCCGCCCGAGGCCCGTGATCAGAAGAAGCAGTCGGCACCGAAGCCGCAAGAAGCGTCGCGCCGCATGGCTCCGGCGGCGCGTCGTCGTTCGGTCTAGCTCGAGCGAGCGCTCATGCGGTGATCGTGCGCTTGAATGGCGCGCTCGACGGCGTGAACGTTGCCTCGAGGTGCGGCTCGCCGGTGCGATAGAACCGCAGCTCGAAGCGATCGGCGATCTCGGTTCCGATCGTGCCGACGAACGTGCCGAGCCGTGTGTCGAAGTCCGCGCGTGCTCGGAACGTCTTCCAGGCGCGCATCATGTTCTCGCCGGCGACATCGGTGAAGACCACTCCGACCTGATCGATCGGTCCGTTGTCACCGGTGGCGACGCGCACCGCAATGCGTTTCGAGTTGAGCGTCCACACCGGCGCGGAGTTGGTGAAGTAGTGACGTTGCGCTTCCGCGATCCGGCTTCGGTCGAGGACCGCGCTGATCGCGGAAATCTCGTCGGTCACCGCATCGAACCGGATCCGATGCATGCCCTCGATCTGGTCATAGGTCACCCGCTCGATCGATTCCGCGAGGGGGCCGAGGCGCGCTCCGAGCTGCGCGACGACCGCCGGCGGGAGCTCGACCGAGTCGAGGACGTCGGTGAACCCCGTCGTGTCGTAGGCGATCGAGTACGCGACGCCGCGCGCGCGAAACAGCACGGTCGCATCGAACGCGCTGGTCGCGTCGGACCATCGCTGCCACCACGCCTCGGCGGCTGCGCCCGATGCCTTCCCGATGGCCGTTCCGATACGGGCGATCGCATCGGGATCGGTTCCGGGATCGACGCGCGTCACGAGGCCGATCGTCTCGAGGTCCGATCCCAGGACGACCCGCGTGTCGTCGAGGAGCTGGTTGCCGAGGGCTGCCGTGAACGGGAGCGACTCCTCGATCGGTCGCCCGATGAGGACCGATGCCGCGCCGAACCGAACGAGTGGCCAATGGAGCATGTAGGGGGACGTGGTGAAGGTGGCTAGATCAAGTATCGAGAGGAGATCGAGCGACGGTCAAGCGTAACAACTGTCGAGCCGGCGAAAGGTACAATCGCCACTCCCCAGAATATGTCCGGCGGACAATTTCTTTCAGAGCTCACCAATGCGGCGGGCACCGATCAGCTGACCAGCGGGGCCAGCGAGGGGAAGGACGCGTCGTTCCCGGATGCGAGTCCGGCGACGGATGCCGGCGACGCATCACCCGTGGTTGTCTCGCCCGGTGCGGCGAACGAATTGTTCGGCCACTTCTCCGAGCCCGGTGCGAAGGGTGGCAAGGGCGCACCGCCGAGCGCCGCGCATCGCGGCGAGGCGATGGATGCGTTCCGCGAGGTCAACGGCGACGCGGGACACGGTCACGGCGATGCACCGAGCGCGGAGCATCAGGCCGAGGCCATGCAGATGTTCAAGGAGGTCAACGAGCCCGCGGCTCCGAAGACCGCGAAGAACGCACCGCCGGGCGCAGCGGGCGCAGCGGGCGCAGCGGCTGGAGCCGCGCACGGCGGCGGCGGTGGCGGCGGCAGCGATGGACCCGCGGCGGGCAGTGGTGGCGGCATGGCGAATTCGGGTGGCCCCCCGGCGCAGCCTGCTGTCGACGCGAAGGCGCCGAGCGCCGAGGGCGCTGCCGACGCGATGCAGATGTTCAGGGAGGTCAACGCGGACCCCACGGCGGTGCCGAGCGCCGACGGTAGCGCCGAGGCGCTGCAGATGTTCCGCGAGATCAACGGTGACGTCGACGTCCCGCTCGCTGCAGCGACGGCCGAGGATGCATCCGCGGCGATGTCGATGTTCGCCGACGACGAGGTTCACGGTCACGCGCCGAGTGCCGAGGGGCGTGCGACCGCGATGGATCTGTTCCGCGACGTCAACGGTGGTCCTGCGCCGAGCGCGGAGAATCGCGCCGAGGCGATGCACATGTTCCGCGAGGTCAACGGAGACGCGCCTGCCGCCGCGGCGGGGCCGTCGGGCGCGCGCGACGCCAAGGTCGGCGGTGCACCGCGACCCAAGAAAGCAACGCCGAGCGCGAGCGTGGCGTCGAGTCCGACGACGAAGACCGGCGCGGCTGGCGGTGCAGGCGCGAAGGGTGGAGGCGCGCTCGCAGGCGCTGCTGCGTCGGGCGACGCAAAGGGTGCAGTGTCCGCTGGCGGCACTGCCGCGGGTGCGGGCGGCGCGGCTTCAGGCAACAGTTCGGGCGCGGCGGGTGGTGGCGCCGCGGGCGCTGCTGCGTCGGGCGACGCGGGCACCGCCGCAGGCTCGGCGGCCGCGGGTAACACCAAGAGCGCAAATGATCTCGATCCCGTGAAGCAAGGCGGCACCGCGGGCGCGGCCGCCGGTGCACCGGGCACCGCTACGGCAGGTGCAGCCGCGGGCGTCGCGGGCGCCGACGGTGGCGGCGTGACCTCGCAGATGCTGGCGGGGCAGGCAGCCGGCACCGCGGGTCTCGTCGGTGCTGACGGCACCGCCGGCAAGAACGATGCGCTCAAGGACGGCAAGCCGGGCGGTGCGCCGGGCGGCGACAAGCCAGAGGATCCAGGAGCGGCAGGTCCCGCCGGAGCGAAGGGTGCACCGGGTGCACCGGGCGCACCGGGCGAAGTCGCGAAGCCCGCCGCTGCTGGCGCGGGCGGCGGTGCTGCGGGGGGTCCCGCCAAGGGCAAGGGCGCAGGCAAGCAGGCAGCGAAGGCGGGTGGACCGGCTGCGAACACGGCGGCCGTCAGCGACACGGCATCGGGCGGATCGCCGGGTGCGGGTTCGTCGACGGCGCCCGCGACGGCAGGGGCGACGGGCGGCGCACCGAAGAAGAAGAGTCCGGCCGCGACGAAGGCAGCGGCGACGGCAAAGGCGCCGATGGCGGTGGGAACCGGCAACGAGATCCAGGCAGCGGCGAGCACGCCGAGCCGCGGTGGTTCTCCGGGGCCGAAGCGCTCCGGTCCGCAGAAGCCTGGCGAGCCGACGAGCGAAGCGATGCAGAAGATGCAGGCGCTGCGCACCGAGGCGGGGTGGAAGAAGGACAACGTCAAGGCTGCGGCCATGCCGAAGGCGCAGCGCGTGGGTGCGCTCGCGCAGGCCAAGAAGGCCGAGGTCGACCAGGAGGTCGCGGCGCAGAAGCAGACGATCAAGCAGACGGCCGCGAACGACAAGCAGCAGGCCGACGCAGAGATCAAGGGCGAGGTTCAGCAGCAGGCGCAGTCGATCGAGGAGCTCAAGGCGCAGCTCGAGAGCTCGGTCACGAAGGAGATGTCCGAGATCGATACGGAGCTCGCGTCGTCGAGCACCGAGACCAAGACCAAGCTCGACGCCGACAAGAAGCGCGTCCAGGACGAGGCGAAGACTCAGATCGAGAACCTGACGAGCCAGCAGCTCACGCAGCAAGAAGCTCAGATCAAGTCGACGATCGAGCAGTCCAAGAACGATTTCCGCGTCCAGGCGGACGCGCAGCACAAGCTGCTCGTCGAGCAGACCAAGGCCGAGAAGATCAAGATCGCGCAGACCGCGCGCGACGAGGGCAAGCGCGTCGTCGACGAAGCGACCACGCAGGCGACCACCGTCGAGACCAAGGGCACGACGGACGCTGCTGCGGCGAAGTCCAAGGCGCAGACCGAGGCGGGCGCGGCTCGCGCGGCCGCCCAGCAAAAGGCAGCCGCGGCGCGCGCAGCCGCGGCGGACAGCACGTGGGGCAAGGTCAAGGGCTTCTTCGGCGGCGACGCCGGCTCGGATGCGATCTCCGAGGGGAACCGGATCGCGAGCGACATCATCGCCAAGGGCGAGATGGCGGCGCAGAAGCTGACGGATCAGGCCAAGACGGCCGCCGACAAGCTCCGCAACGACGGCAAGCAAAAAGAATCCGAGCTCAAGACCAAGGGCGACAACTCGGTCAAGGCGCTCGACGGCCAGATCACGCAGGCGATGGCTGCCATGGAGAAATCCAAGGCGGACAACGCGAAGACGATGGAGGCGAACGCCGCGAAGCAGATCGCGGACGCCAAGGCACAGATCCAGACCTCGATCACCGAGATCACGAACAAGACCACGGCGTCGGTCGCGAAGATCGACGGCGAGATGGCGGCCGCCGACACCAAGATGGCGGCGGAGAAGACGAAGCGCGTCGCCGCCGTGCAGGCGAAGGCCGAAGCGATGCGCGGCAAGCTGGCGACCGCGAAGGACAGCGACCTCAAGAAGCTGCAGACGCAGGTCACACAGGCGCAGAAGGACATCGACCACGAGTCCGACAAGGCCGCGGCCGAAGCGAGCAAGATCTCAAAGGTGGCGGTCGCCGCCGCGAAGAAGGAAGCCGACACGCAGGTCCTCGCGATCGCGGCCGAGGCCGAGAAGGCGCTCGCGACGATCGACGGCGTTCTCGACAACGCGATCAAGGGCATCGAAGCGGATGCGGCGGCTGCCGAAGCGCAGCTCGCCCAGATCGGCGCGCAGGCGACGAACAACGTCGACAAGATCTCCACGGGAACGCAGGCCGGTCTCAAGAAGGACGCGGACGCTGCCATCAAGGGAATCCAGGACGACGCCGCGAAGGCGACCTCGGAGCTCGACGCCACGCTGGCGAAGCAGAGCGCCGACATGGAGAAGATGAAGGACGGGACGCCGGACCCCGAGCTCGAGCAAAAGAAGGCGCGCGACGCGATGGCGGCGGCGGAGGCCAAGAAGCTCGACGAGGCCATGAACGGTGGTTTCTTCGGCATCGGCACCGACGAGAACGCGATCTTCAACTCGCTGCGCGGCAAGTCCCCCGAGGAGATCGCGGCGATCAAGGCGGCCTACAAGGCGAAGACCGGTACGGACCTCGATGCCGCGCTCAAGTCCGAGCTGTCGGGCGACGAGCTGATCGAGGCGCAGGGCAAGATGTCCGGCGATCCGGTGCAGGCCGCGGTCTCCGAGCTCCGCAACTCGGGCGGCTTCTTCGGCGGCGACGCCGAGAAGATGAAGAACGTCCTGAACAATCCGGCCCTGACGCCGGAGCAGAAGCAGAAGATCTACGACGACTTCGAATCGCAGACGGGCCAGGCTCTCACCGCATTTACCAAGGATCAGCTCGGTACCAACGCTGCCCAGGAGGTCAATACCGCGCTCGGTCCAATCAAGGTCGACGTGTTCGATCCGGCGGTCAAGCCTCCGCTGCGCGAGGGCGAGAAGGAGCCGGATCCGCAGGCAACCCGCAAGACCGCCGTCGATCTTCGCAAGGCGATGGACGGCGCGGGCACCGACGAGGACGCGATCGCGAACGCGCTCAAGGACAAGTCGCCCGCCGAGATCCACGCCCTGCGCGCCGCGTACCTTGTGGAGTTCAAGGTCGACCTGTTGGAGCAGCTGGAAGGCGAGATGTCGGGCACCGACCTCGCCGTCGCGAAGGCCGCGCTGAAGTCCGATCCCGTCAAGATGGCCGCGGCGCTGCTGCAGCAGGCCTCCGATGGACTCGGCACCGACGAGAAGAAGATCCAGGACGCGCTCGCGAGCATCAAAGATCCGGCGCAGCGCCGGCAGCTCGCCGAGGAGTTTCAGAAGCGCACGGGCACGTCCCTGACCGAGATGGTGCAGGACGAGATGTCGGGCACCGACAAGGACATCTCGCAGGCGTACGTCGACGGAGACCCGACCAAGGCCGCCGCGATCAAGCTCGACGCTGCGACGAACGGCGGCTTCCTCGTCTCGATGTCCGACGGCATTGCCGA
>JANOPP010000323.1:0-44571 GCA_031421915.1 Myxococcales bacterium | reverse complement strand
GGGCGCCACCGCCAGGCGCCGTAGCGCAACCAGCTCCACAGCCGCACCAGGCGCGACGGCTGATAGATCGAGAGCTCCGCGATCGTCATCGACGCGGAGGCCTCGTCTGATGGCGCCGGCTCCGCTGGCTCCGTCGCGAGCGCATCCATCATCGCGACGTCGCCGAGCGCGGACAGCATCTCCTCGGCATCCGCGAACCGGCGCTCGGGATCCCGCGATAGCGCGCGCCGGATCACCGCGTCGAGCGCGAGTGAGACCTCGGGAACGATCGCGCGCAGCGGGCGCGGCGGCCGCGACAGCACGTTCGCCATGATCTCCTGCGGGGACCCGCCGAGAAACGGTCGAATGCCCGCGATCATCTCGTAGAGCAGCACGCCCACGGCGTAGAGGTCCGCGCGATGATCGTGTGGCCGACCGAGCAGGCGCTCGGGTGCGATGTACGAAGGCGAACCGACCGCGATGCCCTGCCCCGTCAGTGCTGGTGCATCGCGCAGGCTCGCCAGCCCGAAGTCGATCAGCACGACGCGAAACCCACTCGCGACCGCGAACATCACGTTCTCAGGCTTGATGTCGCGATGCACGACGCCATGCGCGTGTGCATGCGCGAGCGCCGACAGGATCGCGCGGCCGACGTGCAGCGCGCGTGGAATCGAGAACACGTCGCCGGCGAGCGCGCCGCCGAGCGTCGGTCCGTCGATCAGCTCCATCGCGATGTACTGAGAGCTGTTGTCGCGGCCGTAGTCGAAGACACCGACGCAGCCCGGATGGTCGAGCCGGGCGATCGCGCGGGCCTCGCGCGCGAACCGCTCGGCGAAGTCGGCCGAGGCGGCCCCCTGAACCGGCGCCAGGATCTTGAGCGCGACCTCCTTGCCGAGACCGAGGTGGACCGCGCGATACACGTGCCCCATGCCTCCTCGCCCGATCAGCGAGAGAATCTTGTAGCGCCCTGCGAAGCTGCCTGGTCCCACGGGTCTTGCTCTCGCAAGTCGTGCGCCGCATCGCAGTCGACGGCAAGCTGCGGACATCACACACGCGGCGCACCGATCCCGGTGCGGCACGCTGCGAGATCCGCAGCGCCGTCTGCGTGATCCGCAGCCACCGAAAAAACTGCGCGGCGCCGGAGGGGCGCCGCGCTACGCCGGGGAGTCTGCATGAGCAGGGGCCCCGGAACAGATGCGCGGCGACAAGCGCCGCGGCGTGCTAACGCGAGGAGACCTCGAGCGACCAGCTGTTGAGCGTGCCGACGTCCTGCGCCGCCGTGTCGACGACCTTCAGGGTCCAGCCGCCCGCGAGGGCCTTGCCGACGAAGCCCGCGACCGGGAACGTGCCCTTGAGGTCGTCCGCCGCGCCGCCCGTGCCGTTGTGCACGACCACGCTGTCCGTACCCTTGGTGAGCGTCACCTTGAGGTCACCGCGGTACGAGTGCGAGATGTCGACCGTGAGCTTGGCATCGGTGATCGTGCCGGTGTCGGTCACGGTGATCGTGTTCGAGATGCCCGCCGGCGCGTTATCGGGAATCGCCGCCGCGGGCGTGGCCGCGTAGTTGTGCGCGGTGCCGCCGCCGCTGCACGACGGGTGCATCGAGCAGTCGCTGTCGGCGCAGTTCTTCTTGCCGTCGCCGTCCTCGTCCTTCATCGCGGCATCGTCACAGACCTCGGCGGCAGCAGGGCCACCCAGCGTCGGCGTCTCGGCAGCGACCCCGCGGCCGAACTCCTTGACGTAGCGATACGAGAGCCAGCCGTAGCCGGGGCCCGTCGGATGCTCGACGCCAAAGCTCGCCGTGCCCCACGAGTTCTTGAACAGCCAGAAGCCCTTCTCCATCTTCGGGTTGCCATCGGCGTCGAGAACAGGGTTGCCCTCGCCATCGCGCATGGCGATCTCGAGGTTGTCGTCCCAGCCGATGATGTGGATCGCGTGGCCGGCGCGGTGCGTGGCCGACTCGGTCTTGTCCTTCTCGTTCGGGTAGGTGACGACGCCCTTGCGCCACAGCTCGGCGTTGACCGGAATCGTCGACTTACGGTGGTTCCACGACTGGTAGTAGAACGTCATGCCGGCGTTGACGCCGGTCTTCTTGTCGAAGATGTGCGCCTTGATCGAGTTGTTGCTGATCCAGCGCTTCGCCGGAACCTTGAACTTCTGTGCCATCTCGACGGAGGCCGGCGGCTCGCCGTTCGTGTAGCACTTGGTCGGCTTGTTCTCGCCTTCGCCGCACTCGGGGTCGTTCGCCGCCGTCCACGGCGCCGACTCGTACCGCCACTCGGCTTCCTTGATCGTGCCGAAGTTGACGACGGTCTCGATGTTGTCTTCCGCGTTGGAGCCGTCCGTGTTCGGGAACGCGCCCTGGAGATTCTTCGCGGCCCACTGGAGGTACTGCTCCGAGAAGTCGGCCTCGGCGACCGGCATTCCGGCCTTGATGTAGACGTTCTCGATCAGTGCAGTCGATGCGAAGATCGAGCACACACCGCGGCTGCCCTGGCTCACGACCGGCGACTGATCGCCGAGCTCGAACGCTGCGGGGTAGACCGCATCGGCCTTGTTGTCGTCCGGGAGCGAATCGTGGTCTGGCGCACCCGCGTTGACGTTGTCGTCCGAGACCGGGAAGTCGTCATCGTACGGGCTCGGCAGGTCGTCCTCCCCGCCCGAACACGCGGCGACGAACAGAGGGAGGCTCATCAGGGCTACCGTGAGAAAACGACTGCGCATGTCCGGCTGGGGTGCGTGAACCATGCCTTTTGCAACGCGTTGATCTCCTTTGGGAGATCTCGTGCGACGAGGCGGCTTTGGCAACTGTTCCAGCCACGTCGTCCGGCAATCACAGTAGCCGTCGAGGCGTGTCAGCAACACGTGGTCCGTTCAGTCCCAGGCACGAAAAAGGCGGCCTCGAGGGCCGCCTGCTGACTGGATCCGACCGCCTTCAGAACACGAACGGGTAGCCGAACGAACCGCCGTTCTGCGTCTTCGCGAACTTCGCCTTCTGCATCGCCGCGGCGACGCAGCTGCCGAGGCCAGCATCGGGCGTGGTCTTGACCGAGACGCTCGAGACGCCGCCGCCCGCCTCGACCTTGACCGAGACCTTGACCTGGCCCTTGGCCGAGGACTTGTCGCCGCACGCCATGACGCGCGCCTTCACCTTGTTCACGCCGTCGGAGATCATCGTGCGGTCGAGAGCGTCCGGGAGTTCGCTGCCACCACCCGCCGGCTTCGCGGTGCCGCCCGTGGGCTTGCTGCCGCCACCCTTCTTGAACTTCGAGCAGCACGCGCCCTCGTAGTTGTTGAGCACGCACGACACCTCGTCGCAGCCACCGGTGCTCGCCGGCTCCTTGACGGGCTTCGGGTCCTCCTTCGGCGGCTTTGGATCGGGGCGCGTTGCCGTCGTCGTCGTCGTGCCCTTCGGCTTGGGATCGGTGCGAGGCTTGGGATCGGTGCGAGGCTTGGGATCCGTCGCCGTGTCGGGCTTCGCCGTCGTGGTGTCGGGCTTCGCGCCCGGGCCAGTCGTCGTGGTGTCGGGCTTGGTGTCGCCCGAACCCGCGGTCGCCGTGTCCGGCTTGGCCGTGTCCGTGGTGCCCGAGCCCGAGCCCGCGGCGTTGGTCGTCGTATCGGGCGAGTCGCCCGACCCGCGCTTAGGATCAGCGCCGTCCGCGCTGCCCTTGTCGTTGGTCGCGACGGTGGTACCGCCCTCCTTCGTCTCCGACTTGCCGCCCTTGAGCAGCACGACCACCATGATCACGGCGGCGACGGCGAGGATGCCGACGGAGCCGATCAGCATGTACATCATCTTGTTGTTCGACTGGCGAGCGCCCGTCGGAACGAGGACCGCGGGCTCCGAGAAGCCGCCGCCACCGAAGACCGGGAGGTCGTCGATCGAACCGATCGATGCGCCGGCCGAGACCGGCTTGGCGCCGCCGCCCGAGCCGCCGAGGTACGCGTTCGCCATCGAGCGAATGTCGATGAGACCCGAGCCTTCGCCACCGGCCGCACCGGTCGCGTGACCGCTCGGCACCGACGACGTCGACGAGCTCATCGGCGCAGGCTTGTCACTCGCGAGCTGCGCGAGGTTGTTGAGCGAGAACAGCACGGAGTTCTCGTTGCGCTCGCCGCGGAGCTTGGCGTTCGCCGCTGCCTGCGCATCGGCTTTGGAGCTCGGCTTGGTGCCGAACAGATCGCCCTCGTCGTCGCCGCCGCCGTGCGACGCCGCCCCCGCCGATGCGGCGAACAGGTCGCCTGGATCGCTGCGCACCGTGCCGGCCTCGTCGCCGCCACCACCACCGAACATCGCGGACACCGCGGCAGCACCGCCGCCACCGGAGACCGCCGCCGTCGTGCTTCCCGACGCGACGTACGCGGCGAACGCATCGACCTGCGAGAGCGGCAACCAGTCAGCGAAACCCTCGCGCCATGCGTAGGTCTCGCCGTCGATCTCACCCGCGGCGAACCGCTGCTGGACCTCGGCCGCCGTCATCGGGCCGACCTGATCCTGGTTGATCACGACGTGCCACACCGACTCGTCGCCGGCCGGCGCTTCGCCGCCGCCGTCGTAGCCGTAGTCATAGACGCGCGTGTCCTTCTCAGGAGCCGGCGCGGGCGCTGCCTCGGCTGCACCAGCACCGCCGCGAACGACGATGATGTTGCTGCACTTCTTACAGCGGATCTTGAAGACCTTGCCTTGGACCTTGTCGTCGGAGATCGAGTACTTGGCCTGGCATGCGTCACATACGATCTTCATGGGCGTCCCTGTCTAAATCAGTTCGAGTGATGGACCCCCGAGCCCATCACACCTTGGTGAAAAGATCGTACCACTCGCCCCACCTGAAACGCGAATCGCCGCGCGCCCTTATGTAAACGACGCAAACGGATCGATGAGGCGGATCGTTTCGGTGCGGTCCGGCCCATAGGAGACCAGGCAGAACGGCACCCCCGCCATCCGCTCGATCGTCTCGACGTAGGTCCGCGCCGGGGCGGGCAAGTCAGTGACATCGCGAGCGTCCGACGGCAGCTTCGTCCAGCCAGGAAACGTCGCAAACACGGGCGTTGCGCGCGCGATGTCCTCGGGATCCGTCGGAGGCTCGTCGAGCTCCTTGCCGTCGAGCTTGTACGCGACGCAGACGCTGACCTCGCCGAGGTTCGCGAGCACGTCGAGCTTGGTCAGCGCGAGCGAGCCCATCCCCGACAGCCGGACGCCCATGCGTAGCGCCGGGAGATCGAGCCAGCCGCAGCGCCGCGGCCGCCCCGTCGTCGCGCCGAACTCGCCGCCCGCGGTGCGCAGGCGGTCGCCGGCCTCGCCGTGGAGCTCGGTCGGGAACGGTCCCTCGCCGACCCGGGTCGCGTACGCCTTGGTGATGCCGACGACGGTGTCGATCTGTGTCGGGCCGATGCCCGCGCTCTGACACGCGCCCGCCGCGATCGTCGACGACGACGTCACGTAAGGATACGTGCCGTGATCGAGATCGAGCAGGCAGCCCTGCGCGCCCTCGAACAGCACGTGCTTGCCCGCCGCGATCGTGCGCGCGACGTGGCGGCCGGCATCGCCGGCGTAGGGCCGCAGCTTGTCGCCCGCCGCGAGCGCATCATCGATCCACGTCGTGATCTCGGCCTGTGTCGGCGCGGTGCCGCCGAGGTGCTGGATGAGCGGGATCATCTCGTCGAGGTTCGCGGCGACGAGCTCGCGCACGCGCGCCGGCTTCTCGAGGTCGCGCATCCGCACGCCCTTGCGCGCCGCCTTCGCCTCGTAGGCGGGGCCGATTCCGCGCCGGGTGGTGCCGATCGCCTTGCCGGTCTTCACGCCGCGATCCTCGCGGAGTCCGTCGAGGAGCTTGTGGTACGGCAGGATCACGTGCGCGCCGAGTCCGATCAGGAGCTCGTTCCGCATCAGGAGCCCGCGCGACTGACAGTCGGCGATCTCCTCGAGCAGCGTGTGCGGATCGATCACCATGCCGTCGCCGAGCACGCAGCTCTTGCCCGGGTGACAGACGCCCGACGGCACGAGGTGCGTCACGAGCTTCTTGCCTTCGATCACGAGCGTGTGGCCGGCGTTCGCACCGCCGCCGTAGCGCACGACGGTGTCTGCACGCTCGGTGAACAAGTCGACGACCTTGCCCTTGCCTTCATCGCCCCACTGGGCGCCGACCACGATCACGACGGACATCGTTCCTCCTCGATCAACTTCACTAGGGCCACCGGATCCGAGAGATCGAGCGGCAGCGGGCGTGGATCCGCGACACGCAGCACAACGTTGCGATCGAGCAGCACCGCGGCGTCGAAGCCGGCGCCCTTGAGCCAGGTCGCAGTCGGCGCCGTCGCCGCCGTCACGGCGCGGATCTTGAGGCCGCGCAGCGTGCGTGCAAACGCGGCCGCGCCGGGTCCGTAGACCGCGACGCCGATCGTGCTCGTCGGTCCGGCGACGCCGACGGCGCGCTGCGCCTGGGCGAGCGACTCGAGATCCACGGCAAAGCCTGTCGCCCGCGCCGCGCGACCGTAGCGCGCGATCAGCTCGTCGTAGCGGCCACCACGCAGCACCGCGTCGGGTGCGCCGCCCGCATAGCCCGCGAACCGGATGCCGGTGTAGTAGTCGAACCCCCGAACGTCGCCGAGATCGATCGTCAGTGCCGGCACCGGCGCATCCGCGAGCTCGGCGAACAGGGCGAGCGCAGCCGCGAGGCGGTCGAGCCCGGCGCGAACCTCGTCGGGCCACGGCAGCGCGATCGCGCGCGCGAGCGTTGGAACGGCTGCGCCCCACAGCCCGACCAGGGACTCGGCGAGCGAGGCGATCGTCGGCGGCAAGCCGCGCGCCGCGACCGCGAGCCCCTTGCGATCCTTGCGCGCGAGCGCGGCCTCGAGTCGATCGCGCGTCTCGCGATTCGGGGCGGCACCCAGCACGTAGCGTGCGCACGCGACGTGCCCGACATCGAGGCGCGTCTCCGGCAGCTGCGTCGCCGCGAGCACGGCGGCCGCGACCGCGAGCACCTCGGCATCCCCCTCGGGCTCCCCGGCCTCGATCAACTCGATCCCGGCCTGCAGGATCTCGCGCTGCCCGCGCTCGCCCGCGAGCCGCGTGACCGCGCCCTCGTAGCACAGCCGGATCGGCCCCTCGACATCGGCGAGCCGCGTCGCGACGACGCGTGCGATCTGCGGCGTGATATCGGGACGCAGCGCGACGATCTCTCCGGTGCCAGGCTCGACGAAGCGGATCGCGGCGGTCCGCGCCGCATCGCCGAGGCCGCGCTCGAGTACATCCGCGCACTCGAACACCGGCGTGATGATCCGCGCGTAGCCCCACGCCTCGAACACGTCGATCACGCGCCCGGCCAGGGACCGGCGGCGTGCAGCGGCGCGCGGGAGGAAGTCCCGGACCCCCGAGGGCAAGCGGATCGGCGGTGCGGTCACGGCGCGGTACTGTACTCCACACGCCCGGCGACGCAGCCTCGCGGTGGGCGTGAAGTGTCTACTGCGGCGCGCGCTCGGCGCGAGCGCCCGCGAGCTTCGGCCACCGCGCGAGATACTCCTTCGTGACCTCGAGGATCTCGGACGGGATCTCGTAGTAGTCGCGCGCCCCCGCGGCGTAGTCACCGGCCTCGGCCGCGGTGTCGCGCAGGATCTCGCCGAGGTAGACGTCGACGGTCAACAGGTACAGGTACGCGACCTGGCGGACCGACAGCTCCTTCGTCGGGATCGTCGACGACGTCCCCATGCCCGCGATGAACGGCTCGCTCGTCGGCGCGGCCGGTGGCGCGAGGCTGGCCGGCGACGCGGGGCGCGGCACCTCCCTCGCGACGGGGAGCCTGGGGAGCTCCGGATCCGCCGGTGGCGACGGCGATGGCCGATGATCTTCCTGCAGCTCGCGACGACGAGCAGGACCAGCAACCAGCGCATGCCGCTGAGTAACACGCTTGACTTCGTGGGGCGCTCGCGGACAGATCGCGCTCATGGGGAGAACCGCACGAGCGGTGGTGTTGTGGTGTGTCCTGGCACTCGTGCCGACCGGCGCGTTGGCGCAGTCGACGACGACCGGGGCGATCCAGGGCGTGATCACCGACGCCGCGTCGGGCGATTCGCTCGCCGGCGTCACCGTCGTCGCCACCTCGGAGGGCAACGCGACGCAGTCCGCGTTCACCGACGACAAGGGGTCGTACAAGATCACGGAGCTCGCACCCGGCGAGTGGCTCGTCACCTTCTACTACCTCGACATGACGCTCGAGCGTCCGGTGCGCGTCGGCCTCCAGAAGGTCACGCCGGTCTACCAGAAGCTCGATCTCTCGGCGGCGAAAGGCGAGGTCGTGCGCGTCGAGGGCGGCGCCCCGACGATCGATCCGACGTCGACCGCGCAGGGCATCACGATCGACAAGAACTACCTGAGGAACATTCCGGTGCCCGGTCGCTCGTTCGAGTCCGCGCTCGGCGCCGCCCCCGGTTCGCAGGGCGACGTCCTCGGTGTGGCGTTCTCCGGATCTTCCTCGCTCGAGAACCAGTACGTCGTCGACGGCGTCAACACCACGGGCCTCACCTACGGCACGGTCGGCTCGCCCGTGATCAACGACTTCATCGAAGAGATCGAGATCATCACAGGCGGCTACAACGCCGAGTACGGCCGCGCCACCGGCGGCATCGTCAACGTCGTCACCAAGAGCGGCTCGAACGATCTCAAGGGCTCGGTGTTCGGCTACTGGCAGCCCGGGCAGCTCACCGCGGAGGCGGAGCGCACGCGGGTCAACGCGACCTCGCTCGATCTCCAGGGCAACGTGGGCTACCGCGCGGATTTCGGCATCGAGATCGGTGGCCCGATCATCAAGGACAAGCTGTGGTTCTTCGTCGGCATCGCGCCGCAGTTCCAGCGGGTCGACTACACGCGCGACACCAAGCGACAGACCGATTGCCGGACGATCCTCCCCGACGGAACGCGCTCGGAGTGCAACAACATGCTGCGCAGCCAGGGCGGCTACGCCGACGGCGCGCCCGACGTCGATCCGGATACCGGCTTCTTCGTCACCGACGCGGTCGACACCGAGATGCGCTACTCCTCGTCACGCGCGTACAACCTGCTCGGCAAGATCAACTACGCCGCGACGCCCGAGCAGCAGGGCCAGCTCGCCGTGCAGCTCGTGCCTTCGACCTCGCGCCAGCCCGGCCTGTCGGGCCCGCAGTCGTACGGCCAGACCACGAGCTCGCTGACGTCCGACATCTCCGCCAAGTGGACATCGAAGCTCAACAACGACCGCACCGAGATCGAGGCGATCGTTGGCTTCCACCGCGACACCTACTCGAACGAGGCGATCGATCCGGCGCTCGCGACGACGCCGATCCAGGTGTTGTTCGACGGCTCGCTCGGCGTCTGGGGGCCCGGCTTCGGCGAAAGCCAGCGCACCAACAATGGCTGCGTCGACGGCACGCCCGGCGGCTCGGATCCGTACCCGTACATCACGAACTGCCCGATGATCACGCGCTCGTACGTGGTCGGCGGCCCCGGCTCGCTCTACAAGGACTCCGAGCAGCGCGCCGCGGCGAAGCTCGGTGTCACGCAGCGCGTGAAGGCTGGCGGGACGCACGAGATCAAGGGCGGCATCGACGTCGAAGACAACATCTCGAACACCACGCGCTCGCTCTCGGGCGCGGCGTTCGTGCAGAACTCCGTCGGCAACCAGGTCGACGTCCTGCGGTGGGTACAGCTCACGAACATGGACGACACGCGGTCGCGGTTCGACGAGACCTGCCGGACGCCGGCTCCGCCGACAGATCCGGACGCGCCGACGCAGTTCAAGTGCGACTACCTCGCGGGCTCTCCCGGTGCGGAGGGCACCGTGATCGTGGGCAACACGCTCAACTGGTCCGCGTACCTCCGGGACTCGTGGCAGATCCGGCCGAACCTCACCCTCAACGCGGGCCTGCGCTACGAGGAGCAGCGCCTGCGCTACGCGAAGTTCCTGCAGGGCATCGTCGATCCGGTCACGGGCGACCGGTTTGGCAAGAACGCGGTCGTGCTCAAGGGTCAGTTCGCGCCCCGCGTCGGCATGCTCTACGACGTCACGAAGGAGGGCCGCTCGAAGGTGTACGCGCACTGGGGCCGGTTCTACGAGTCGATCCCGCTCGCGATCAACGGCTTCGCGTACGGCGCTCCGATCCTCTACATCCAGACCTACACCCCGGGCCTCTGCGGCATGACCGATCCGCGGATCGGTGGACCCGACGGCGTTGGTTGCACCACGACCGAAGAGGACGCGGATCTCCGCCAGGAGATGTCGGCGATCAACGGATCGCTGACGGCTCCCGGTCTCAAGGGCCAGTATCTCGACGAGTGGGTCGGCGGTCTCGAGTACGAGCTCGTCGATGATCTGAAGCTCGGCATCTCGTACCAGAACCGCCGCTTCGGCCGCGTCATCGAGGACGTCTCGACCGACAACGCGAACACGTACGTCGTCGCGAACCCCGGCGAGTGGTCGGCCGACGAGGAGAAGAAATTCCAGGAGAAGATCGACAACGAGGACGATCCGGACGCCAAGGCGCGCCTCGAGCGCCAGATGCGCAACTTCCGCGGCATCCGCATCTTCGACAAGCCGCGCCGCGACTACGACGCGCTCCAGCTCACGGTATCGCGCCGGTTCTCGACGAAGTTCTTCCTCCAGGGCTCGTATACGTTCTCTCGTACGAAGGGGAACTACCCCGGCCTGATCTCGTACGACGACAACGTCATCCTCCCGAACGCCTCCACCCAGTACGACCTGATCGAGCTGCTCGCGAACAAGCTCGGCCCGCTGCCGCAGGACCGGCCGCACTACGTCAAGCTCGACGGCTACTACACGATGGACTTCAAGAAGGCAGGAAACGCGACGGTCGGCATTCGATTCCGCGCGCTGTCGGGCGCACCGATCAACGCGCTCGCGTCCCACTACCTCTACGGCTCGAACCAGTCGTTCCTCCTGCCGCGCGGAACCCTGTCGCGCGCCGACTTCGAGCACGGCCTCGACGTCCACCTCGGCTACGGCCGCAAGCTGCCGCGCAACATGACCGCCGAGGTCTTCCTCGATCTCTACAACGTCTACAACAACCAGGGCACCGCGAGCGTCGACAACACCTACGCGCCACGCGTGAAGCCCGGCGCGAGTGGCGCGTCGGGCTCGCTGCAGGCAGCGAACCCGGTCGCCGGCGGCACCTACGAGGATCTCATCTTCGTGAAGACGATCGACACCAACGGCAACGAGTCCCAGGTCCCGATCGGTCGCAACGCGAACTTCCGCAACACCGCCGGGCGCTATGCCCCGCTGTTCGCGCGCATCGGCGTTCGCGTCACGTTCTGAATTGCGGGACGAACCCGGCCCTTACGCTTCGGACGGCGCTCACGCATACTTGCGTCTCGTCCGCCTTGCGTGGCTCGTGCTCGTGGGGAAAGTCGCCAGCTTGGCGGCCGATGACACGGAGGTGCCCGGCTACGTGGTGTGCGGCCGAGCTCACGCCACGGCGGCGGCCACTGCTTGCGACCGGAAATCGATGCGCATACACTGTGCGCATCACATGCCTCCTGCCAAGCGCGCCCGGAAGTCGCCCACGAACCTGTCCTTGCGCCCGGACCTGGTGCGTCGCGCAAAGGAGCTCGGGCTCAATCTCTCCGAGCTGGTCGACGCGGCACTCCAGCAGGCGATCAAGGACGCCGAAGGGCGGGCCTGGTTGGAGGAGAATCGAAGAGCGATTGCCGAGTACAACGCACTGGTCACGAAGCGTGGCGTCTTCAGCGATGGGCGACGGCGCTTCTGATGTCGCAGTTCGATGTCCACACAGATCGCAAGGGGAACCTCTATCCGTTGCTGCTGGACGTGCAAGCAGACCTACTTTCGCATCTCGCAACGCGGACCGTTGTTCCACTCGCGCCGAAGCGGCGATATCCAGCCACGCCACTTCGGCGCCTCAATCCAGTGATCGTCTTTCGCGGCGTCGAGTATGTGGCGGTGGTTCAGGAGCTGGCAGCAATTTCGGGCGACGAGCTTGGAGAGATCAGAGGTTCGCTCGCACCGTACCGAAGCGAGCTGATCGCGGCCCTCGACCTTCTGTTCACGGGCAGTTGATACCGACCGCGACCTGCAACAGCGCGCGGGATCCCAGCGAGCGGAGATGATGCTAGCGTCACGGTCGATGAGCGATCCGCTCTCCCTCCCCGAGCTCTCCCCCGAGCTCCTCGCCGAGCTCGAAGCGCTCGGCGAGTCGCTCGCTCTCCGCCCGGATCACGCGGACCTCGCGCGTCGCCTCGAGTGGCTGATCGACGCGTTGATCCTGCGCGGTCAGCTACCGCCGACGTTCAAGAAGCTCGCGAGCAAGATCCGCGGCGAGCGGTCGACCGTGCGGCTCTCGATGTTCCGCGACAAGTACGCGGTGACGAGCAACGACATCGACTGCGCGGCGAGGATCCCGCTGTGCCAAGCGCGGTGCTGTACGTTCGACGTGACGCTGTCGGCGCAGGACGTCGCGGAGCGGAAGCTTCCATTCCGGATCGACGAGCCGTACATGCTGCCGCGCGAGCCCGCGACCAGGCGCTGCGTCTGCATGAACGACGAGGGCGCGTGCACTGTCTACGACCATCGCCCCGGCGCGTGCCGCGCCTACGATTGCCGCGGCGACGAGCGGGTGTGGATCGACTTCGAAGCGCGCATCCCTGCGCCGCAGCGCTGATTCAGAGCGGACGGAACGAGCTCGCCACGACGACGTTCACGGTCCCGACGTCGGGTGCGTGCATCGCCTGAACGCGGCTGATCCGGCTCTTCGCACAGCCCAGCAGCGTTCCGTAGTCGGGGACCGCGAACGACCTGCCGCGTTCACGCCACGTCTGTCAGTGACTCAGAGCGGGCTCGGCACGCCGACGAACTGAACCTCGAGGCCGGGGAACTTCATCCGCAGCTCGTCGGCGACCCGCATCGCGCCGAACACCTCGGTCGCGTAGTGACCTGCGGCGACCAGCGTGATCTGCAGCTCCTTCGCGAGATCCCCCGCGCGCTCGGCGAGCTCGCCCGTGAGGAACAGATCGCAGCCTGCCTCGGCCGCCGCCTCGAGCAGATCGGACGCTGCGCCGGAGCAGATGCCGACCTTGCGCACCGCAGCCGGACCGTGCGGGAACACGAAGCGAGGCGACCGGCCGTTGCACACCCCCCCGGCGATCCGCCCGATCGCGTCCTCGCGCGACAGCGGCGTCGACCACGATCCGGCGAGACCGAGCGCCGTACCGCGCACCTCTCCGAATGCCTCGCGCTTCGCACCGAGTGCGAGCGCGTCCGCGAGGCCGACGTTGTTGCCGAGCCGGGCGTGCTTGTCGAGCGGCAGGTGATACGCGGCGAGCGAGACATCGTTGCCGAGCAGGAGCTTGAGGCGCTGCGCGAGCGGACCGGCGATCTTCGACAGACCCGGCCCCCACACGAGGCCGTGGTGGACGACGATCAGATCCGCGCCGAGCTCGATCGCCCGCGAGATCAGCTCGGCGTTCGCCGACACGCCGGTGACGACGTGATCGATCTCGAGCGCACCCTCGACCTGTAGGCCGTTGGGTGCGTAGTCCTTGAACCGATCGATCTCGAGCGTCGTGTCGAGGTAGCCGATCACGTCGCGCAGGTGCACGGGCATGGACGGATCTTCGCTCACTCGCGGGCGCAATACCCGTGGTAAACCGCCACCATGGCACCGGTGAAGAAGACCGAGACGGACACCGAAGTCCGCACGATCAGCGGGATCCCGCTCAAGCCGAGCTACACGCCCGACGACCTCGCGGCGCGCGGCTGGACATACGAGAAGCAGCTCGGTGACCCCGGCCAGTACCCGTTCACACGCGGCCCACACGCGACCATGTATCGCGGCCGGCCGTGGACCATGCGCATGTTCGCCGGCTTCGGCACGCCCGAGGACACCAACAAGCGCTTCAAGTTCCTGCTCGAGAACGGACAGACCGGTCTGTCGACGGCGTTCGACATGCCGACGCTCATGGGCTACGACCCCGATCACACGCGCTCGCTCGGCGAGGTCGGACGCGAGGGCGTCTCGGTCGCATCGCTCGACGACATGATGCGGCTGTTCGGCGACATCCCGCTCGACAAGGTGTCGACGTCGATGACGATCAACGCCCCCGCCGCCGTGCTGCTCGCGCTCTACGTCGCGGTCGCCGAGAAGCAGGGCGTCTCGCCCGACAAGCTGCGCGGCACGCTGCAGAACGACATGCTCAAGGAGTTCATCGCGCAGAAGGAGTGGATCTCGCCGATCCGCGGCCACATGCGGATCATCCGCGACATGCTCGTGTGGTGCACGCGGACGATGCCGCAGTGGAACACCATCTCGATCAGCGGCTATCACATCCGCGAAGCCGGAGCGACCGGCGTCCAGGAGCTCGCGTTCACGATCGCCGACGGAATCGGCTACGTGCAGCTCGGCATCGAGGCGGGCCTCGACGTCGACGAGTTCGCGCCGCGCCTCTCGTACTTCTGGGACGTCCACAACGACTTCTTCGAGGAGATCGCGAAGTTCCGGGCCGGCCGCCGCATGTGGGCGAAGATCATGAAGGAGCGGTTCGGTGCGAAGAACCCGAAGTCGTGGCTGCTCCGCACGCACGCCCAGACCGCCGGCGTCTCGCTGATGGCGCAGCAGCCGATGAACAACGTCATCCGCACCACGATGCAGGCACTCGCCGCCGTGCTCGGTGGAACGCAGTCGCTGCACACGAACAGCTACGACGAGACCTACGCGCTGCCGACCGAGGCCGCGGCCGAGCTCGCCCTGCGCACGCAGCAGGTCATCTTCGAGGAGACCAACGTCGCGGCCGTCGCGGATCCGCTCGCCGGTAGCTACTACGTCGAGACCTTGACCGATCAGGTCGAGGCGGCGGCGTGGGAGTACATCAACAAGATCGACGCGATGGGCGGCATCGTGAAGGCGGTCGAGGAAGGCTACCCGCAGCGCGAGATCGCGCGCTCGGCCTTCGACTTCCAGCGCGACATCGACACGCATCGCAAGAACGTCGTCGGCGTCAACAAGTACCGGACGCCCGACGAGGGCGACAACATCCCGACCCTCAAGATCGACCACGCCGCCGAGCAGAATCAGATCGACCGCCTCGTCGCGTTCCGCAGCCAGCGCGACAACGCGGTCGCCGAGCGCGCGCTTGCCGCCATCAAGGCTGCGCTCAACGACGACAAGCAGAACGTGATGCCGCCGATCCTCGATGCGGTGAAGGCGCACGTCACGCTCGGCGAGATCTGCGATCTGTTCCGCACCGAGCTCGGCGAGTACCGCGACCCCGCGTACCTATAGTCGCCGTCGCGACGGCAGGTAGAGGCGAATGAACGCGCTCAGGGCGACGCTGTGGCGTAGCCCCTCGTCCGCATTGTAGAGAACGATGTCGTCGCTCACCGCGAGGCCGAGGTCCCAGTCGCGCCCGTAGTCGAGGATAAATCCCACAGCGACCTCGGCGGCGATGCCGTATGCGGTAGCGTCGTCGATCGAGCTCTGCTGAAGACTTCCGAAGCCGAACGCGCCTTCGAACGTCAGGCGAGACAGGATTCTCCGCTCGTGAAACGGAGACCAGCGCACGCCGCCGAGCAACCGAAACGCTTCCTGCGCATGGTCCTCGTCGGGTCCATTCTCGACGCCAAGAACCCCGCTCCCGCGGGCTATCGCTGTGATGGCAGGCATCACCCGATACCCCGAGGTCCAGGCGATACTAGTTGCTGTGGTCGCGACCTGATTCGCGGTCTCCGTGAATCGGTCGTAACCGACAGCGAACTCCAGCGAAAGACGTGATCGCCCTGCCGGCTGGTTGAACCGGGACTGCGCGATCACGGCGCGTCGCACCGTGCTGGGTGTGGTGTGTCCGAAATCGACCAGCACGCGCTCTGTGCCGTCGCTGTAGCTCGCCTTCACGGTCGACGAGAGCGGCACCTCGGGATGGGACCACCGCTCGAGAGTCAAACCCTCTGTGCCGCTGCGCCGGATCGCACCCACGAAGCGCCCCGCCGGGACATCGACGTTCTCGCGAAGCAGTTCGCCCGCGTCGAACGACGGAGCGACGAGACTCCACGCAAGCCATTCGTACTCGAGCCTGGCTGCTGCGTCCTGTCCCTCGCCGAACTCGGTCACCACCGGCGGGCGGTCGTCCCACTCGACGATCGCCACCTTCAGTCGATCGAGAACCTCGCTCGCCTTCGCCGAGCGCGTGGGCGACGCGCGAAAGCACATCGTCGCCGTAACCTGGTGGACGTCGTCCACCTCGTAGTGCTCGATCCAGATGCCGCACGAATCCTCGGCGATCACCCGGACGCGCTGAAACGAGCGTTGCTCTCCGCCCGCGTGGGGCCTGCGGATGAGATACGCCACCCACTGCCCGACTTTCCATGGGGGCGGCTCGAGCGACGCGGGCGCGGCCACGGTCTTCGAAGTGAAGGACTTTGCGTGCTCAACGAGGATCCGATCGGCCGCCGTGGTACCGGACGAGCGCGCGTGGCCACACGCAGCGATCAGGGCCAGTGACGTGGACACCGACAGCCGTCCAGCTCCCATGGATCCAACTGACCATGAATCGGTCTGCGACCTCCAGCGAGCCGAACGCGAAGATGATCGAGCTAGGAGGGTTGCCACTTGCTGTGGAACGCATCACCTGCCTGCAGCGGAATGCACCAGGGCGCACGGCTCGCGCTCAGGTCCTGCTCGCGACCGTCCTGGAGAGCAGTACGTCGGTCCTCGCCGGAGCCTGTCGAGCAGTGTCGGCGCGGGTGTCGATCGCTTCGAGTACCAGGGAAGACATCAGAGGAGATCACCCAGAAGCCTTGGCCAGTGGGTGAGCCTCCACATCGTTCGTACCAGCGCACAGAGGCTTCGCTGCGCCGGATGCGGGCGTCGTGCTCGCGCCACTCACCCAGCGCAGAGCGCGAACGGACAGAGGCTCCGGACGGAACAACTGGTTCGCGGCAATCACGCGCGATGAACGCCGGCGCTGTTGTCGAAGGAGCAACATCGCCGCGTCGCACGCAGATTCGCGTTCTCCGACGAGGAATCGACCATCGAAGCAAGATTTTCCTTGACGGGAGATCCGCGGGCACGCGAATCGCGTCGGGCGATCGTCGTTCAAACGTCTCGATCGAGTCCATTAGCTCGCGCCTGCGTGCGGTTCTCGCGCGTGATGGATCGAGTGTCGAGTCCGGCGGCGTTCGTCGCGGAGATCGCAGATCAGAGCGCCGAAAATCGCGTGGTACTGAGAAGAGTGCGCGTGATGGGTGCGCGCGGTGAGGAGATGGCGATGTTCGATCAGGCGAGTGTCGAGAGTGTCGTTGGCGGCGAGCAGGTTCCGGCGTGGATGCGGCTGCACGGTGAGATGAAGTCCGCGACGCGCCGCCGGTGTGCGTGGGACGCCGAGAACGCACGGCATCTGCGTGAGGCCGAGGCGCTGCAGCTATGGAACCACTTCGGCTACATCTCGATCCTGGAGTATCTGGAACGCGAGCACGGCATCGAGCCGCGGGCCGCGAGCGATCGGCTGCGGGTCTCGCTTGCGCTCGCCGAGCTGCCGATGCTCGAAGCGGAGCTCGAGGATGGGACGTTCCAGTACTCCCACGTCAAGGAGCTGACCCGCGTCGCGACGCCCGAGACCGAGGAGGAATGGATCGCCGCCGCGAAGGGCAAGACCTGCGGCGACGTGCAAGCGATGGTGTCGGGCCGCAACAAGGGCGACGGGCCGGACGATCCGCAGGATCCGGACCTGCGGCTGCGTCGGTTCAGCATCGAGCTGCCACTGCAGACGATCGCGATCTATCGCGAGCTGAGGGCAGCGATCGAGGCCGAGATGGGGCACCGGATCGAGGAGGCGGAGTTCTTCCGGATCATGCTCGAGCGGGCGCGGGTGTCGCCCGAGGGCGCGAGCACGCCGGCGCAGATCTCGATCTGCGCGCACTGCGAACGCGGCTGGCAGAGTGGGCCGGGCGGACGGGCCGAGCTCGAGCCTGCCGAGATCGAGCGAGCGCTTTGCGATGCCGAGCACCTCGGAACGGTGGAGGGAGAACCCGGACGCAAGACGGTGACGCTGACGCCGAAGAAGCGCGCGCGGATCATGGCGCGCGACCATCACCGGTGCACCGTGCCGGGGTGCCGCAGCAAGCGGAACCTCGAGGTTCACCACATCGTTCATCAGGCGGATGGCGGTGGGCACGAGGAGTGGTTGCTCACCGTTCTGTGCTCGGGTCACCACGCGCAGCATCACGCAGGGCGCCTCGCGATCGAAGGCCGCGCGCCCGATGGACTTCGGTTCGCGTTCCGACGAGAGGACGATGCCCCCGTGGGCACGAACGCGCGTCATGCCCCTGTGGGCACGAACGTCGCTCAGGGCGACGGCGGAGCGGGCGTCAGAAAGTTCGCGCCCGTCGCGATGAGAATCCAGGCGCGTGACGCCCTCGTCGGGCTCGGATGGAAGATCTCGATCGCGGGCGCGGCTGTCGAGCAAGCCGTTTCCCGCGTGGGCAGCGACGCCACGATCGATGTGCTGATCCGCGAGGCGCTGCGACGGTGCCCACGACCGCTCGGATGACGTTTCACCGACGCTCTTCGCCTACAAACCGTCGCTGTCCTGCTCCGCGCGGCGCGCCGTTGCGGATCGATTTCAGGAGCGATAGCCATCCAGGCCCACGCTCCATTGGCGGCCGGCGTCCGGCGGCATGCGGACGCGATGTCCAGTGTGCGGACGATCGGTGGCGCAAGCGCGCGAGATGAGATGCGCGATGCGATGGCGCGCGACGTGAACATCGAGAGCTCATGCGCGCACGCCGTCCACCTCATCCGCTCGAACATCATCCATCGTTCCGCGCCGTGATCGCCGCGGCCCCACCTCTGGCCGAGCTCGCGACGCGAATGCGGGGCAAGGAGCGCGCGCCGGAGGCGGCGGATCTGGTCGGCGCGCTCGCGCTCGCGTGCGGTGATCTCGCCGATGGATTCGCGGCGCCACCGGAGAGCCGGAAGCGAATCGTCGCTCACAAGCGCGCCTGGATCGGAGTCCGCGAGATCGATCGGGCAGTGACAGCCGCGGCCCGGCGCCGGCTCGCACCGCCGGAGATCGTGAAGCGAGCGCAGCGGGCGATCGATCGCGCCGACGTGCTGATCGGCGCCCTGCTTCCCGCGTGAATCCACGCGGTTGTCAGTTTGTTCGGCAGGCGATGCGACATCGCCAGGATGCCCTCCTCTACCGTGGGACTATCCATGAACGGAGGACGGATGCGGACCAAGCTAGCGATCCTGTTGTGCGGTGCGGCCCTCGCGACGAGCGCCGGGTGCAAGAAGAAGGGGACCGGCGGCGGAGGAGGAGGCTGGTTCGTCGGAGCCGAGGGCCTGATGGTGAACCTCGAACCCGGGGCCGAAGCGACGACCGAGTACGACCTCGGCGCGACGGAGCGCCTCAACACGATCGCGTGTCGCTACCTCGCGGAAGCGTGGGTCGGTGGCGCGAAGGGCACGCTGCTCTATACGAGTGACGCGGGCGACGAGTGGGTCTCCCACGCGCTGCCCACCACGGCGGACATTCATGCGATCGCGACGCAGGACACGGGGCCCGTGTTTCTTGCGGGTGACGGCGTGTTCCTCGCGGCGACGCCTGCATTTGTCACGGGCGACGCGACGTGGACGGATCTCGGTGATGGGGTCACGCGGTTCCGCTCGGTGTCGGCCGCACGTGCGGGCGAGACGGTGATGGCGGTGAGCGATGACGGCGGCGTGTGGGCCGTGGAAGGTGGCAGGCTCGTCAAGCGCACGACAAGTGCGGGCGCAGATGCGATCGCGGTGTCGGCCGATGGCCAGACCGTGCTGCTCGCAGGCCAGGGCCTGTCGCGCTCGACGGACGCCGGTCGCACGTGGACACAGCTCGTGGTGGACGCGAGTGTCCGGTTCTCGGACGTCCGGATCGATGATCGCGGCGAGGGCTTTGCGGTTGGCAGCGCCGGCGCGATCGCTCGCGTCGACCTCGACGGTCGCGTCTTGCTCCAGCGCGCGGGCACGGCGGATCTCCAGACCCTGTTCGTGCCGTACTCGTCGGCGTGGGACGGCGTCGGCTATGCGGCCGGTGATGGCGGCCAGATCTGGCTGACGCACGACGCCGGCTGGACCTGGGAGATGGGACCCAACGTGGGTCGGACGGTGCTCGGGGTCGACGAGATCGGCGACGCCCACCGCTAGAGCGTGAGACGCGAGTGAGCTGTACGAGGTTTGCCGAGTCGCCTCGCCGCCGCTACCCGATCGCTCCCTGCACCGAGGGCCGATCCATCGCATGGTGAACGAGGTGCCGAGCGAGACCGATGCCAGCGAGCCGTTGATCGGTCGCGTGTTCGCGTCGCGCTACAGGATCGAGGGGAAGCTCGGCTCTGGCGCGATGGGCACGGTCTATCGCGCGCGCCACGTGAAGATCGGGCGCCCGTTCGCGGTGAAGATGCTGCACGAGCGCCTGCTGGTCGAGGAGAAGCTGCGCAAGCGCTTCGCTCGCGAGGCCGAGCTCGCCGGCAAGCTGCATCACGTCAACGTCGTGGGCGTCGTCGATGTCGGCGAGACCGAGGACGGCATCCACTTCATGGTGATGGAGTACGCCGACGGCGTACCGCTCGGCGCGCTGATCGACGGCCCGATGGAGACGGGCCGTGTGATCGAGATCGTGAAGCAGCTGCTCGACGGCCTGCAACACGCACACGAGCACGGTCTGATCCATCGCGACTTCAAGCCGGACAACGTGATCGTCGAGACCGACAAGCTCGGGGTAGAGCGGCCACGGATCGTCGACTTCGGGATCGCGATCCTGCGCGACGATGGAACCGCGCCAGATCGCGCGGATCGGCTGACCACCGACGGCCTCGTGCTCGGCACGCCTCACTACATGGCGCCCGAGCACGCGATGGGCGTCAGCATCGATCATCGGATCGATCTGTTCGCGCTGGGCGTGGTCCTCTACGAGCTGCTCACCGGCAAGCTGCCGTTCGACGGCGACGGCGTCGACGTCGCGCGCGCGAACTTGCTGATGGCGACGCCGCCGATGAGCGTGCGCGCCCCCGGCGTGGTCGTCGACCCGCTGCTCGAGGCATTCACGCGGCTCCTGATGCAGAAGGTTCCAGACGATCGGCCGCAGTCCGCAAAGGAAGCGCGCTGGCTCGTCGGCCTGATCGCGACCGATCGGCCGGCCGCGGCAGCCGCTCTCGGTGTCGAGCGGCTCGCGGACGAGGTCCCTTCTGCGCGAGCGGTGCCCGCGATCGCGACGCCGACCGAGGGCTCCGCGCGGCACGACGCACCCGTCGCGAGCGACAAGGGGCGACGCGCCCCGCCCGCGCCGGTCGGATACGGGCGCGCCCAGACCCAGCCCGGCCCCGACCGTATGGATTCGACTACGACGAGCGCTGTCGGCGCACGGGGCGGACGGCGTGCCGACTCGCAACCGCCTGCCGACTCGCAGCCCGGAGAGCGTGCTGAGTCACGGCCCCGGGTCCCTCGCGCCGCGACGCAGCCGGGTGCGAATCGCCGCGCAGCCACCGTGCTACCTGCGCCCCGGCGGATGTTTGCGATCGCGTTCGGCGCGGGTCTCGTCATCGTCGTCGCACTGATCGTCGCGTTCATGATGCGGCGCGACGACTCGCCGTCCGCAACGCCGAACGATTCCACCGAGGTCGCGGCCGGACCCTCCGAGGCGAACGACGCCGAGGTGGCGGCTGCCGATGCAGGCACGGTCACCGTCGCTGCGGATGCCGCGGCCTCAGACCCGATCGATGCGAGCGTGCCGGAAGGTGCCACGCCCGCGATCCGCAACATCCCGCCTCGTCCACAGTCGCCGAGACCACCGAAGCCGAAGCAGCCCACGCAGCCGGCACCGCCAATCGTAGCCGACACGTCGGCCTCCGCCGTCGCGCAGCTCTACGGCAGTGTCGGGCGCGAGCTCAAGGCGCTCGACGTTCGCCGCGGCTCGGGCGCAACATCGCCGCTGTGGCCGCGCTACCTGCGGATCAAGATCAACGATGCGATCACGACGGAGGAGAAGCGCGCCGAGGCGCATCGCTTGCTGACTGCACTCCGCACGGATATCGCAGCCGCTCGCTAGCGAACCGTCTCGAGCGTCTCGCGAAGCTGCTTGCGCGCACGGTGCGCGCGGATCTTCACGTTGGCCACGCTGATCCCGAGGCGCTCGGCGGTCTCGGTCTCGGTCGCGTCGGCGCGACACAGGAGGACGTCGCGATACTTCGGCTCGAGCGTCGCGATCGCGCGCTGGACGAACAGCTCGGCCTCGGCCTCGAGCAGGATCGTATCCGCCGACTTCGATTCGTCCGCGATCCACGATCCGAGCTGCTCGGGGTCGTTCGCGAGCTGCTCGCGCGAACGCTTGCGGCGGCGCAGAAATCCGATCGCCGTGGTGGCCGCGATCCGGTAGAGCCACGTGCGGTACTTCGAGTCGCCACGAAACGCCGCGCGATGACGGTGCGCGAGGATCAGCGCGTCCTGCGTGACGTCATCCGCGTCGTTCGCGCTGCCGACGATCCGGCGCGCCACCGCGTACACGAAGCCGCGATCGCCCATCGAGAGTGCCGGTGCGGCCGAACGAACAGCCACAACATCCGTTTCGTTCATAACGTTCGAATCGTTCATACCGTTCACTCTGGATGATTCCTGGGAAACGTCAAGGCCCTTCGGGATCGTTTCAAGGTAACTGGCTGATTCTATGCGGTTTCGTTCGACAGAATGACGAAACTGGATGCAGTCGATCGACGCGCCGTTCCGTAACCTGCCTGACCGGACGGGCATCATGGAGGGGTGCGACTGCTGTCCCCCCGCGAGCTCGGCCAGGCACTTGGCGTCAGTGAGTCCTCCCTCAAGCGCTGGATCGACGCCGGGAAGATCGTCGCGACCCGGACCGACGGCGGCCATCGCAAGATCACGCTGCCCGAGGCGATGCGTTTCATCCGGGAGACCGGTGCGCCGCTCGCGCATCCCGAGGTCCTCGACATGCCAGAGGTCGCGGTCGCACACGCGCGCGGCGTCCTCCGCACGGACCAGCTGCTTGGCTACATCCAGCGCGGTGACCCGGTCGGTACGCGCGGCTGGATCATGGCGAGCTACCTTGGCGGAGCGTCGGTCGCAGAGCTGTGCGACGGCCCGATCCGCGAGGCGATGCGCGCGCTCGGCGAGCTGTGGGTCCACGACGACCGCGGCGTCTTCATCGAGCATCGCGGCACCGATGTCTGTCTCCAGGCGCTCGCCTACCTGCGAACAACGTTCGAGAGCTCGAACACCGCGCCGGTCGCGATCGGTGGCGGCCCAGAGGACGACCCGTACATCCTGCCGTCGTTCATGGTGTCGATCGTGCTCGCCGCTGCGGGGCTGCGTGCGATCAACCTCGGCCCCGATACGCCGGTCTCGGCGCTGCAGCACGCGGTCGACGAGCACCAGCCCAGGCTCGTCTGGGTGAGTGCGAGCACGAAGCTGCCGCCTGCCCGCGCGCGCGCGATCGCGCACTGGCTCGCGCAGCTACCACCGACGACGGTCGCGGTGGTCGGTGGCCGCGAAGGCAGCGTGATTGTCGACGCGCATCCATCCGTGCGCTACGTCCAGTCCATGGCAGAGCTCGCGGCGATCGCGACCGAGATCGCGCGCGTTTAGGGTCCGCGAATGACCAAGTCGGTCGATCGACGCTTGTACGGCCAGATCCGTTCGACGGCGACCGCGGCGAGTTTCCGCGCTGAGACGCTGTACTACCAACATACCGTTTCGCAGAGGTATCTCCACGAATCCAGAGCCGGCTTGGTCGACTTGGCCAATTTGCGGTGTCACGTCCCGCGACTCGGCGAACTGCTAGTTGTTTGGGACGGGGCAGGCGCGATCGGGCGCGCACCGACCTGTCATCCGCAAGCGGTTCGCCTCACGCATGCACAGCGGGCACTCGCCGTCGTAGAAGATCTCGACCTGCGTGCCCGGCGACAGCGCGGTCATGGTCCTGCCAGGGCGGCGAGGGTCTCGCGCACGCCCGGATACCCGAGCTGATAGAACCGCCACCAGCCGAGCATCATCACGCCGTGTCCGACGAGGATTCCGACATGGCTCCACATCTCGACCACGTCTGACTTGTGCGTGACGTAGCGATGCCAGTGGAACGCCTCGTCGATCAGGCTGTAGACGAACGACAGGATGGTGAACACCATCGCGGGGATCACGACGATCGGATGGTCGTACGCGAGCACGAGGAGCACGCAGCTCGTGACGCCGGCGAAGATGGTGATGTGGTGGATGAGCTGTTCTCCCCCGCGCAGCACCTCCTTGTAGACCGTGCGATGACCGATCGTGTCGATCGCGATCGAGATCGCGAACACGCTCGCGCCGATCGGTCCCAGCCACGCCTCCGGTGGCCACTGCACACCGTGGGCGTGACCCGCGAGGAGGAAGCCGCCGGTCGACGCGACGAGTCCGATCATCATCCCGACCCAGCTCGCGTAGACGAGCCAGTCGGTGCGATCGAACTCGCGGATCCGGCCGACGTAGATCGCGAGCGCCGAGCGGCGCTTCTCAGATGCGCGTAACATCGCTTCGCTCCAGGATGCGGGTGGGAACGCTCGCGCGCCGTGCGCCGAGGCGGCGCGGAGACGACACGACCAGCCGCGCCACCGCCGACGCGACATGGCCCAGCTTCGACGGACCCGGGACGACGGCGCGACCGGCCAGCACGTCGTGGCCTGTCGCTGCGATCCGGCTACCGATCGCCGAGTACACGCGCCGGGCGGCGGACACCGCGAGCGCGGCTCGCCACGGCAGCGCGCGGATGCCGCGATCTCCCGAGCGGTAGTAGCGATCCGCGAGCCCCAGGAGGTCGGCGACGGTGCGGGCGATCGGCGTCCGTGCCGATTCCGGGAGCGGGCCGCCGAGCCTGGCGGCGAGGTCGGGCGCACCGTGCTTCGCGAGCAGCTCGTCGGGGAGGTAGAGGCGCCCGCGCTCCCAGTCCTCGGCGACATCGCGGCAGATGTTGGTGAGCTGCATCGCAAGGCCGAGGTGCGCCGCGTTGACGAGCGCATCCTCGTCGGAGACGCCGAACACGTGCGACATCATCAGACCGACGACACCGGCGACGCGCCAGGCGTAGAGCAGCACGTCATCGATCGTCGCGTAGCGCGTATCCGATGCGTCCATCGCGAGGCCCGCGATGAGCTCCTCCGGGTAGAGGCGAGGAACGCCACGCGCGCGCACCACGTCGCCGAACGACACGAGCACGGGATCGACTGCGGTCTGCATGTATGCCGCGTCGAGCTCCGCGCGCAGTGTCGCGAGCACGGCGGCGAGCTCCGCTGGCGATGCGGTCGGCTGCTCGTCGACCGCGTCGTCGGCACGGCGGCACCACGTGTAGACGACCGCCGTCTGGTCGCGCACGCGGCGACCGAGGAGACGACTCGCGAGCGCGAAGCTCTTCGAGTGGTGCGCGATCGTCGCGCGCGCCACCTGCGCCGAGGCAGTGGGCACGAGCGCGAGCGTGGTCACGGCAGAACTCCCGCAGCGAGGCTGAGCATGCCGTGATTGCTCGCGAGTCCGAAGTCCTCGCTGATCGACGAGAACGTCGCCAGCGCACCGTTGATGACGCCCGGGACGCCGGCGCCCGGGTGGGTGCCCGCACCGACGATATAGAGGCCAGGGATCCGCGAGTCCTTGTTGTGCGGGCGGAAGTACGCGCTCTGCGTCAGCTTCGGCGCGACGCTGAACGCCGATCCGTGATGGGCGACGAGCTCGTGCTGGAAGTCGTCCGGCGTGAACTGTCGGCGCACGACCACGTGCTTGCGCAGATCTGGCAGTTGCGCTTCGAGGGCCTCGAGAATCCGGTCGCCGTAGCTCTGCCCGACTGCCTTCCAGTCGATCGGCGCGTTCCCGAGGTGCGGGACCGGCGACAGCACGTAGAACGCCCCGCCCCCCGGTGGAGCGAGCGACGGATCGGTGACGTGCGGAGCGTGCAGGTAGAGCGAGAAGTCCTCGGGGAGGCGCGAGCCATGGAAGATCTCACCGAGCAGCGCGCGGTAGCGAGGACCGAAGACGACCGTGTGATGGGCGATCTGATCGCGGTAGTCGATGTCCGTTCCGAAGTAGAGGACGTACAGCGACATCGACCAGTCCATCTTCTCGAGCTTCTTGACCATCGGCTTGGCGCCGGGCACGCCCTCGTAGAGCCGCGCATAGGTGTGATGCAGGTCGGCGTTGGAGACGACCATGTCGAACTCCTCGTCGGCATGCGCGGCCGTCGTGACCAGGTGGCGCTTCGCACCTTCCACCTCGGTGACTCGCACGCGCTGCACCGGCGACTCCAGGCGCAGCTCGCCACCGAGCTCGCCGAACAGCTTGATCAGTGCGCCGACCAGCGCACCGGTGCCACCGCGCGGGAAGAACACGCCCCACTTGCGCTCGAGGTAGTGAATCAACGTGTAGATCGACGACGTCTCGAACGGGTTGCCGCCGACGAGCAGGGAGTGGAACGACAGCGCCTCGCGCACGTGCTCGTCCTTGACGAACTTCGCGACCGTCGCGTAGACCGAGCGATCCGCGCGGAGCGCCGCGAGCTTGGGCGCGACGCGCAGCATGTCGGAGAACCGCGGGAACGGCGTGTGTGCCAGCTTGGTGTACCCGGTCTCGAAGACGCGACGCGAGTAGTCGGCGAACCGGAGGTAGCCGTCGGCGTCCTCGGGCCGGCGCGCGCGGATCTGCGCGAGCATGTGGTCGACATCGCCGTCGTACTCGAAGGTGTCGCCGTCGGGCCACACGAGCCGATAGAACGGCAGCACGGGCAGCATCTCGACGTAGTCAGACATCCGCCGACCGGTGAGCTCGAACAGGTCCTCGATGCAGTGCGGCGCGGTGATCACCGTCGGGCCGGCATCGAACGTGTAGCCGCCCTCGCGATAGACGTACGCGCGCCCGCCGGGCTGGTCGCGCGCCTCGAACATGGTGACGCGGACACCCGCGGCCGCGAGGCGGATCGCGCATGCGATTCCACCGAAGCCCGAGCCGATCACCGCAGCGCGAAGTGGACGTGTCCGGTCACCCATAGCTGGCCTCCATGCGCGACAGCTCGGTCGCGATACCTTCCGTGATCGCACTCGCGCCGACGCTGGCGATCAACTCACCGAGCGCGTGGCGGAGCGTGGAGCGCACGCGCTGGCGACCGACCTCGAGGATCGCCTCGCGCAGCTCGCCGACGATCGGCCCGAGGTCGCCGCCGCATGCGGCCGTCGCACGGGTCGCGGCGGCGAGCCGGGACCAGGCGAACGGCCGCGTGTCCGCGAGCCACGCCCACGGCCAGGTCGGCCGGCCACCGAGCAGATCCTCGTGCCCTTTCGCGAGCCGCGCGTCGGAGGCCAGCGAGCCCAGATCATCGAGCATTTGCAGCCCCACGCCCATCTCGCCCGCGAACGCGCGGACCGCCGCGGTGACCGTCGGACTCGCGCCTGCCGAGATCGCGCCGAGCTCGGCGGCGAACGTGCACAGCGCGCCGGTCTTGAGGCGGGTCGTCGCTGCGACCACCGCGCCGATCGACTCGGGCCCGAGATCCCAGATCCGCGTGGACAGATCGAGCGCCTGGCCCTGGTGACAGCGCACGAGCGCCGACGACGCCGCACGATGCGCCGCGAGCTCGCTGGCCGGCGGCAAGCCGAGCTCGGCGATCTCCGCCAGCGCCCAGAAGTACATCCACGAGCCGGTGTTGATCGCGAGCGGGATCCCGACGAGCTGATGCAGTGTCGGACCACCGCGTCGCTCGTCGGAGCCGTCCTCGACGTCGTCGACGATCAGCGAGCCGGCGTGGAGCAGCTCGATCACGAGCGCGATCTGCTCGGGCATCGCACCGGGCTCACCGCCACCGAGGTCCCAGCCGGCGCGCACGATCGATGCGCGCAGCCCCTTGCCCGGGCGCGCGAGGAACTCTGCGGCAGGACCGGCGAGCGCGCGACGCCACACGGCGGCAGGCACCGCGCCGTCGAGCTCGCTCGCACCTCCGGCTGCCAGCGCGCGATCGAGGGCCGCGAGCGTCGGGGGTGCACTGGTGGCGAACGCGAGGTGCTTCACGACATCTCCATGCCGAGCATCCCGCGCACCGAGAGACCACGCGGCGGCCGACCGAGCAAGATGCGGGCCCGATCCATCCCGGTCAGCTCGAGTGCGTAGAACCGGCGCACGGTGTCCTCGGGGAGGCGATAGAACCGCTCGAGCACACGATAGCGATCCGCGGGCGCGAACCAGTGAAACAGCATCCGGTTGAGCCGGCGCGCGAACGTCAGGTTGCGCTGCAGGCGGCGCGCATGGTCGTCGAGCTGCGCGCCGAACAGCTCGCCGGCCGGCACCGACGCGATGAGCGCCGCGAGCCGCGACGCGATCGGGAACGAGTAGCCAGTGACCGGGTGGAACCAGCCACCGCCGTAGCCCGCGATCAGGGGACGCGCGGTGCTCGGTGGGGTCCCTGTCCAGGGCAACGGCAAGACGCCGACCTCCTCGCGGACCTCCTGCGCGACCCGCCAGCCTCGCGCGGCGACGTATGCCGCGATCCGCAGCCGCAGCTCGCTGACATCGAGGTACGGGCGATCGCTGAAGTACGTGTCCTCGACGAGGACGCGGTCGGGGGCGAGCGGCAGCACGTACACGAAGCGAAACCCGTCGAGCTGCGAGACGGTGGCGTCCATCAGCATCGGACGGTCGAGGCCATGCGGCGCGTCGAGCACCAGCTCTTGCCCGACAAACTTCTGCCAGCCGCACGCGGTGGGCGGCGCCGAATCCGGGCCCCGCGCGTCGATCACGACGCGTGCGCGGATCTCGTGCTGCGCGCCCGCGGCATCACGGACCGTGACGCGATCGGATGCGACCGCGAGGGCCGTCGTGTTCAACCGGAGCTCGCAACCCGGCCGCGCGAGCGAGGCGGCGACCACCGCCGCGAGGCGCTCGCTCGTCACGCACGCGTACGGCGAGTCGAGGCGGCGGCCGTGCGCGGGAAACGCGACCTCGTATCCGGGCCACCGCGTGACAACGAGCGGCTCGATCCATGCGGCGCGCTGGGGATCGAGATCGCCTGCGTGGAAGCACCAGGTGTGGTTGCCTCCGATCGCTGCGCCGCGCTCGATCATCGCGATCCGGGCGGTCGGCTGCTGCGCGCGTAACGCCAGGGCGATCAGGCTGTTCTGAAGCCCTCCCCCAACCAGTGCGTAGTCGACGTCTGCAGGCACTGTGTCTCGACGCCTTTCCTCAGTGCTGCGTTACAATTACTCAGCCTTCGAAGTTGAAACGTGCTGCACCTAACGCGGCGAACACAGTACCAAATCCGACCAGGGCCGCAATTGCGGGAGCTACCTGGATGATCCCGGTCCCCTGGCGTACGAGAAGCTCGTAGTAGCCGTCCAGCGCCCATCCGTGGGGCACGGCGAGTCCGATCGACTGCATCACCGGGGGCATGAGCATCCGCGGCACCATGCAACCGCCCAGGATCCCCATCACCAGCAGAACGACCGAGCCGATCCCACCGAGCTGGCGCTCACTCCCGCCGATCGAGGCGAACAGGAGCCCGAGGGAGACCGCACAGTAGACGAGCGACAGGGACAGCACGACCAGCGCGATCAGCGAGCCACCGATCTCCATCCCGAACACCAGCGCGCCAGTCCCGAACAAGAACCCGAGCTGGGCGACCCCGATCAGGTAGTACGGCACCAGGGTCGCGAGCAACGCCCGCCGCCGCGACACCGGCGCCGCGAGCAGCCGACGCCACGCGCCCGTGCGGCGATCGGCCGCGAACGCCATCGCGACGGTGAGCGCGAGGAAGAATCCGAAGAGCACCGCGTTCGCCGGCACCGAGACCTGGAACGGCGAGGCGTCCGGGAGCGGCGCCGCGAGCCCTGTTGGCGACCGCGCCTCGATCCGCGGGAGCGCCGTGACCGGGACGAGTGCACGGATCACGACACCGGTGACCGTGCCCTCGATCGGGCCGCGGACCTGAAGCGGCGCCGCGCGATCTATCACGAGCTCGAGCACCGCGCCCGGATCGCCCGTGATCACGAGCCCGGCCGCAACCTCCTCGTTGGCCACTGCGCGACGGACGTCCTCGGCCGAACGGGCGGTGTGGGCGGCAAACCCAGGGGTCGCGTCGAGCATCGCCGTGATCGCCAGACCTCGCGCATCACCTGCTGGGGACCAGATGGCCACACGGCGCGGCCGGTCGCCATCCGCTGCTCCGCTGTAGATCGAGCCGAACACGAGGATGAACACGAACGGCAGGGCAAACAGGCTGATCAGCGCGCCGCGATCGCGAACGAGCAACCACACATCCTTCGCGATCACGGCGCGGATCACGACGCGTCTCGGAGCGCGTGGCCGGTCAGCGCGAGGAACGCGGCCTCGAGCGTGGTCTCGCGCGAGGCGATCCGCTCGATCACTGCGCCCGTGCCCTCGATCGCCGTGAGCAGCGGGCCGAGACCGGCGGTCGGCACGAACCGCAGGGTCGCGCCGTCCTCGTGTGTGGCTCCCAGCGCGATCGCACAGCGCACGCCCGCGGCGATCGCTGGTGCCGCCCCGCCGAGCTCGATGACGACCTCGTGCGCCGCGTGGCGCGCGACCAGCTCGCCGATCGTGCCGCTCGCGATGATCGCGCCCGCATCGACGATCGCGACGCGATCGCACAGCGCCTCGACCTCGCCCATGTAGTGCGTCGTGTACACGATGGTCGTTCCGGCGTCACGCAGCGCGCGCACGGTCGCGAAGATGTGGTTGCGGCTCTGGGGATCGACGCCGACGGTCGGCTCGTCGAGGATCAGCACCTGGGGCCGGTGCAGGAGCCCGGCCGCGATGTTGAGGCGGCGCTTCATGCCACCGGAGTACCGCTTCGCCGGCTCGCGGGCGCGATCGCGCAGCCCGACCGTGTCGAGCGCCTCGTCGATCCGGTGCGCCAGCGTCGCGCCGGTCAGCCCATACAGGGCGCCGAAGTACCGGAGGTTCTGGATCGCCGACAGCTCCTCGTAGAGCGCGAGCTCCTGCGGGACGAGGCCGAGCTTCGCCTTCGCCACGAAGGGCTCGCGCTGGAGGTCGAGGCCGCAGATCTCGATCTGGCCGCGGCTCGGCGTCACGACGCCCGCGACCATCGAGATCGTCGTGGTCTTGCCCGCGCCGTTGGGTCCGAGCAGCGCAAAGCATTCGCCACGCGAGACCTCGAGATCGATCGAACCGACCGCCGTGCGCCCCCCGTAGTCCTTGCCGACCTTGCGGAGGCGCACGGCCGGCGCGGCGTCGGTCATGGGATCAGGACCTCGGCGGCGGCGAGGTACCGCCTCGCCTTGCGCAGCGCGAGCTCGTTGGTGAGCCGGCGCTCGGGCCACTTCGAGACATCCGTCGCGAGCACGCGCTGCAGCGCGGCTTCGAGCGCCGCGCGATCCTTCTTCACGGACGACGTTCCGCGCGCCGCCATCACGTCGACGAGCAGTGCCCCCTCCCCGGCCAGCGACCGGGCGCGCGCGAACTGCGCACCACCGTCGTCCCCGCCGAACACCTGGCTCTTGCCAGCGGTCAGCGTCCCGAGGAGAAGCTCGGCATCAGCGTCGTGAAATCCGGGGGCGAGCTGCGAGCTACGCACCAGCATGGCTTCGATCGCCGGGAGGTCGCGGAAGTGGGCAAACGGCTTCATCCCGAGCCGCACTGCGCTCGCCGTCGCGATCCATAGCAGCGCCGGGACCTGCTGCTTGGTCACGGCCGGCAACAGCGTGATCACCCGATCGAGTCCCTTTGCATGCGCGGCCCGCCACGCCGGTGGCATCCGAGCGAGGTTGATCTCGATACATCGCGCGAGCAGCGGACCGAGGCGCGTCGCGAGTCGCTCGGCCTCGGCGTCGCGACCTCCGAGCGTCGCGTCCTCCCAGTCGTCGAACACGAACCCGACGACGTACTGGCAGAACGACTCGGTGTGCAGCGCGCGGAACCCGACGTGATCCGGATACGCGAGCGCGAACGCCTCGAGCTGCATGATGCCGCCTGGCATCGCATCCCGTGCGAGCTCGATATCGGACTGCCGGCGTGCGGCCTCCATCGACTTCTCGAGGATCCGGTAGGTGCTCGTCGCGGCCTGCCGGTTGATGAACCCGCTGCAGCCTAGCGTGCTGGCGGCCATGACGAGGGCCAGGACCAGGCGCCTCATGACGCGAGACTCTCGGCCACGACTCCACGCCGCGCGATCAGATCCTCGATCAAGCTGGCGCCCATGCTCGGAGCGTCCTGGCGCGCCATGATCGCAGCGAGCTCGCGGCTCCGCGTCCGGATGGTGGGTTCGTCGAGCACGCGACGAACGGCCGCGCGAATCGCAGCCGGCGCGGGCCGCCCCGTCCGCAGATCGATCCCGGCGCCACTCCACGCGATCCGCGCCGCGATCTCGGGCTTCTCCTCGCTGCCGCCGGCGATCACGAGCGGGACACCGTTGCGCACGGCGAGCTGGACGCCGCCGTAGCCGCCGTTGGTGACCATCGCCGACACCCTCGGCAGGAGCCTGTCGAAGGGGACGAACGGCGCCGTCCGCACGTTGTCCGGCACGACATCGAGCCGGCCGGTGGTCGCCACCACGAGGACCTTCTCACCCGCGAGCGCGTGCAGGGTCGGCGCGATCAGCTCGCTCGAATCGGTCGCGAGCGTCCCCTGTGTGACGAGCACGATCGGGATGCCACGGAGGTGAGCGTCGTCGAGGTCCTCCCACCAGGCCGGCAGCAAGGTTGCGCGTCCGCCCGGTACGAGCGGGCCGATGAAGCGGACCTGCGGCGGCAGATCCGAGCGCGGGTACTCGAGGTCCGGAATGGTCGGCTGTAGATAAAGATCCGGTGCCATCACGTCGAAGTACATGCCCTTCCCACGCTGTACACCGGCCGCGACGCGCGCGCTGCGATAGCTGCGATTGACACCTCCAAACATGCACCGAAACACGAGCCAGTTGAGAAAGCGGTTCCGCAGCCTGCTGGTGCCGGGTGCAAGGGCCGAACCGAACGGCGCCGTATCGACACTCGGTACGACGAGCGCGCTGATTCCGAGGCCGACCCAGCGAACGTCACGCGTCTCGGGCAGAAGCGATGCTCCGAGGTGCGCCGAGTCGGCGATCAGCACGTCGGGATCGTACGCATCGCTGATCTCCTCGAGATCACGGAGCTGATCACCCATCGGTGCGATGAACATCGCGCGCAGCTGCGCGCGCACGCGAGCCAGTCCCCGCGTGCCACGCAGCTCCGGGAACGCGGTCTCGACGTCCGCATCGTCCCAGTCGTGCGCACGCCGCATCGGCTCGAACGTCGCTTGTGCCGCCTCGATCGCTGGTGCGAACTTGCTCCCCGCGTACCAGCGGACGTCGTGCCCGCGCGCTACGAGTGCGCGGACGAGCACGGTCATCGGCTGGACATGACCGGTCAACGGAACGGTCGCGACGAGGATCCTCGCCATCGCTCAGTCTCCCGCCCACAGCGGCAGCTCCGCGTCACGCAGGAGCGGCGCGGACGCGTCGCGCGGGGACAGCCTGGGATCATCCGCGAGCGGCCAGGCGATCGCGAGAGCCGGATCGTTCCACCGGACCGATCGCTCGTCCTCGGGCGCGTAGTAGTCGGTCACCTTGTACGCGACGTCCGCGCCGTCCGAGATCACCGAGAACCCGTGCGCGAAGCCAGGGGGGATCCACAGCTGACGGTGGTTCTCGGCCGAGATCGTCACGCCGTACCACACACCGAACGTCGGGGACCCGCGCCGAACATCGGCGACCACATCGAACACCTCCCCGCGCGTGACCCACAGGAGCTTGCCCTGGGGTCTTGCGAGCTGGTAGTGAAGCCCCCGAAGGGTGCCGCGCGCGGACGACGAGAAGTTGTCCTGCACGAACGATGCACCGACGGCGATCCCCGCGGCGGCGTACCGGTCCTGTCGGAAGGTCTCGACGAACCGGCCTCGACCGTCGCCATGGACATCGACTTCGACCAGCATCACGCCGGGCAACGAGGTAGGAGTCGTCCTGAGGGCGTTCATCGGGGTCTAGGTGCGACGCTACTCGCAGAACCGAGGTTTCAGCATCTCTCACCCGCCACTAACCCAGCCGGCGTTGCGAGATTGTGTGCGGGTGCCACAGACTGGAACTCCCGTGAGCGACGAAGCCAGACTCGCCGTCGGCCAGATCCTGGCAGGTCGCTACTGGCTGCAAGAGCACCTCGGCCGCGGGCAGACGGGGGACGTGTTCCGCGCCAGGCACACCAAGGTGCCGCGCGACTTCGCCGTGAAGGTCCTGCATCCGCAGCTCGTGAGCGATCCGAAGACCTGCGCGCGGTTCGAACGTGAGGCGGAGGTTGCTGGCCGGCTTCGCCACCGCAACGTCATCAGCGTGATCGACATCGGCGAGACCGCGCGCTCCCGTTACATCGTGATGGATCTCGCCGTCGGTCCGAACCTCGCGCAGATCATCGCCACAGGACCGATGCCCGCGAGCCAGGTGATCCACCTCGCGATGCAGATCTGCGACGGGCTGCACCATGCCCACGAACACGACCTGATCCACCGCGACCTCAAGCCCGAGAACGTGATCGTGGAGATCGAGGGCGACGTCGAGGTCGCGAAGATCGTCGACTTCGGGCTCGCGATCGTTCGCGAGGGTTCCGGGGAAGCCAGCGACCGACTCACCACGCGCGGCATCGTGCTCGGCACCCCGCACTACATCGCACCCGAGACGGCGCTGGGCCTGCCGCTCGATCGCCGCGCGGATCTGTTCGCGCTCGGCGTGATGCTGTTCGAGATGCTGACCGGCACCATGCCGTTCCCCGGTGACGGCGTGGAGGTAGCGACCGCGAACGTTGGTGCACCGACGCCGACGATGGCGAGCCGTGCCCCCGATGTCCGCGTCGATCCGCTCCTCGAGCTGCTCGTCCGCAAGCTGCTCGCGAAGAAGCCCGACGATCGCTTCGCGACGGCTCTCGAGGTCCGCCACCTGCTCGGTCTGATCTCGACGGATCGCGCTGCGGCAACTGCCGTGCTCGGGCCGCGCCCCGCGCTGCGCCCGGCTCCGGTCGAAACGATCGATGTGCCCGAGCACGAGGTGCCGACCGACGAGGTCCATCCGCTCGACTCGAAGCGCAGGAGCCAGATCTGGATGATCGCGACCGCTGCGGTGCTGCTGCTCGTCGCCGGCATCGCGGGCTTCGGCCTGCGCACGCCCGCGGAGTCGACGTCCGTCGAGGTCGCGCAGGCGCCAGCACAGCCGGTCACCCCGATCCCGATGCCTGCTCCGACGACTTCCCGTGCGCCGGTGCCCGTATCCGAGGAGCCGGGCACCGAGGTCGTCATGGCCTCGCGCCCGTCGGTGCCTTCGCGCCGCCAAGAGCCCGCGCCTATCGCGATCACGGCGCCAATCGTGTCGCCCGAGCCAGTCATCGAAACGCCGCCAGCGAAGCCCGATACCTTGTTGGAGCTCTACGCGTCGCTCGGCCGCCAGCTCAAGCGGATCGCGGATCGCCGCGACCTCTCGGCCGACGACCTGTGGCAGCGCTATCGCCGGATCCGGATCCAGGAAGCGATCACGACGAGCGCGAGCCGCGCCGATGCCATGAACGTACTCACGGCGATCGAGCGCGAGATCGAGACCCGCTATCGCAGCCCGGTGCTCTAGGCGCGACGTCGATCAGGCCGCGCGCGTGATCGCTTCGACGACGAGCGGGAGGCCAGCCTTCGACCAGGCGTCCGTCCCGCCATCGAGGTTGTAGACCTGCGTGTATCCGAGTCGCGCGGCGAGCTTGGCAGCGTTCAGGCTGCGGACACCGCGGGCACAGATGAACAGGATCGGCTTGTGCGCCAGATACGCCTCGGCATCCGTGCGGAGCTGCTCGAGCGGGATGTTGCGGGCACCGGGGAGGTGACCGGCGTTCCACTCGCGATCATCGCGGACGTCGACCACGTCGACGTCGAGGTGAGCGAGGAGCGCGGCAGCGGCGGCGGCTTCAAGCGTCTCGACCATGGTTCCGTTATAGCGGAGACCGTTATGACGGACAAGCAGTATCTAGCAACGGATCCGTTTTCACGGAATCCGGAGTCAGCCCCGCGTGGCCTGCAGCCGGTGGAGGGCCTCGACCAGGGCGTCGATGTCCTCGCAAACGTTATAGAAAGCCAGCGAGGCCCGGACGGTCGCCTCGACCCCGAAGCGCCGGAGGATTGGCTGGGCGCAGTGGTGGCCGGAGCGAACAGCGATCCCCTCCTTGTCGAGCTCGGCGCTGATGTCCTCGGTCCGCTGCCCCGCGAGGGTGAACGACAGGACGCCGGCCTTGTGGTTCGAGGTGCCGATCATCGTCAGGCCCGGAACGGTCGCGAGGCGCCTCGTTCCATAGACCAGGAGATCGTGCTCGTAGCGATCGATGGTCTCGATGCCGATCTTCGACACGTAGTCGAGAGCGGCGCCGAGTCCGACGGCATCCGCGATGCTGCCAGTACCTGCCTCGAACCGCGACGGCGGCGGGTTGTAGCGCGTCCGCTCGAACGTCACGTCCTCGATCATGTTGCCGCCGCCCTGCCACGGCGGCGACGCCTCGAGGATCTCGCGCTTGCCGTACACGACACCGATGCCGGTCGGCGCGAACACCTTGTGGCCCGAGAACACGAACCACTCGCAGTCGAGCGCCTGGACATCGACCCGCATGTGCGAGACCGACTGCGCGCCATCGACCAGGACCTTCGCTCCGTAGCGATGCGCGATCGCGACCATCTCGCGCGTCGGCGTGATCGTGCCGAGTGCGTTCGACACCTGCGGGATCGCGACGAGCTTCGTCCGCGGGCCCATCAGCTTCTCGTACTCCTCGAGGATCACGTCGCCGCGATCGTCGACCGGTGCAACGCGGAGCCGTGCCCCCTTCTCGGCGCACAGCATCTGCCACGGCACGATGTTCGCGTGGTGCTCGAGGTGGGTGATGACGATCTCGTCGCCCTTGCCGACATACCGGCGGCCCCAGCTCTGCGCGATCAGGTTGATGCCCTCGGTGGCACCGCGGCACCAGACGATCTCCTTGGTCGACGGCGCATTGATGAACCGCCGCACGCTCTCGCGGGCGTTCTCGTAGGCGTCAGTCGCGCGCGCGGCGAGCGCGTGGGCGGCACGGTGAACATTGGAGTTCTCGTGCGCGTAGAAGTACGAGATCCGATCGATCACGGCCCGCGGCTTCTGCGTGGTCGCCGCGTTGTCGAGCCACACGAGGCGCTTGCCGCCGTGGAGGCGCTCTTCGAGGATCGGGAAGTCTTTGCGGACGCGGTACGGATCGAACGCGTTGCCGCCGAGGTCGCGGATCAGCGGATCGTTGCCACCGGGGCGAACATCGTGCGCCGCGATCCGCGGCTCGCCCATGTCGATGCCGAGCGCGTTCGTGGCCGGCATGTAGTACGGGCCGGTGCCGGCCGGCATCGCGTCGACGACAGGCAGCGTCATGCCTTCCGTCGGGGCGCGGCCGTAGGGCGAGAGGCCGATCGACGACAGATCGATCGGAGCGTCGGTGAACGGCGAATCGGCGAACGGTTCGGAAACCTCGTCGATGCCGAGCGGCACCTGCGTGCTCGTGATCTCCTGCGGTGACGTGCCGAACGGGGACAACCCGAGCTTGCCGAGATCGAGTGCGGAGTTGCCGAACGGCGACTCGCTGATCGGAGCCGTCGCGTGCCGCGTGCTCGGCACGCTCGGCTTGGGCGCCTCGTGCATGACGGCCGGCGGCGCGCTCGGCGCACCACCGCTGTACGCCGGCGTCAGCGCGGGCGGCGGCGTGCCGTGCGGCATCACCGTCGTCGGCGAGTGACCACCCTCGCGCGGCTGCACCGTGTTGCCAGCGGCGAACTGCGTCGACGACGACGGAACGCCTTCGCGCTCGCTGGCGGGCGCGACACCACCGTGGGTCGGCGCATCGCCGTATCCCGAGCGCGGCGACTCACCGTGCGCCTGCGCTGGAGCGTGCTCTCGCGATGCCGTGCCGGTCGACGGCATTGGCGGCATGCCACCGACACTCGCGAACGACGGCGAGGCCGAGAACGGAGAGGCATCGATGGTGGTCGCGCTTGTCGCACCGGGGTTCGTGCGGTGCGGTCCACCGGGCACGCCACGGAACTCCGACGTACCGGGCGCGCCCATGCCGGGCGAGTCAGAGACCATGCCGAGCTGCGGCTGCGATCCATACGGCACCGATCCGTACGGCGCGCTGCCACTCGCGGTCGGACTCGTCGGAGCGGGCGGCGCATCGATTGGCGCGGCCGCGACGCCGGAGGCACCACTCGGGGCGCTGCCACTCGGGGCCACGCCGCTCGGGAGGGTCGCGTTGATCGGGTTCGAGAGATCGGCACCGGCGGGCGCGGGGCCCGGAACCAGCGTTGGCGAGAGGCCGGGCGAGCCCGGTGCGCGGAGACCGTGCGGCGAACCGACGATCGACGCGGGACTCTCGGCGGGGACGATGGAGCTGCCAGCGAACATCTCGTTGGCGACCTTGGCGATCAGCAGCGTCATCGTCTGCGGATCGGACGGATCGGGGAGCGTCGGCGACGCGAGCGGCGTGGCCGCACCTGTCCCGAGTCCCGGGCTCGCGCCGGTGAGGGCGTTGGGTCCGGGATTGCGCGACACCATCGTCGGTGGCGTGCTCGCGTCGACGACCGTCCCTAGCGGGATTCGGAGCTCGAGCGGGAGGTTCCGATCATCCGTACTCATGGTACCGGTCGACCTCGACACCCTCGAGCACGCCGATGGCGTCCTCGGTCAAGACCGCCGACGAGCAGTAGAGCGTGATCAGGTACTGAGCCGCGCCGACCGCGTTGATGCCCATGAACCGGACCGCCAGGCTCGGGCTGACCTCACCGGGAATCCCCGGCTGGAACAGACCGACCACACCGCGCTTCTTCTCGCCGGTGCGCATCAGCAGGATGTCGGTCTTCTTGCCGCTGACGTGCAGCTTGTCCGACGGGACGAGCGGAATGCCACGCCAGGTCAGCATCTGCGAACCGAACATCGTGACCGTCGGGGGTGGAACTCCACGGCGCGTGCATTCGCGGCCGAACGCGGCGATCGCGCGCGGATGCGCGAGGAAGAACGCTGGCTCCTTCCACACGCGGGAGATCAGCTCGTCGAGATCGTCGGGCGTCGGCGCTCCGCCGCGCGGCTTGACGCGCATCGAGTCGTGGACCGAGTTGAGCAGACCGTACGAGCCGTTGTTGACGAGCTCGTCCTCCTGCTTCTCCTTCACACGCTCGATCGCGACGGTCAGCTGCTCCTTGACCTGATCGTACGGGCTGCGGAACAGGTCCGAGATCCGGGTGTGGACCTCGACGGTCGTGGTGACCGACGACAGCGTGTACTCGCGCGGCTTCTCCGCGTAGTCGATCAGCGCGACAGGCAGCGGCGACGCGTCGTTCGGGCTGCACTCGACGGCGAAGCCGGCGTTGACGACGCGGTTGACGCGATAGACGCCGGCCTCGACCGGGGTCCACGGGAGCAACTGGACGAGCCAGCGCGGCGTGGTTCCGACCCAGTACGGCGGGGTCTTCGTCGTGTTGCTGAGCTGACGAGCAGCGCGCTCGCCGAGCATGCGTGGATCTTCGGGGTTGTCGGCCATGTGATCGTTCCGTCTGTAACACGTGCATCGAACGTCACGTCCGGGCCCTGCGAGAATTCAGTGCGCACCGTGCGCAGAGATCGCCGGGGTCGGCGATTCCTCCTTTCTAGTGGAGGCGCGTCCACTAGCGCGGAGAGTGAGTGGTTTGTCGACGAGCGCCCGCCGGCCGCGTGATAGCGTAACCCCGATGCTGAAACTCCGGTGGAACGCCCTGGGTGTGCTCGCAGTCGCCGTGCTCTCCGCGTGCGGACCCACGTCGCGCGATCAAGGCGATGACACCAGCGGTGGAGATGGCGGCGGTGGAGATGGCAGCAACGGCGATGGTTGCTCGGACGCTGCCAAGCTCGTGTACGTCGTCGACTCGAACAACAAGATGTCGAAGTTCGATCCGGCGACGAAGACGTTCACGGACATCGGCGACCTCAACTGCCCGACGAGCATCATCAACACGCCGTTCTCGATGTCGATCGATCGCGACACCAATGCGTGGGTCCTCTACAGCGACGCCAAGCTGTACAAGGTCAACACGACCAACCTGATGTGCACGGCGACCTCGTGGTCGACGCAGCTCGGCCTGACCCAGTTCGGCATGGGCTTCTCGACGGACACCGCGGGCGGCACCGCCGACACCCTGTTCGTCGCCGGTGGCTCGGGCCCGAGCGTCCCGACCTCGACGCTCGCGACTCTGTCGACGACGAACATGACCGCGACGAGCCGCGGCACGGTCACCGGCTGGCCGGAGCTCACGGGCACCGGCAGCGCCGAGCTGTGGGGCTTCTTCCCGAGCGCGGGTGGCGCGCGGATCGAGAAGCTCGACAAGGTGACCGGCGCCGCACTCACCACGTTCCAGCTTCCCTCGCTCGCCGGCGATCCGATGGCGTGGGCGTTTGCCGCGTGGGGCGGCGACTTCTGGATCTTCCTGATGAAGGGTAGCGAGCTCGCGACGACCGTCTATCAGGTCGACGGAACGACCGGCTCGATCAAGGGCATGACCTACGCGACCAACCGTCGAATCGTCGGTGCCGGCGTCTCGACGTGTGCACCGACCGTGATCCTGTAGAGCGACTGAAACCCTATTGCCAGTGAGGCGACCGTGACCGGCGACGAATATCTCCAAGCTCAGATCCAGCCGATGCTGCAGCCCGGCGAGCAAGTGCTGCACACCGCGTACATGCGGAGGCAGCCTGGTCTGCTCGTCCAGATCTTCCTCGTCGGAGGATTGCTGCTGTTTCTGATGACCAAGGCGTACTTCGCCGTGCTCACGAACCGCCGTCTGATCTTCATCCGGACGAAGATGGGCTTCTGGAAGGGCGGACCACAGCAGCAGAACCTCGGCATCGAGCAGTACGACGTGCGCGCGCTGACCAAGGTCACCGTCGGCGGCATCGCGAACAACAAGTCGATGTCGTTCTACTTCTCGAACGGCCCGACGCAGACCCTGCGGATCTCGCCGTGGTTCAAGCAGGTCAACGGCACCAAGGCCTTCCTCGAGCAGGTCCCCGGCCTCGTCGCCTCGGGTCAGCTCGCGCAGATGGCCGGTGGCGCACTGCCGCCCGGCGCACAGGGTCAGCTCCCGGCAGGTCAGCCGCAGCAGCCACCGCAGATGCAGCCAGCACATGGCGCGCCTCCGCAGCACATGCAGCAGCCGCAGGCGCAGCCGATGCAGCAGCCGCAGCACATGCAGCAGCCGCACGGTGCACCGCCGCAGCACATGCAGCAGCCGATGCAGCAGCCGCCGCACATGCAGCAGCCCCAGCAGATGCAGCAGCCCCAGCAGCAGCAGGGCTTCTCGCCCGGGATGCAGGTGTTCGTTGCCCCCGGTGACGGCCAGCGTTACCCGGCGACCGTCGTCTCGGCGGCGAACGGCCAGTACCAGTGCATGATGCCCAACGGGCAGCCGTACTGGTTCCCGGCGCAGAACGTCTCGATGAGCTAGCGCGAGCGGTCAGGACGTGAGCGTCTTGCTCCGGGTGCCGCGCCGAATCGTGAACACGACTGGCGCCAAACCTCGCGCGAGCTGCGCTAGAAGCTCAGCCCGACCTCGCCGCCGATGTTGAACGACCACCGTCCCTTGTCGACGTTGTTCATTCGCAAGTAGGACGGCGTGGCGGGCTGTAGCGACACCAACCAGCGACCCGACTGGAACCGCGGCCCCCACGGAAGCCGCACGTCGCGCGCGATCGCGCCGCCGCTGCCGTTCTCGACGCCGAACGCGAAGGCGACGTGACCCGACGCATCGAGTGGAAGGTGGAGGCCGAGCTGGAACACGGCGCTTGTCGAGCGCCTGGTCGTCGAGTCGATGTGCGTGAACGACTGTCGCACGCCACCTCCGATCTCGAGCATCTCCATGATCCGCACGCGCGCGATCACGCCGCTGGCGAAGAAGTCGGCATTCGTCGCCGCGGTCGCATCGACCGCGGCCGTCACCCGAATGATCGATCGAACGCGCGCTCCCGTCGTGAATAGCGGCCGGGCGTCGAGACTCGCGTGGCTCGCGAGGCGCGGCTCCCACTCGCCCTTGGTACGCGTGAGGCCGAGCTCGCCGCCACCACTCAACGGCCGACCGGCCCCCGAGGCCCCCGAGGATCCCGAGGATCCCGAACCGGAGGACGTCGAACCGGCGCGAAGTACGAGGGCGACGGGCAGGAACACGACGGCGACCGCACTGGTCCCGAGGACCGCCGCGAGCGTTCGCGGTCCCGACACGTTCTTGATCTGCACGTCGGTGATCGCGTTCCAGTCGTAGCCAACGAGGGTCTCGTGCTGGTCGTTCAGGAGCTTGTCGATCCGGTGCCCGGTGACAGGCGCGGAGCGGCCCTGCTCCTTCGACACGAGCTGCCAGGTCCCGAGCGGATCGCCGCGGCGCGTGACTCGCAGGTGATAGAGCGCCGACGAATCCTGCTGGCTCCGGGTGCACACGTCGATCGTCGCGCACGGCTGCTCGCCGCGGACCCGGTGTGCTATCGCCAGCTCGAGCGCGTGTGCCCAGGTCACCATCTCGCTCCGCGGCCCGGTGAGGATCCACGTTCCGCCGTCCCGGGTCACCGTCGCGACCAGCGGCCGGGTCTTCTCGATCGTGTCGGACAGGTCCTCGGCGAGACCCGTGATCCGGATCTCGTCGGCGAGCTCCCCGTTCGAGACCGTGCGCTTGACCCATGCGCCGTGCTCGTCGACGCGGAGATCGAACGCCGACAGCCAGTCGCCCCAGCGTCCGTCAGACGCGCGGAACCGAACCGTCGCCGCGGGATCCATGCGCTGCCGCCAGATCGACGTCGTCGACACCGCGAAGCCCTGCGAGTGACCGGCCGTGCGGAGCTGCGGCGACACCTGGCCGGCGACGGTCCGCGTGACCTGGCAGGCAGTCAGCGACGAGAGAACCAGGCAAAGACAGAACGCGCGCATGCGCTGCTTCCATCAAGCGATGTGCCACACGAATCCGGCCGTCGAACCGCGCGATCTGTCGGGCTTTGCCCAGAATCCCGTCGAGACCTCGACACAATCGGGTTCAGCGTCAGGATGCGAGCGTCTTGATCAGCTTGCCGCCCCGAAACACCCACATGGATCCGGGCTCGCCCTGGGTCCAGCTCTCGTCGCGCGTCAGCGGCATCGTGGCGACGACCGCAACGCGATCGTGGGGCGTGGTGACCGCCGCGAAGTCCACGCTGACGTCCTCGTCGGCGAGCGTCGCCTTCTTGAACGGCGCCTTGCGAACGATGTAGTGCAGCTTGGTCGAGCACCGCGCGTAGAGCTGCTCGCCGTCGCCGAGGAGCAGGTTGAACGTGCCGCCGCTGCCGATCTTGCCGGTGTGGTGCGCGATCGCCGCTGCGAGCTGCGCCTGCGTCGGCGGCGTCCGGCGAAACTCGTGCTCGACAGCGGCGAGCAGCGCGCAGAACGCGTACTCGCTGTCCGTCTTGCCCATCGGCGTGAACCGGCCGAGCTTGAGCTTGCGGACGTTCTTCACCGTGCCGTTGTGCGCGAACACGAAGTGCCGGCCCCACAGCTCGCGCACGAACGGGTGCGTGTTCGCGAGGCTGACGGCGCCGCGCGTCTTGCGACGAACGTGCGCGATCGCGAGCAGCGTCTTGATCGGGTTCTCCTGCACGAACTTCGCGAGCGGGGACTCGGCGGCCGCCGCCGGCTCGAGGAACACGCGCGCGACGCGGCCATCGTAGAGCGCGAGGCCCCAGCCATCCGCGTGGGGACCGTGCTTGCCTCCGCGGCCCGACAGGCCCGCGAACGAGAACACGATGTCCGTGAGGACATTGCACTCCATCCCGAGCAGCTCGCACATCGAGCACGAGCTTACGCGCAGATCGGCCCATCCGGCAGGTACCATGGAGGGATGAAGCGGGACGGAAACGGGTCCGATCATCTGGAGACACCCGTGCGGCAGCACGATGATGACGACGGCGACGTCACGGGGACCGCCCAGATCCACAGCGTGCCGATGAAGCGGCACACGATCGCCGGGTTCCAGGCGCCCCTGCCGCCCACCGACGGCGGATCGCTAGGAGATGTCGCCAGTAGCGGCGAGGACCCGTCGACGATCGCGGAATCCTGGCCGACCGAGGTCGGTCCGATCCCCTCCGGTCCCGGGCATGCCGATTCGATGGGCACGTCGAACGCCGCTCGCTACACGCTCGGCCCGATCCTCGGCCGCGGCGGCATGGGCGAGGTCTACTCCGCCCACGACGAGCAGATCGGTCGCCCGGTCGCGATCAAGCGTCTGCGCTCGACCAAGCCGAGCGAGGATGCCCTCCAGCGGTTTCTCCGCGAGGCCCGGATCCAGGGCCGCCTCGAGCACCCCGCGATCGTCCCGGTCCACGAGCTGTGGCGCGACGATCTCGGCCGTCCGTTCTTCGTGATGAAGCAGCTCACGGGGACGACCCTCGCAGACGTGCTCGCGCGTCTCGCGGTCGGTTCGCCCGATGCGCAGAAGCAGTTCTCCCGCCAGCGAATGCTGCGTGCGTTCTCCGACGTCTGTCTCGCGATCGAGTTCGCG
>JANOPP010000322.1:0-3189 GCA_031421915.1 Myxococcales bacterium | reverse complement strand
GCCGGGGGCTCGCTCTCGACGAGCGTGATGGGACGCGAAGGCAGGCGCGGCGGCACGCTCTCTCGAATCGTGGCCGAGCGCTGGATCGGGCGCGACGACAAGGCCGGCAGCGGCGGGACACTCTCGAGGATCGGCGCCGGGCGAATGGTGGGGCGCGACGCCGGCGGCGGTTCGTCGAAGATCCGGAGACCACGTGCTTGCATGGGGAGCTGTATCGGCTCGCCCCGCCGGAAGTTGCTCCCCGAGTTTCGTAGTCGCTGCCTGCGGTTGGCGCCAACGCTGTGATCACGTGAGCTGAGCCTGCAGGTAGGTTCGGAACGCTCGCGGGCGAAATCGGTACGAACAGCGTAATTGCCGAAACGGGCAAGGGGCATCGAGGATGAGCCCCCGGCGCCGTCACCTCGATCGGCGCAGCCGCCAGCGCGCCGCTAGCCCGACGATTCGCTGTCGCTCGAAGGGGACGGCTCGGAGCCGCGCGGAGCGGGCAGCTCACGCGGGGGAAGGAGCTCGGGCTCGGTGTCGACGGTGACGGCCATGAAGATCGCCGCGTCGAGCTTCTTGAAGCCGCGCTTCTTGTACCAGTTGAGTGCGCGCTCGTTGTTCTCGGCGACCTCGAGCACGAGGTGGTTGAGACCGTGGACGCGCGCGAGGTGCTGGAGCTGCTCCATCACGAACGAGCCGACGCCGCGGCCGTGCCAGTCGGGATGGACCGCGAGCTCGTCGACGAACAGCGGGCGCATGTCGCGCTTCTCGAAGTAGCGCGGGTTGATCCAGTTGTCCGAGCCCGTGACCTCGTAGGTGCACTCGGCGTACGCGACGATGTCGCCGTCGACCTCGAAGACGAGCTGCTCGATACCCTCTTCCTCGAAGAGCTCCTCGAACCGGTGCTTGGACCTCGGGCGCTGGAACTCGACGGTCTCGGCGTTGACCTCGCGGAAGCTGACCTTGAGGAACTCCCAGACGTTGTTGATGTCGCGGCGGGTCATGTGCCGCACGTTCATCACCGGGCCCGGATCCTTCTTCTTGGCCTTAGCTTTGGCCTTCCCGCCAATCCGCGGTCGCACGGCCTCCGCCGGTGGTGCGGCAGGAGCGGCGGTCTTGCGTGGAGTGCGCTTGCGCGCCATGGGCGAGCAAGGAGACACCGGGCGGCGGTCGGGGGCAAGATCGGTGTCGCGAATTGGTCCGCAGACGTTTCGCAACCGTAGACCGCAGGGTTCGATAGGATACGGATGATGAAGGCGGTGACCTGGTGCCTGGTGCTGATCGCAGCGGTCGGTTGTACGAAGCGAAATCCTGCCTACTGCGAGAGTGATCTGGACTGCCCTCTTGCAGCGGCGCCGTTCTGCGATGTCGCCGGTGAGTTCGAGGAATCGGGGTTCAACGATCACGCGTGTTCGGAGCGGCCCGTGGGATGCCCCCTCGAACGTTGCGGATGCTCGCCAGGTGAACCGCTTGGATGCGACGCAGGGCGAGCGACGGTCTGCAACCCAGACGGTCTCTCCGCATCCGAGGTGTCGTGTGGCCTGGGCTGTTCAAGCGGTAACGTCTGTAACAGCTTCGAGCCATCTAACGGCCTCGCGTCGGCGTTGGCGAGTGCGCACCTCGAAACAGATGTCGTGTTTCCCACTGGAACCGTGATCGACTCCGATGTCGGATCCGCTACCGCAGGTGGGGTCGCAATTCCGGTCATGTCGTTCGAGCTTCCGCAGGCTGGTGTCGCTGCCATCCGCGTCTTCGTCGCGCGATCATTCACCATCGACGGCGTCACGATACGCGGACAGAATCCCGTTGCGTTGGTCGCGGCCGGTGATGTGATGCTAAGGGGACCTCTCACAGCGAGAGCTACCGCAGTGACGGCGGGTCCGGGCGCCCAGGAGACTCCGGCTGCGTGCGCAGGCAGTGGTGCAGGTGGAGCTGGCAACGCGACGTCGGGTGGACACGGTGGTGGACCGTTCCCAGGCGGCGGCGGTGCATCGATCCCGAACTTCGAACCTCTCGTTGGAGGGTGTCGTGGGGGAACTGTGCCGCTCTCTGGGGGCGTTGCCGTAGGAGGGGCAGGCGGGGGCGCGATCCAGATCGTCGCGAACGGCGTGGTGTCTATGACCAACACAGGTCTGATCGATGTGGGTGGAGGGGGAGGGGACGATCGCGCGGGAGGCGGTTCCGGAGGTACGGTTATTATCGAAGCGCCTCGCGTCATGATCTCGGGATCCGCATCTGGAGTGTCTGGCAACGGCGGCGGGGGTGGTGGCTGCGACATGCGCGGTGGCGATGGGGCAGTAACCACCACCGCGGCCATCGGACCCAAATGCTCGAAGAGCGTCTTTGACCCCGGAAGCGCATCTGCAGGCAATGGCGGCACCGTGCTGGTGTCTCCGGAGATCGCAGAGACCTGGACCAGGTGCGATCCGCAGCTTTTCTGCCCCCTGGTCGGCGGAGGGGGTGGGGGAAGCGTTGGCCGAGCCCGAATTGCGACAAGGTCGGGCGATTTCGAAGGCACCGCGTTCATGAGTGTCGCGGTCTCGCGAGCGGTGTTGGTGCCGCGCTAGCCGCCCGAGACCTGCGTCCTCGATCAGGAACCGACGCGCGCGACGAGCGCTTGGGCTTTCTCGACGAAGGCCGCCTTGTGGTGGCGATCGAACTCGGCCCAGGTTGAAAACGTCGCGGGGTCGGCGCGATCGACGAAGATCGTGCCGAGCAGGTGATCGACCTCGTGCTGGTAGGTTCCGGCCTTGAGGCCGTGGACGACCTCGTCGATCTCGTTGCCGTGGCGGTCCTGCGCCTGGCAGCGGAGGTGGACGAACCGGCGGACGTTGCCGCGGAGGTTGGGGACCGACAGGCAGCCCTCGTTGTTCTCGAACAGCTCGTCCCCGACCGGAGTCAGGACCGGGTTGACGAGGATGGTCAGCGGGATCGGCGGCTTGTAGGGGTACCGAGGGTTGTTGCGGACCTCGATCGCACAGATCCGGATCGGCTCGTAGATCTGGATCGCGGCGAGGCCGGCCCCGTCGGCATCCCTCATGGTTTCCACGAGGTCGTCGATGAAGGTCTGGACGGCCGAGGTCGCTAGCTCCGCGCGACTCACGTCACGTGCGATCTGTCGCAGCACCGGGTGCCCGATCTGGGCGATCTTGCGGATGGCCATCGGGCTGACTCTAGCAGGGCGCCCACCGGGCGTTACAACGCGAG
>JANOPP010000321.1:0-4390 GCA_031421915.1 Myxococcales bacterium | reverse complement strand
CGCACGTGACGGCCATTCCCCCCTCAGGACCTGACGCGACATCGCCACGCGCGACAGCAGATCCTCGTCGAACTCCGCGCGGAAGTCGTGCACCGACAGCGCGGGCGCGTCGTGCCGCGGGGCCTCAAGCGGAAGATGAGTAATTATCCGCTGCGTGCCCGAACCCGAGGCCGGACGCGACGCGTGCGGTACGACGTCCGGGTGTTGACCCGACAACGACGGAAGAAGCGTTAACAGGTTGCTGAAAAAGTAGCGTGATTTTGTCGGCGTGGCGCGATTCTTCCAGCGGGTGTGGCAGACCATTTTCGGAGTAGAGCCATGCGTGGAGCCGACGAGCCGCAGACGACGTTGTTCAGCTATCTGTCGGTCGAGGACCGCATTCCCGCGGACCATCCGCTGCGGACGATCCTGGCGCTGGTCAATCCGATCCTCACCGCGCTCTCGCCGCGGTTTGAGACGTTGTACGCGCGAATGGGACGGCCGTCGATCCCGCCCGAGCGGCTGCTCCGCGCGCTGTTGCTGCAGGTGCTGTTCTCGATTCGCAGCGAGCGCCAGCTGATGGAGCAGCTCAACTACAATCTGCTGTTCCGCTGGTTCGTGGGCCTGAATCCCGATGACGCGGTGTGGGTGCCGACGGTCTTCAGCAAGAATCGGGATCGGCTGATCGAGGGGCAGATTGCCGACGCCTTTCTGCAGGAAGTCTTGCGCGCCGCCGACCAGCGCGGGCTGCTCTCGCATGAACACTTCACGGTCGACGGCACGCTGCTCGAGGCGTGGGCGAGTCACAAGAGCTTCCGCCCGAAGGACGATCCGTCGCCGCCGTCGTCCGCGGGCAGCACGAAGAATCCCGCCGTCGACTTTCGGGGCGAAAAGCGCTCGAACGCGACGCATCATTCGGTGACGGATCCCGACGCGCGGCTGACCCGCAAGAGCAACGGGACGGCCAGTATCCTCGGGCATCTGGGCAGTGTCGTGATGGATAATCGTCACGGCTTGATTGTCGCGACCGATGTGCGCGCACCAGGCTACGACGGCGAAGGGGAGGCCGCCGTCGCCATGCTCGAGACGCTGCCGCCCCGGCAGCGCCGGCGGACGGTGGGGGCCGACAAAGGGTATGATCGCGCGGCGTTCGTCGAGGGCGCGCGCGCTGCTGGCGTCACGCCGCATGTCGCACAAAACATCCACGCGCGGAAATCTACGAGCGCGATTGACGGACGCACGACGCGGCATGCGGGGTATGCGATCAGCCAGGTGAAACGCAAGCTCGTGGAAGAGGTGTTCGGGTGGGGGAAGACGATTGGCGGGTTACGCAAAGTGCATCAGCGGGGACACGCGAAGGTGGGATGGCTGTTTCGCTTCACCACCGCGGCGTACAACCTTGTGCGGATCCGCACGCTCATCCGCGTCGGAGTGGCGACATGAGGGCGCCAGAGCGCGCCGAATGCACGCGCCGACGCGCGTGGCGCGCCACAAACAGCGCGCTCCGCGTCCGCTCACCACGTGTTTTTCTCGACATCCACGACGTGCGAACCAAATTTCCCTGCATCGGCGACCCCTTTCCCTCGAACACCGCGCTTTTTCAGCAACCTGTTAAATGAACAGTATTGGGGTTAGCACGCACTCGCACGGAAGGCGGCCTATTTGACGCTATATGTGAAAGTCTTTGCACCTGATGGGAGCACGGTCGCAACCAGCATCGCATCTTTGCCCGCTACTTTGGTACTTCCCCATGCAAAGGCAAGATCGCCAACGCGTCCCTGCTGCATACCAAAACGGCATATAGCAACACTACACGGCCCTTCGATGCGGATTCGCTCAGCGATTCGGAGCTTGGTCGGTTCGAGCTTCATCATGCACAAACGGCTTCCGTCCGGGGCATATGGGACATCCCATACCAGTTCAAACCACTTGTGCTCTTCTTCCGCTGCCTCGACGAGTGGCTTGATTGCGGCCTCACTGCGTATCGCCTGTTCAACCAGCGCGCTGATCTGACCGACTGGCTCCGCAGCTTCATTGTAGAGAAGATTGTTCATGCTCGCGACAAGCGTCTCGGCGCCGAGCGAATCAATAGGCGGGAAGTAGACCCGAACCTTCTCAACCGTTACGGTTGCCGACTTAAACCACAGCGTGCTTTCTGCTCCAAGGAGTTTGCCGACTTCTGCGGTTTCAATCTCGGAGTAGCTCAGCAGCTGGATTCCGAACGATTTCGCTTTCGCCCGAGCGTTCTTGGTGAAGCCGCTTCGCGACACCAGAATGAGAGCGTTGGTCGGAAGCCTCTCATGCTTCATTGTTGCCTGCTCGATCCACGTTATGTCGGCGCGCCTCTTGTGATGTCGGACTTCAAGGCAAACCAGGACGTGCTGCGTTCCGACGGTGCCCTCCACGACTACGTCAACTTCTCGCTCCTCACCGGAAACGAGATCCACGAGCATCTTCGACTCGGTCACTGTCGCCCCATCAGCGAAAGCGTGCTGGACGAGGTACACGAGTCGCTGAAACTCATTTGAGCGTGGTGGCATCGCGCTTATAGTTATTGTGCGTGCTAACAAGAACGCGTTCTGCTGCATTGCGACCACACTAAAGCCGCTTCTGCTCACCGAAAGAGGGTCGCAATGTCAGCAGCAACGCGGATTAGGCGTCTCTCATCGACAAGCGTTATTGGCTGACAGACGCGTTCATTCCGTCGGAAGACTTCGAGCGATTTGCCGTGAACTTCAACCGTAGCTCTTTGCCGGTCTTGTCGAACCCCTTCATTGTTGGCGTCATGTGCACCATAGAATCCGACGCACATATCGCTGTGCTTTGGAAAGCGTCAAGAAACGTCGACTCAAAATGCCTAACGAGCTCGGTAGCTGCTCCAACGAGACCGCGTAGCTCAGCCGTGAATCCGCCTGCCGATAGCTCGATCTTGCCGATACGATCAGAATTCTTAGGTCCGAACGGAACAACAGGCGCGTGCGCATCTGGGTAAAGCGTTCCAGCAACAAAAGCGTACGCCACTTGCTTGTCCGCCTTTAGGTCGTCAGCACCACGCCAACTGATTGATCCCCAGAGAGGTTGCGCTGCGCGCTCGAGAGCCGGAAGTTTTTCAGCCATATGCTGAACAAAGTGGCGAAGCTCATGGGCTGAAGTCGTCGTTGAAAGAAATTTCTGCAGCGCCGGAGCCTTTCGCTTGATGCGCGGCACCACTCCTACGAAAGTGCGGAGTCGGAATACTGAATCAATAATGGCCCAAGCATCCACGGTGGCGTAGTACATGACGTTGCGTCGTCTCGGCCAGTCATTGAGTAGTCCCATAATCGATTCGAGACTCTGTTCCAACCTGGCAAGCGAAATCTCTGCGGCACCAACTCCATATCGGATTCCATCCAGAGCGAGAACGAGCCGGCGTTCAGTGTCGGCTGGTACCCGAAGCAATGGGGAATCAAGGCCAATTGGTGCCACTCAGAAGCTCCGTAGTTCTCCGAATGTTGGACACGAATAGTGGGAATGGAACAGCCGCAACGCATGCCGGGTCAACGCGCGAGGCCTTGATAACAGATATGTGGCTCAGTTTTCCTTTTGCTTGCCTCGCTTCTGAATGACGAGGATTTCTGCACCGCGAGTCTTCCAACCAAGTTGGAATGCATCGATGCGCGGATCAAACTTTGCACCTTGCTTAGCGATGCCGTGTTCCCACCAATTGGCGTCTTCAGCACTTAGCGAGCCGGCCAAGAGTAGTGGCTGAACAACGAGGAGAAGGAAATCCTTTGGCTGGGGACTAGAGATCCTATCTTCAGGCAGCTCGCGCTTGTAATCGGGGCTGCCCACGGGCGTGTCAGCAGTCTGACAGGCAACTTCCACTTCATGGCACCCCCGGCCGTATCCGGCGGCGAATCCATCGTCGAGGTCGGGGCCCTCGAGCACAATTGCGCGCACAAGTATCTCGTCGGAGCTGTTCAATTCAAACACCTGGCTGATGGACACTGGTGCGTTTCTCCTAACACCAGGATTGGCTGCGCAGTACCGCGCACCATGGATTCTACCTCTCGCCAATGCTGGCGGTACTGCGCTGCCACATCCAGATGTTAGACAGAACCACGCGCAGATGGACAGCACCGTCAGGTGGCGATGAGGCCTACTTGTTGGCGGGTTCACTGTGGCTACGGAAAAGCGCTGGGTAGAGCAGCGCGCGGAGCCGATGGATCGAACAGTCGGCCTTGAATGGAAAGGTGTCGCGCCGAAAGGCTGCGCCTGGTGGTAGAGTGTATGCCAAGTACAGAAAGTCACGGTACGAGCTCTCAACCCGCTTCCGGTCAACGTCTGAAAGGAATGGCTCAAGTTGAAAATACGCCGCAGTAAGATCGTTCCCAATCGACTTCAGGGCGGAATCGTTTTGCGCCGGCGCAGC
>JANOPP010000320.1:0-7673 GCA_031421915.1 Myxococcales bacterium | reverse complement strand
AACGTGACGGCTGACTGGAAGCACTCCGACAACGTGTCGGTGGGCGTGACGCTGGGTCAGTTCCTGCCCGGCTCGCACATCAAGGACCTCAAGGGCCTCAATGCCGCCTTGAACCCGGCGTGCCTCGCTGCCGCGGACGTCAAGATCCGGTTCTAAAGATCCTTTAGAACTTCGTAAAAAAGCCCCCCGGCCTAAATGGCCGGGGGGTTCTTTTTTGTACTGCACTTTTATTTTGCTAGGATTCGTTCCCGATGCGACGCGCCTTCGGCCACGCGGTCCTGCTCTTGGTCGCCCCGGCCCTCGCCGGCGCGGCCAACCTCGACGTCTCGCTGTCCACCGTTCCGGCGACGAACCTCAAGGCCGGCGACATCGTGAGCGTCACGGCGACGGTCAAGAACACCGGCTCGGGCTCGGCCTACCGCGTGCTCGCCCGCGTCCAGGGTGATGACCCCGTGTTCGAGGACACCGAGCTGCCGATCGGCAAGGTCGGCGCCGGTGAGACCAAGACGTTCACCGCGAAGATGCAGGTGCCCAAGGACGCACTCGATCGCGTGAACCGCCTCGGTCTCGAGGTCAAGGAAGCGCGCAACGCGACCGTCCGCGTGTCGCCTGCCGTGGTTCGCATCGAGGCCGCTCCCCGCCCGGTGTTCGCGTACCAGTACCAGCTCGTCGACGAGGGCAACGGTGACGGCCTCGTGCAGCGCGGCGAGAAGTTCAAGCTCCAGGTGACCGTCAAGAACGCCGGCGCAGGCGCCACGTCCGATGCCACGGTGCTCCTCCGCAACGCGACCGGCGATGGCGTGACGCTGTCGAAGTCGCGCTTCGAGCTCAAGGACACGCTGGCGCCGAACCAGATCAAGGACATCGAGTTCCCGCTCGCGACCGATGCGACGCTCAAGGGAGACGAGCTGATCGTCGAGCTGATGGCGTACGACTCGGCGCTCGACGTCCAGACCAGCCAGAAGCTGAAGTTCAAGATCGCACCGTCGGTCACCGGGCAGACCGCGCGCGGTGAAGTCACGGTCAAGTCGACGACGGCGATCCGCTCCGGCGCCTCGGAGGACTCGGGCATGGTCGGCAGCGCCGCGAAGGGCGCGAGCTACCCGACGCTTGGCACGTTCGGCCCGTACACCAAGGTCAAGCTCAACGCGGGGGGCTCGCGGATCGGGTTCGTCCCGACCTCGCTGCTGACCTCGGGCGGCTCGGGCACCGGCACGTACACCGCGTCGTGGAACTCCACGCCGCCGGTGATCGCGCTGACGACGAAGGCGCTCGAGACCAGCGCGGAGACCTACAAGCTGACGGGCGCGATCACCGACGAGACCCACGTCGAGGACGTCTACATCTTCGTGTCGAACCAACGCGCCAAGATCGACTCGCGGAAGGTGTTCTATCGCTCCAACCGTGGCGGCGCGAACCAGAAGCTCCTCGACTTCGCGACCGACCTGCCGCTGTGGCCGGGCTCGAACATGGTCACCGTCGTCGCCCGCTCGAGCTCCGAGGTCCGGTCGGTCAAGACGATGTATGTCTACCGCGACCCGCCGCGCACCGCTCAGAAGCCCTGACGCCCCCCTTGGCGCGTCCGTCCCGGCGGATCCCCGTACAACTGCCCGCAGCTCTGGCAGAATACGGAATGAATCCGCACGCCCCCACAGGCGTCTCAAGAGTGACCATGCGCACGAACATCATGACGTCGGTCCTGGCCGGTGTAGCCCTCGTGCTGACGACCACCGCGGCGCACGCGGACGTCGCGGGCACCTACGACGTGAAGTACGAGGAGGTCTCGACGAACTGCACGTCGCCCCTCAAGTACCCGCACGGCAAGCTCGAGCTGAAGGTCAAGGGCACGACCGTGACCGTCGACATCGCGCGCACGCCCCTGATGCAAGGCTCGGTCGCCAAGGGCGGCAAGGTCTCCGCGAAGTCCAAGCAGGGCAACACCTCGCTCGACGGCATGACCGGTGTGTTCTCGGTCGCCGGCAAGATCACGGCGGAGGGCATCCTGTCGTTCGTGATGGTCGGCGAGTACACGGCGGGCGGAAAGGCGCTGTGCTCGCAGTCGTGGAACGTCTCGGGTAGCAAAGCCGAGGGACCGGTGAAGGCGCCCAAGGTGAAGTCTACCGAGCCGCTGACGCTGATGCTGCCGGCGATGCTGCAGGCTGACTAGCAGCCTGCGGGACGCCAGGTCAGGTCGACCGCACCGTAGCTGTCGACGAAGATCTCGACACCGCGCTTCTCCGCGCGCGGGGCACACGCTGGCCCGTACAGCGTGTAGTTGCACAGCGGATTGGACGCGTGGAAGCAGTCATAGTCCTGATCGATCTCCATCGCGAACGGCTCGACGATCGTCATCAGGTCGATCATTCCGAGCGGTGACGTCGCCGGCGTGGTCGTCGGATCCATGAAGTAGTGGCTCTGGCCGCGCGGCGCGCCGCCCTCGGTCTCGTTGCTCTGGGTGAACGGCATGTGCGCGCCGGCCAAGTCATGGCTGTCGCGCCAGAAGCTCGTCGCAGAAGCATCCGCGATCACGTGGTTGCCGCCGACGACGCCCTGCGCGGAATTCACGATCTTCATCGTGCCGTGCAGCGTCGGATCGATCGCGAGGACGAGGCGATTACCGCTACCGCCGCACTGCCCGGGGTCGGTCGCCGTGGAGCCGTTGCCGCCGGCGATCCGGTACAGCTTCGTCGTGCGCGACAGCATCGTGCTCGCGTCGACGTCGAGCACCGAGCGTTCGAGCCGCGCGGTGATCGTGAGGAACACCGACTGCGCCGACGGCGTGAGCCCCGACCACAGCTGACACACCGAGGTCAGCGACGCGCCGTCGAGACCGTTCGAGCTCATTCCCGGATGCGCCTGCAGGTGCGCGAGGTACGTCGCTAGCAACCGATCGCGATCGGTGGCTCCCGGCGTGGCGTCGACGGCGCGCCCATCGGTCGTCGTCGAAGCGTCCGGGGTGACACCAGGCGTCGACGAACCGCATGCCGCGACCACCACGAAGAGTGCCCCTCTCATCACGGTCCATCGTACACGCCGAGCCGCGTGCGCAACGAACAAGCATGTTACGGCCGCTGGTAGACCTCGGCGAGCACGGCACCGTCCGTCGTGACGGAGAACACCTTCCGCGCATCGGGCGGGACCGGGCACGGACGGCGCGCGGGGGCGTAGACCACGATCCAGGTCGCGTCCTGAGGCACCCGGACCATCGAGCTCCACAGGTCCTCGCGGAACCACGCCAGGTGCGCCACATCGATGCACTCGCGGTGGACCTTCGCTGCTGGCGCGGCGTGCTCGTTGACGTAGTCGACGGCGCGATCGACGCCCTCCCCCCACCAGGCGGTCTCGAACCACTTCCTGCTCGCGACGGTGCCGGCGCCGCCGACGTGCTCGCCGAAGTAGTCGAGGTAGTACGGGTGGACGCGAACGAGCGTGATGCCGAGGTAGAGAACGAGCACACCGGCGAGGGCGATGAAGGCGCGCTTGATCCCGAGCCGCAGCGCGACGAAGTCGATGCCAGCGGCCGCGACCATCGCGAACGCGGTCAGGCACGGCATCACGTAGCGCACGCCGTCCTGGCGCACCGGCGACGCCGCGACCGCGAGAGGAATCAGGAACCACACCGCGACGATCACCGAGCTGCGCGAGCGCTCGAGCACGGAGCGCACGATGCCCGCGACGACCGCGACGAGCACTCCGACGGGGAGCGTCGCGAACAGATAGACAGCGAAGTAGTAGCCGGGGGGCGCGTTGGTATTGATGCCGAGAAACGGCTCGAGGCTGTGCGGCGAGGACAGCTTCGCGAGTGACTGGGACATCGCGAGCAGCGGGTTGCCCCACAGCCGCGGCCAGACGGCGAAGAACGCGACGAGCGTGCCAGCAACCATCGGCGCGACGCCGAGTGCAGTGGAGCGGAGCTGGAGCGAGGGAGATCGGACGAGGACGATCACGACGCACAGCGGACCGAGCAGGCCGCTGACGAACCGGGACGCGATCGCGATCCCGACAACGACGCCGACGACGGTCAGCCGGATCCACAGTGTACGCCGGGCGCGCCGCTTGTCGTCACCGAGGTCGTCGTGCGCGCACAGCGCGAGCAGGATCCCGAGCGACCACCACAGCACCGTCGGAGACTCGTGGCCGACGATCTGCCCGTGCGCGACGAGTGGCGGCAGCAGTGCGGCGATCGCGGCGGCGAGGATCCCGACGCGGAGGTTGTAGAGCCGGATACCGATCGGCACGAGCAGCGCGCAGCCGAGCGAGATCCAGATCGCGGACAGTGCGCGCGCGGGCCCGAAGCCGTCCGCGAACTGCGCACCGATGCCGTCGAGCAGCTTCATCACGGGCGGGTGCTCGTAGTTCCACGACCACGCGGCCTGCGAGAAGTCGAGCGAGAGGAGGTTCGTCACGTAGTTGCGGCCCGACGCCCAGTTGACATCCTCGTCCCAGGTCTGGCCGAAGCCGCCGAGATCGATCCAGCGAACGATCACGGCGACAGCGAACACCGCGCCGGTCGCGATCCACGTGGTGCGCGGGACGTGCGCGAGGCGGCGACGCGCGAGCACGAGGAGCGACGCGACGAGCGTGAGCAGGAGCAAGAGCGCGATCACGCCGTCGAACCGCGCGGCACCGGGGCTCTCGAACGTGGCGGTGCCGGGCGGTTCGGGTGACACCGAGCTCGCGGGGACGTACTCGGGATCGCCGCGGCGACCGACGGGGCTCCACACGAGGCGTGCCCCCGGCGGTGCGGCGAACCGGATCGCGATCGGCCCCGTCGGGACCACGATGCGCTCCTTGATCACGCCGTCGCCGCGGAGCTCTCGGCCGGCGACCGTAAGCCGTGCGCGAGTCGGGCTCTGGAAGCCGAAAATCACCGGGCCGCCGCGAACGATCGCGAGCGAGCCCTCCTGCGCGACGGTGCCCGGCGGATCGTCGGCGGTCGAAGCGACGACGCGCAGGTTGTCGCGCGGCTCGGTGTGGACCCACGCGCGGAGCGCGAACAGCCCGATCACGATCGCGATCGGGACCGCGGGCCACCATCGGGGCATCCGCTGCGTCCCGACGACGATCGCGCCCGGCAGCGGACCACCGGAGGGCGCGGCGTCACTCACTTCACGCGGCCCGGGCACTGAAAGTTGCGGTCCTTCATCGCGAGGAACGTGTAGTACTCGCCCATCTGCCGCATCCCCGGGATGCGCATCGTGACCTGCTCGTAGCCGCGACCGAGCCAGAAGCCGGCGCACGGCAGGCGCGGCTGCTCGGGCTTGCCGTGGATCTGGTAGCAAGAGAACACGAACGTCGGATCGTACGATGCGAGCAGCGCGTCCGACCCGAACTTCGTGTGACCCGCGCGCGCGCGAATGCGCGGCTCCTCGTGGGCGATCCGCTCGGAGACGAGCCCGAAAACGTCGATGCTGCGCATCCGGCCGTAGTACGGCTGCGCTCCGGCGCCTCCGACGATGCTGAAGTCCTCGGGTCTGAAGCACGCCTCCATCGCCTTGCCGATCGCGGCACGGTCCTCGGTGTAGACGATCAGAAACGCGGGGGTGTCGATGCCGCGATTGTTGGCGAAGTTGCCCCAGCGAAGCGATTCGCGCGTCAGCCGGATCTGCGTGAACGTGAACGCGGCGACGAGCAAGGTCGCGACGATCGCGCCGAACCGCGCCGGATTGCCGACGAGGCTGGCGACGAACTCGAGGCCGAGCGTGACGGTGATCGCCGCGACGACGAACAGCGGCATGATGAACCGGTGCAGGCCCATGAAGTCGCCGCCGACCGTGACGACGTACGGGAGGTACGTCGCGGCGAGGAGCAGGCACGACATCGCGAGCACGAACCGCGGCGTGCGAGTCCGTCCGACGATCATCCCGATCACCGCGAGTGGCAGCGCGTACAGGAGCTTGGTCTGCGTCAGCCAGACCCAGAGGTAGTGCGCTCCGAGCCGGTACATTTCCAGCCCGAACGATGGATCGATCCAGCGGCCCGCTGCCTTCACGTAGTACGTGTTCGGCCACAGGTGACCGTAGTAGCGGTAGCGCCACACGAACCACGGCGTCCAAAGAACGAGGAACAGGCTGATCGCGTAAAGCTCGCTGCGGATGCTCGGCATCCGGCGGTAGGCGCGGCCCGCGAGGATGAGCGAGGTCACGTGAACGATGCCGAGTACGCCGGCGACGAGGAGGCCCTCGGGCCGCGTCATCGCCGCGAGCGCGAGGGCGATCGCCGCGCGCCGGATCGCGGCAGGGCGCAGGGCCGCATCGACCACGCCATCGACGGCGACCACCACGAGGAGCGTGAACAGCTGGGTCTCGAGCCCGCCCGAGGTCCAGCACGCGAACCCCGACGACGAGGCGAGGAGCAGCGGCGGCACTGCCGCCCATGGGGTCCTGCGGCCGAGCGCGCGCTCGACCAGCCGAAACACGAGGACCAGGGTCAGGAGCGCACACGCGGTGGCGAGCACGCGGGACGACCACTCCGGGGGGATCTTCGCGAGCATCCCGAGGCCGAGGATCACCGTCCACAGAAAGCTGGTGTAGCCCTCGACCGGCTGGCCCGGGTTGAACGACAGCTCACCGTGCTCGGCGAGGTTCCGCGAGTACACGAACGAGATGTAGGCGTCGTCGGTGACGAAGTTATAGATGAGCGAATGCCCGACGAGCACGAGGGCGGCGATGGCGAGGAGCAGCCAGCGCGCGCGATCGGACGACATGGGCGGAAACATAGTAGCCTGTTGAGGATCTGATGGAGCCCGTCGGTGACGCCGAGGCACCTGCCGCCAACGTTCTCGGCGCGGGCGTCCTGACCGGGACAATCGCCGGGCTCGCGGCCGGCGCGATCGATGCGCTGTGGTCGTGGGGACCGGCGGCACAGTTCGTCCCGGGGTTCCTCGCACGCCTGCGGTTCGTGGCGTTCGGAGCGGTCTCCCATGCAGCGGCCGGTGCCCTCGCAGGCCTGATCATCACCGCCGTCTTGCTCTCCCTCTCGCGCGCGAGCCGGCTCGGCGATCTCGCCCGGTTCGGCTGGCGCGAGCACGTCACCCGCCGCGCCGCGGACGCGCGCGACGCGGTCACCGGCCTCTCGCTCGTGCTCGCCACCCTGCCCTGCGTGGCGGCGGCGCTGTGGATCGCGTTCCGCGTCACGACGAAGTTCGTCACCGGGCGCAAGGCCCCCGATCTCGTGGTGGTGGTGGCGATGGTGTCCGCGCTCGTCGCGATCGCGATCGCGATCCCGCTCGGCTTCGTGATCGGTCGCGCGATCGAGGCAGGCCTGCGCCGGGTGGTTACGAAGATCGCCGTGATCGGCAGCCCGCACGCGCCGTTCGTGGCGGCGTTCGCGATGATCGGTGCCGCGCTCGCGGTGTGGACCGCCCGCGAATGGGAGACCGCCCGCGTGCTGCCGCTGCGCGGTCCGCTCGTCGGCGTGACGGGTCTCCTCCTCGCCCTTCCGGCGTGGCGTCACGCGCGCCGCGCGGTCGAGCGCCTCGGCGCGCGCCGCCCCGCGATCCGGCGCACCGCGTGGGCCGCACTACCGATCGCGCTCGCGCTGCTCGTGCTCGCGACCGGCGGCTCCGCGTCGGTGATCAAGGCGAGCGCGGCGTACAGCGGGGTCGGCGGTCCGATCGCGCGCACCGTGCGGATGGCGTTCGACTGGGATCGCGACGGCTACGCCCGGTTCCT
>JANOPP010000319.1:0-38361 GCA_031421915.1 Myxococcales bacterium | reverse complement strand
TCGCCGCGATCCTCAGCGCGCGCGGCGAGAAGGATCCGAAGCTCGCGTACGACGTCAACCAGACCGGAACGTGGAACGTCCTCGAGGCGTGCCGCAAGGCCGAGGTCGGTCGGCTCGTCTTCACGTCGAGCATCGCGGTGTTCGGCCCCCCGCCGAGCGGCCCCCTGCCCGACCCGACGCCCGACGACGTCGCGCTCCACCCGACGACGATGTACGGCGTGACGAAGGTCGCCGGCGAGCTGCTCTGCGCCTACTACACCAAGAAGTTCAACGTCGACTGCCGCGGCGTACGGTTCCCGGGGCTCATCTCGGCGGCGATGCCGGGCGGTGGCTCGTCGGACTACGCGCTGTTCATGTACGTCGACGCCGTGCGCAAGGGCGGCTACGAGGCGTTCGCGCGCAGCGATACCCGGATCCCGCTGATGTACATGCCCGACGGCGTGCGCGCGTTGCTCGAGCTCGCGATGGCCGATCGCGAGCGCCTGACCCGGAGCATCTACAACATCGCCGCGTTCTCACCGCGGGCGGACGAGATCGCGACGAGCGTGCAGCGCGCGATCCCCGACGCGAAGTTCAGCTACTCGCCGGATCCCCGCCGCCAGGCGATCCTCGACTCGTGGCCGAAGTCGCTCGACGACAGCGCGGCGCGCCGCGACTGGGGCTGGAAGCCGACGTACGACCTCGACGGGATGACCGATGATCTGGTTCCCCGCGTGCGCCGCATGCTCGAGCTCGGCGCGATCCTGTCCTCGCACTGAGCCCTGGCAGTCACTGCGGTTCGAGCTTCTCGACACACGCGGTGACCTGATCGTCGTTGCGCTCGACCTGCAGTCGTTCGTCCAGGGTCAGCTGCTGGTAGGTCTCCTCGGTCCACAAGACCGCGGAGTAGATCCGGATCTGTTCCTTGGCCCGCATCGCGCAGTCGAGGTCCTTACATGCGCACACCTGGTCCTTGATGCCGCGCAGCTTGGGCATCACCTCGGGCTTGAGGAGGCCCGAGGGCTTCGCGATGGGCGGGTTGTCCGCGACGCCGTCGTCGCCACCTTCGTCCAGCCTCGCGCACTCGGCCATCGAGGCGGCTGACGTCGGCCCAGATGCGAGGACGCAATCGATCATCTTGATTCGCTCGGGGTTCTCGCGCAGGTCGTCGCGACACTCACGGACAGCCTCGTCCTTGGCGATGCCTCCCACACCCGGGACCAACTTCTCGACCATACGTTCGCAGCGATCACCACCACCACCACAGCCGACCACGAGACCGAGGATCGCGAGGAAGCGCATGCCCCCCATGGTAGTACGATCAGGCCGAGCTACGCGTTCCAGTTCATCCGCGGTGATCCATACTCGCTGACCGACATGTACACGCAAGCCAAGTCCGTGTTCGCCGCGACGCTCGCCGAGATCGAGAGCGCAGGATTGTGGAAGCACGAGCGGACGATCACGTCGCCGCAAGCTGCTCACATCCAGACCAACGGCAAGGAGGTCCTGAACTTCTGCGCCAACAACTACCTCGGACTCTCGAGCCACCCGCGCGTGATCGCGGCGGCTCGCAAGGCACTGGAGGATCGGGGCTACGGCCTGTCGAGCGTGCGGTTCATCTGCGGCACGCAGGATCGTCACAAGGAGCTCGAGGCGGCAATCTCGACGTTTCTCTCGACCGAGGACACGATCCTCTACGGCTCGTGCTTCGACGCCAACGGCGGTCTGTTCGAGACCGTGCTCGGAGACGAGGACGCGATCATCTCGGACGCGCTCAACCATGCCTCGATCATCGACGGCATCCGGCTGTGCAAGGCCGAGCGCCATCGCTACGAGCACGATGACCTCGACGACCTCGAGGCGAAGCTGAAGGCGACACAGGGCAAGCGGCTGCGGATGATCGCGACCGATGGCGTGTTCTCGATGGACGGCGACATCGCCCGGCTCGACACGATCTGCGATCTCGCCGAGAAGTACGGCGCTCTCGTGATGGTCGACGACAGCCACGCGACGGGCTTTGTCGGCAAGACCGGCCGCGGCAGTGGCGAGCTGCGCGGCGTGATGGATCGGATCGACGTCTACACGTCGACGCTCGGCAAGGCGCTCGGCGGGGCGTCGGGCGGGTTCACGTCAGGCAAGAAGGAGATCATCGACCTCCTGCGCAACCGGTCGCGACCCTATCTGTTCTCGAACACCCTGGCGCCGCCGATCGTCGGTGGCTCGCTCGAGGCGATCGCCTTGATCTCCGAGTCGACCTCGCTTCGCGACAAGCTCGAGACGAACACGACGCGGTTCCGCGCGGGCATGAAGGCCGCGGACCTCGCGATCCGCGAGGGCACGCACCCGATCGTGCCGGTGATGCTTGGCGACGCGAAGCTCGCTGTCGACATGGCCCAGCGCCTGCTTGGCCACGGGATCTACGTGATCGGCTTCGCGTTCCCCGTCGTGCCCAAGGGCAAGGCTCGGATCCGCGTCCAGCTCTCCGCCGCCCACTCGACCGAAGACGTCGATCGCGCGATCGCCGCGTTCACGACCGTCGGCAAGGAGCTCGGACTCGTGGGTGGAGCGCGAGCATGAGTCCCGACGCGATCATCGAGAAGATCCGGGTCGCCCTCCCCGACGCCGTCGTCGAGATGAAGGACCTCACCGGCACCGAGGACCACTGGGAGGCGAAGATCGTCTCGGCCGGGTTCACGGGGAAGTCCCTGATCCAGCGTCACCGGATCGTCATGGGGGCCCTCGCAGAGGAGCTGAAGGGGCCGATCCACGCATTGACGCTCGAAGTCATGACCCCGGACGAGGTACGCTAAGTCTCCGACGACATGGGCGCGGAGCTCGACGTAGAGGAGCAGTTCGGGCCGTACCTCGTGTACGAGCGGCTCGGCGTTGGGGGCATGGCCACGGTGCACCGCGCGCTCGAGCGAGGCATCGAAGGGTTCGAGAGGATCGTGGCGCTCAAGCGCCTGCTCCCGCACCTCGCGGAGGACGCGAGCTTCATCAAGTCATTCGTGCGCGAGGCCAAGCTCGCGTCGGTCCTGAACCACGTCAACATCGTCCAGATCTTCGAGCTCGGCCGCGTCGGCACCGAGTACTTCATCTCGATGGAGTACATCGACGGCAAGGACATCCGTCGGATCCTCCGCCACGCGCGCAAGGTCACCGGGCCGCCGCCGGTCAACGTCTCCGTCGGCATGTTGATCCAGCTCTGCGAGGCGCTCGAGTACGCGCACACCAAGGCCGACGAGCATGGGCAGCCGATGCTGCTCGTGCATCGCGATGTCTCGCCGTCCAACGTGATCGTGACGACGCAAGGTCACGTCAAGGTGATCGACTTCGGCATCGCGAAGGCGCAGTCGTCTCAGCTCCGTACGCAGACCGGGCGCGTGAAGGGAAAGCTCGCGTACATGGCGCCCGAGGCGATCACCGGCAGAGAGCTCGACGCGCGCAGCGATCTGTTCGCGCTCGGCGTGATCGCGCACGAGCTTCTGACGGCGCGCCCGCTGTTCGCGAGCAAGAACGAGTACCAGACACTGCTCAAGGTCCAGCGCGGCGACATCATGCCGCCGTCGACGTTCAACCAGACCTGTCCGCCCGAGCTCGACGCGATCGTGCTCCGCGCCCTCGCACGTGATCCAGACGAGCGATTCACCACTGCGAACGAGATGCGCGACGAGCTCCTCGCGATGCGCAAGCACTACAACCTGCAGACCGGCTATCGCGACATCTCGTCGTGGGTCGACTACGCGTTCTCGATGGAGCTACCGAACCGCGAGTCGGCGAGCGCGGCGATCCACAAGACGCCGACACCGAAGCCACGCCGCGAGGACGACGAGGCCGTCGAGATCGCGTGGGGTGGTGGCGACGAGATCTCCGATGTCGGTCCGATTCTGCTCGACGACGTTCCCGATGTCTCGCAGAAGCACCTGTCGTCTGCGAGACAGATCGCGAACCTGATCGGCGAAGAGATCGACGACGACATTCCGGCCCCCGCGCCGACGCACGGGGAGCTCTCGCCGAGTCAGTCCGGAGAGCGACGAGAGCGACGCGGTACGAATCCCGGACACACGCCGGCCCCTCCACCGAGCAACCGCCCGAGCCGGCGGATGATGACGCAGACGACGGATCCCGAGGGCCAACAGCTGCTCGACGACATCATCGTCGACGTTGAGAACGCCGACGACACCCTGCATTCGGCGCTCGCGGCGGACACCCAGCCCTCGATCCCGGTGACGCCACCGGCGGTCTCCGTCCCGGTCGTGCGGTTCAAGGAATCGATTCCACCGCCGATGGGCCAGCCGATCAAGTCGGTCGCGACGAAGCCCGGGTACTCACCCGCGCGCGCGAAGACGTCCACGCCCGTCGACAGTGCGGACGACGACGCCGCGTCGACGTTGACGCGAGAGAGTCGTCCGAAGATCAACAAGCCCAAGGTCGGCGCGGCGAAGGCCAGGCCACAGCGCTCGGGACCGAGCAAGACGTGGGTCCTCGTTGCCGCCGTATTCGCGTGCGGTGCGATCGCCACCGCGGTGACGCTGTTCGTGACGCGCGGCGAGGACAAGGTCATCTCGACACCGGAGGCGCCGGCGCCCGCGGTGAAGCCCGTGCGGCCCAGGACCATCGGAGTCGTGAAGTTCGATCTCGAGCCTCCGGATGCCGAGGTCTGGATCGAGGGCAAGCTCGTGCACTCGGGCTCGCCCTGGTCGACCGAGCTCGACGCCGGCGCGTATCAGGTCCAGATCCAGCGCACCGGATACAGCGCGTGGCTGACCACGCTCGAGCTCTCGATGGCAGAGACCCAGGTCCTGCGCGTGGTCCTCGAGCCGCTCGCGAGCGAGGTCAACCTCGCCGAGGCAACGCTCGAGGTGACCTCGACGCCGCCCGGCCTCGAGGCCGTGCTCGACGGCATCGTGTTGCCGATGACGACGCCGATCAAGATGCCGATCACCGTCGGCCTGCACTCGATCGTCCTCCGGCAGAACGGCGTCGACGTGTGGAAGCAGGAGCTCGACGCGCAGCCGACGGTCGTCTACGAGTACTCGCCGTCGATGGAACCGGAGAAGCAGCGTGAGCGCGATCAGCGCCGCCGCGAGACGCCGAAGGCGAAGGCGGTCCAGGACGCCAGGCCGCCTGCACCGCCGCCCCCCGTCACGCCGAGCGACACCAAGAGCGGCTCGGGCTCGGCCACCTCGACGCAGCCGCCTCTGTCGACGCCACCCGCGGTCGTGACGCCTCCACCGGCGCCGCCGCCGTCCAAGCCTGCGGTGGCCACGCCCCCGGTCCCGACACCTCCGCCGGCGACAGGACGCACGGTCACGGTCGCGCCGAGCGCGGTCACCAAGATCTCCGGCGCGCCTCCCGAGATCAGCCAGCACAAGCACACAGATCTCCCGCCAACCGTCGCGTCGAAGGTCTGCATCGGTCCCTCCGGCCGGGTCTCCTCCGTCGAGGTGATCACGAAGGTCGACAGCCGCGTCGCCACCGATATCAGCCGCGCGCTGCAGGAGTGGACCTATCAGCCGTACCTGCTCTACGGAACGCCGACCGCGGCGTGCTTCGTCGTCAGCTTCCTGCTGAAGTGATCAGCCCTTCTGCGCGACGATCGTGCCGAAATACATGTCCATCCCGCAGGCGAACCGGACCTCGCCGTCGGCGGGAACGGTCACAGGGATCTCGACGGGCGCGTTCATGGGCAGCACCGTCAGCTTGCCGTCCGGCGTCTTGAGCTCCGCGAGGCACTCGCCCTCGACGGTGCGCGTGAACACGAGCATCAGCTTCTCGCCCGGCTTGCCCGGAATCTTGTCGGGGACGTAGCCGTCCTTGCCGGCCTCGATCGCGATCCGGCGAACACCGTCCGTGCCGACCGTACCCGTCGAGGTCGTCGTCGCGGCGGGCGCCGGCTTCTTCTTCGCCGTGCTGTCGTCCTTGGAACAAGCGACGAGGCCGAGGGAGATCACGACGAGGAGCATGGCGCGCATGCGCGCACGATAGCGCGCTGGAGCGAAGCCGGCTACTGGAGGCGTGCCGACGTGCCGCCCGACGGTGCCTGCGACATCGACGCGACCGGATCCTCCCAGTTCTCGAACTGGAGGATGCCGAGCTCCTTGAACCGCTCGCGCTGGCGATCCGAGAGCAGATCCATCTTCTTGATCGCCGGGACGATCTTCGCAAACAGCATCTGCCGGAACATCACCTGGCCCTGGTTGTTGAGGGCGATGTCCATGCACTTCTTCGTCGGCAGGCCGGTCTTCTCCCAGACTTCCTGGAACAGGAACCGATCCCGCATCAGGCGCGCGGCCTCGTAGACGAAGTCCTCGCGCTCGGCCTTCACGGCGTCCGACTGATCCTTGTAGTAGTCGCGGAGCGACAGCACGCCGAACGCGACGTGACGCGCTTCATCGCCCATGACGTACGCGGTCAGCTCGCGAAGCAGCGGCTCCTGCGTGTTCGCGCGGATCATCCCGAACGCGGCCAGGGCGAGTCCCTCGACCATGATCTGCATGCCGAGGAACTTCATGTCCCAGCGACTGTCCTTGAGGATCATGTCGAGCAGCGTCTTGAGGTGGGGATTGACCGGATACGAGAACCCGATCTTTGTGTGCAGGTAGCGATTGTAGACGTCGACGTGGCGGGCCTCGTCGACGACCTGGCTCGCCGCGTACAGCTTGCTATCGAGGTCCTGGCACGAGTCGACGAGCTGTGCGGTCGCGAGCAGCGCGCCCTGCTCGCCGTGGAGGAACTGCGAGATCGTCCACGAGAACGACTCCTGATTGACCGCCTTGCGCTCCTTCTCGGTCATCTTGTTGTAGATGTCCGAACCGAACAGCGGCATCAGCTGCTCCGGCGCGTACTGCTTGTCGAGATCGACGTCGGTCTTCCACGGCAGCACGTCATCGGAGATCCACTGCGCGCGGACCGCCTTGTCGTAGAGGTCACGCAGCTTCTCGCGCGTTTCCTGATAGCCCCAGACGTACGTCACATCGAGAAGTGCCTCGAGCGTCTCGATCGACGGACCGGCGAGCGGTGCGGCGGCGGCGGCGGATTCCATGGAGCCCTCCCAAAGAGAAAACTGAAACTTGTTTCATTTTGGACTGGCGCCTCGCTCCGCGTCAAGGGCATTGTGGATGGATGGCGGCTCGCACCAAGACGCGTAGCGCACGCGGGCCTACACGGTCGCCGCTCGCGAGCTCGGAGTCCCTGCTCCGAGCGTCGAAGGAGCCCGACTTCCGCCAGGAGCGCTCCCGCCGCAGCTACGTCGCGCTGATCGAGGCCGCGACAGAGCTCTTCGCACAGGATGGCTACGACGCGGTGGGCACACCGGAGATCGCGGCGCGCGCAGGCGTCTCGGTCGGGACCTTCTATCGGTACTTCGATGACAAGCACGAGGTCTATCTGGAGATCTCGCGGCGGATGATGGTCACCGCCTATGCTTCGACGATCGAGGGCCTCACACCGTCGCGGTTCGTCGGCCTCGCACGCCGAGAGACGATCAGCGAGACGATCGCCCTGCTCTTCGAGCACGTCTTGTCTCGACCGCAGCTGTCGCGCAGCTTCATGGAGATGTCGCTGCGCGATCCGCAGGTCGGCGAGCTGCGCCGCGCGTTCGAGGACGTCTCGGTCCGCCGCTTGAGCGCACTGATCTCCACGATCACGCCGCGCGATGTCGTCCCGGATCCCGAGGCGACCGCATGGGTACTCTACGGCAGCGCGATGCAGTGCGCGTATGGCCTCGCCGAGCATGTCGGTCCGCCGCCCGTGGGCACCGAGCGCGCACGCAAGGCGCTCGCCGACTTCATCGAGCGCGCGCTGTTCCCGGGTTGACCAGTGGAGGGTCGCGGGTCTCAGTCGACGCGCTGGCCCGCGGACGTGCGGACCACGTGCGTGAGCTGATCGATCGCACTCGCCTCGTTCACGCCGTTGACGAGCATCGCGTGGAGAACGCACGCCACCGCGCGTGCCGAGCACGTCGCGAAGTCGAGCGGCACGATGTAGCTGGAACGCTCGCCGGCCCAGACGGACAAGCTCGCGTGATCGACGGCCTCGAGGATCCAGAAGTGCGGGCTGCGCTGATGGCCCTGCCACGCATGGAGCTGGCGCGTCGTATCGAGCGAGCTGCGCACGGCTTCCTTGTTCGTGTTCGACGGGTTGTCGATCCAGCGCTGGATCTTCGCCAGCATGTCGTCGATGTACTGCTTCGGTGCGTGCGCATCGGCACCGTCGGTCGGATACGCCTCGACGACGAGACGGCACGCGGCGACCGCTGCCTTGACCGCGACCGGCTGATCGTCGGCGACCGCGCGGCGTGCCCACACGACGAGACCTTGCGAGAGGTACTCCTCCGCGCCGGCCCACGAGTTCGAGACGTTGGTGGAGCTCTCGCCGAGCTCGCGCAGTGCTTCGGGATCCAGTCGGTCGCTCATACTTCCAGGTAGCTCCCCTCAGCAGCCGCGAACACGGGGACGGCGGTGCGGGATGACGTGCGCTGCACGACCTCGTCGATCATCTCGTCCGTCGCATCGGGGCTGTGATGAAACAGTGCCAGCTTCTTCGCTCCGGCGCGCTCTGCCACGACCACACCCGCACGTGCGGGTGAGTGGCCCCAGCCACGCCGCAGATCGTAGTCGTGATCGGCGTGCATCGCGTCGTGGATCAAGAGGTCCGCGTCCCTCGCGAGCTCGATCGCCTCCGGCAGTGGCTCGTCGAGATCCGGATACTCGACGTCGGACAGGTACGTGACCGTCTTCCCGTCGCCCTTGATCCGGTACGCCGTGGTCCACATGCTGCCGTGCGGCACGGCGATCGTCTTCACCTCGAACCCCGGGAGCGCGACCCTCTGGCCCGGGATGATCTCGTCGATCGAGACGCCAGCCGCGAGGTTCTCGAGACCGTTGAGCGGGCTGTAGTGTGGCGCGAGCTGGTTCTGGATCGTGCCCTCGAGGGTTCCGCCGCCGATCGGCTTGGCGCCGAGGATCCGGATCTCGTTGCCCTTGATGAAGAACGGCGTGAAGAACGGAAGCCCCTGGATGTGATCGAGGTGCGTATGCGAGAGCAGGATCGGTAGCCGGCCCTGGCCCTTGCCGAACTCGCCGCCCATGAGCTGCTTCGCGAGCTCCGTCGCTCCCGTGCCGAGATCGATCAGGAGACGCTGCCCCGCCGACGTCACCAGCTCGACGGACGTCGTGTTGCCGCCGTATCGCAGGAAGTCGCGACCGGACATCGCGAACGAGCCGCGCACCCCCCAGAACCGGATCTTCACGCTGGGCCCACTCCGGGATTCGTGCGCTCGGGCTCGCGACGCATGTCGCCCTCGTAGTCACCGATCGGCAGCGTCATGCCTTCGAACGACGTCAGCACCTCGATCCCGATCTCCGCACCCTTCGCGAGGTACGTCGCCGCGATCTGATCCATCTGGTCATCGCCGTGCGACGGCGCGTGATGGTAGAGGACGAGCCGTTTGATCTTCGCCTCGGCGCAGATCTCGAGCGCCTGATCTGGCGTGGAGTGACCGTAGTGCGGGAACCGCGCGTACTCCTCCGGGAGGAAGTGGGTGTCGTAGACGACCGTGTCGACGCCCTGGAGCCGCTGCACGAGCGCCTCGCGCATCGCGGACAGCGAGACCTTGTCGTCGTCGGACAGCGGCTCGGGTCCCTTCAAGAAGTGCTGCTTGTGGATCACCTGATCGAACGGCGCGGTGTCGGCGACGTACGCCCACGACTCGTCGTCACAATCGATCCGGTAGCCAACCGAGCCGAACGGATGGTTGAGCGCGATCGGCGTGATGTGGAACCCACCGATGTCGAACTCGACGCCGGGCTCGACCTGGTAGAAGTCGAACTGCGCCGGTACTGCCTCGAGGGGCATCGGGAAGAACTCGTGGCGGGTGATGCCGCCGATCACCTGCTGCAGCTCGTCGGCTGCGGTCAGCAGCGCGTGGACCGCGATCCGGGTCCCAGGCACGTAGGCCGGCGAGAAGAACGGCAGGCCCTGGATATGGTCCCAGTGCACGTGGGACAGGAGGACGTCGTACCGCTGGGGGCCGCGCGCTTCGCCCATGAGCTTGTTGCCCAGGGCGCGCAGGCCGGTGCCCGCATCGACGATGAGGCATTCCCCTTTGGCCGAGCGGGCTTCCACGCACGACGTCTGGCCGCCGTAGCGCACGGTAGCTGCGCCGGGCACGGGGTAACTACCCCGGACCCCCCAGAAGGTGATCTGCATCGACCCCGAATTGTATCCCTTCCGGGGGATTTCCCCAAAGCCACGCGGGTTTTCCGGTGACCCGACATGGGTTATTGAAGCAGGGATGAATCCCCAGCCACGGATCCTCGTGATGGGCGCCGGCGGGATCGGCGGCATCGTCGCATCCACGCTCATGGAGGTCGGCTCGGCCGTGACCGCGGTCTCGACCAACGACCTGATCCGCGCCGCCGTCGACAAATCCGGGTTCCGAGTCGTCGACGATGGCGAGGAGCGCACGGTCCGCGGCTGGGTCTCCCCCGCTCCTGAAGGCAAATACGACCTCTGCATCCTTGCGACCCAGCCTCCGAACGTCGAGGACGCCGCGCGGACCGCCCTGCCTCACCTCAACGCGGATGCGCAGGTCGTCGTGCTCCAGAACGGCCTCTGCGAGGACCGGATCGCCACGATCGTCGGCGCCGACCGAGTGATCGGCGGCATCGTCGCGTGGGGCGCATCGATGCCCGAGCCCGGCCGCTACGAGCGCACGGCCGCCGGCGGGTTCTCGCTCGGTCGCCTGTCGGGCGAGGTCGACGCCGATCTTCGCCGCGTCGGAGAGCTGCTCGAAGCGATCGGCCCGGTCGCGTTGACCAAGAATCTGCGCGGCGCGCGGTGGAGCAAGCTCGCTCTCAACTGCGCGGTGTCCGCGCTCGGCACGATCGCCGGCGAGCGACTCGGGGGACTCGTGCGCCAGCGGCGCTATCGCCGGCTCGCGCTCGAGATCATGACCGAGGTCGTCGCCGTCGCGAGGGTCGAAGGCATCGCGCTCGAGAAGGTCGCCGGCACGCTCGATCTCGAGTGGGTCGCGCTGACCGACGCCGATCGCGCCGCGTCCGCATCGTTCGCGCTCACCGCGAAGCACGCGCTGCTCCTCGCGGTCGGACTGCGCTACCGCCGGATGCGGTCGTCGATGCTCGCGGCGATCGAGCGCGGACGGAAGCCAGCGATCGATTTCCTCAACGGCGAGATCGCGACGCGTGGTGGAAGACACGGCATTCCGACGCCCGTCAACGCACGGATCGTCGAGACCGTGTGGGGCATCGCGAATGGCACCGTGAAGTCGTCCCGCGAGACCCTCGACCGCCTGTGCGAGCCGGACGACCGGCCGTCGCAGGCAGCGATCGACTGAATCACGGATCGCGGCGGCGGCTCAGGACGAGCAACGCCGCCAGCGCGAGCAGGCCGCCGAGCGCGATAGTCCCGCCAAGGACGAGGCCTGGCGTCGTGTACGTCCAGTGAATCGCGCGCGGCCCGGCGTCGATCTTGACCGCGCGGCGCAACACATCCGCGGGTAACCAGTCGCGGGACTCACCGTCGACGGTGACGCTCCACCCCGGCGCCGGCGACGACGAGATCGTGGCGTAGCCCGCGCGATCCGGCGCGCAGGTCACGGCGATGTCGCCCGGCTCCCAGCGCTTGATCGCGCACGGAACCGGTGGCCCTTGATCGGGGTTCGCATCGCCAGCGGCGCCGAGCACGACGGTGCCGCGCAGGACATTGGTACCGCCGCCCGGCGCGAACAGGAGCGCCATCGCGTCGTCGGGCTCGATCGCGCGCTGCCAGCCGCGCAGCACCGAGGCGACCGGTGCGACCGGGATCGCGACGAGCGCGAACCCGCTGCGGCGCGCGAGCTCGGTGAACTTGCGCGATCCGACCATCGTCTCGGGAAGAATCGCGAGGCCGATGCCGAACCGATCGAGCAGCGCCCCACCCTCGCGTGCGGCCGCGAGCCACACCGCATCGTGCGAGGGAAGCCGCGCCGGATCTTCGCTGCGCGCGCTCGCGAGGCCCCATTGCCACGGCGACGTCCCGCCAAACGTCGCGATCACGTCTTCGACGGACGGAGAGTGCTCGAACATGTGCGTCGGTCGAAACACGCGCGCCGGTCGCGGGGACGCTTCCGCCGCGGTCGCCCACAGCGGTGGCGTGTCGACGATCGAGCGCGCGATCACGGGCGACGTCGACGGACTCGCACCGACGCCCGGCAGCACGAGTAATGCGAGCACGATCGGCATCGCCTTGCCCGGCGCGCGCCACACGAGCCCGATCGCGATCGCAATGCACAGCACACCGAGCCCGCCGTCGAGGAGTGCGCGCTCGATCGCGGCGCTCGCCTCGGGCTGCTGGCTGCGCAGCGCACCGAGAGCGCCGATCGCGACCGCACTGCATCCGGCCGCGACGACCAGTGCGAGCACCGCCCGCCGCTGTCCCGCCGCGAGCGCATCGATCCCTGCGCCCGCGTGCGCCCCCAGCACCAGCGCGAACGCCGCAACATGCAGCTCGGGCGCGCCGAAGACCGCGGGCCAGCCTCCGCGCCCGACGACGAGCGCGAGGACCGCGAACGTCCCGAGCGCCAGGAGCACGCGCTGCGGCGGCGTGCGCACCGCGGCGAGTGCGAGCAGCGGCGCGCCGACGAACAAGCTCGGTGCCCACGCGGCGCTGCCCGCAAGCGCGGTCACGGCGCGATCGGGATCCGACGAGCCGAAGCTCCCCGGCACGATCAGCTCGATCAACCGCGACAGCGGAAGCCCGTGCACCTCGCCCCCTCCCGCACCGAGCGGGATCTGGAGCAACGCCGGGATCCACTGCACGGCGCCGATCGCGAGTCCCGCACCGAGTGCGAGCGCGAGCGCCTGCCACGCGACGCGGCGCCCCGCGAGCACGGCCGCGAGCAGCACGGCGTCGACGAGGATCGCGAGCTGGCCGGTCAGCCCGACGAGGCCGATCAGTGCACCGAGGGCGACCGTCGCGCGCAGCACGTCGGTGCGCGCCGCCGCGAGCGTGTCGGTGCGCCGCACCGGTTGCGCGCCGTTGCCGGTGGCGCCATCGGTGTCCGTCGCGCGCAGCACGTCCGTGCGTGCTGCCGCGAGCGTGTCGTGCGACTGCACCTTGGAGCTCGCGGTTAGAATCGTGCGTTGTTCGTCACCGGCGGGCGCGGCGGCGGCGCTCGTCGCAGCGTCGCTGGTCACGACATCACGGGTCGTGTCGCTGGCGATCGCCTTCACGCGCTCCTCGTCACGCGCACTCGCGTCGACATCGACCTGGTCACGAGGCGGGCCACTCTCGCGACGCACGCGCTCGAGGCGCGTCGTCGCCGAGGCGAGCCACATCGCAGCGGCGCCGATCCATGGCAGGTGCGCGAGTGCGGGCAGCGCGCCGCGCAGCGCGGTGCTCGCGAGCAACCCCGACGTCGCGACAAGCAAGCCCGCGACGAGCGCGCTCGGATCGCTGACGCCGGTCGTCGCGGGTGGATGACGACGGCGCGCCCATACCGCGACCCCGAGTGCGGCCCACAAGAGGTGGAGCAGCATCGCGAGGTCGAGCGTGCGCGGCGCCGATGCGATCCACAGCGGCGGATACAGCGCGCCGTGGCTGGGCTCTGCGGCGAGCGGTACGCCAAGCCCGCTGCCATCCCACCAGAGCGGCAACGCGGCGGTCTGCACGAGCTCGGCTGCGGCGAGCCGCGGTGGTGCGATCTCGGTGTGGTAGCGCGTGTCGTCCCAGGTCTTGCCGCCGATCACGACGCGCGCGTGAACGACGATCACGGCAACGGCGAGCGCGAGTGCGACCAGGGGAAGCGATCGCGTCGGCGGCACGCGAGGACTATACCGGCTTGACACGCGCGCAGACGGAGCGGAAAACGTCGGAGTGGTTCGTCTCGCCTGTGTCCTCGCGCTCGCGCTGGTCGCGTGCAAACGGGGCTCGGCTGATGCGCCGCCCTGCGGTGCGGTCGGGTCGAAGTTCCTGATGCTCACCAAGGACGCGCTGACGAAGTCGACGCTGTCCGCGGACATGCGCCGGGGCGTCCTCGAGTCCCTTCCCGCCATGCGCGACTCGATCGTTGCTGTGTGCAGCGAATCGAAGTGGAGCAGCCCGGTGCGCACGTGCCTGGTCGACGCCAATGACCATCTGGCGTTCGAGGCCTGCGAACAGCAACTCACCGACGCGCAGCGCAAGACCCTGGACAGATCCTCACGCGGTGAGGACGACGCCACCAGCGAGTCCAAGTGACGCGTTCCGTGGTAAACCTTCGAGGGTAACGCGATGGAGATCGACTATCCGTACGTCCTCTCCGACCAGGAAGCCAAGTCGCGCCTGGAGCGGCTCGGCCAGTACCTCGTCAACAAGCACGGCATCAAGGTGACGTGGCAGGACGAGAACAAGGCCCGGTTCTCCGGCAAGTACCTCCTCGTCAAGATCGAGGGGGAGCTCTCGGTCGGGAACAGCCGCGCCCAGTTCAAGGGCGAGGATCCCGGGTTCCTCCTGCGCTCCCGCGCGAAGGACTACATCCAGAGCAAGCTCGCGATGTATCTCGACCCCAAGAAGTCGATCGCAGATCTACCGACGAGTTGACGACGCGAGCGACTAGCGCGAGCTGGTGGCGAGGCGGCTGATGACCAACGCGACGGCTTTGTCGGCCGCGGCGGCGCTCATCCCCTGACGCTCGAGCCGACGCTGCAGGCGCTCGATGATGCTCCACACGGACAGATCGTTTGGTGCCTTCATGTTCATCCTCACGTTCGACGACGGGTGTCGGTCTAAAACGGCCCTCGGGAGGTGAAACACCGCCGTGGCCCTCAGCATTCCCGAGACACCGGGTGGGCTGGCACGGTTGCAGCTGTTGCCCGCGCGCCACGGTGCCGATGTAGGTTCGCGCCGGCATGAAGCTGGTGACCTGGAACATCAACTCGATCCGCGCCCGCAACGATCGGCTGTTCGCGTGGATCGACCGCGAGCGCCCCGACGTCCTGTGCCTTCAGGAGACCAAGGTCGAGGATGCGGGTTTCCCGGTCGAGGCGCTGCGCAAGGCCGGGTACGAGGTCGCGACGTTTGGCCAGAAGAGCTACAACGGGGTCGCGATCGCGTCGACCGCGCCGCTCGCGGAGGTCACGCGCGGGTTCGGTGACGACGTGCCGGATGACGAGGCCCGCGTGATCGCGGCGACGACGCACGGCGTGCGCGTTGTCTGCCTCTACGTCCCGAACGGCCAGGCGCTGACCGCCGAGAAGTATCCATACAAGCTGGCGTGGTTCGGGCGCCTGCGTGCGTACCTCGAGCGCACGAGCAAGCCGACCGATCCGCTCGTCGTGTGTGGCGACATGAACGTCACCGCCGACGACGGAGACGTCTGGTCACCCGACACGTGGCGGGACCAGATCCACTGCAGCCCGAAGGAGCGCGCTGCGCTCGCGGACGTACGTGCGTTCGGCCTGACCGACGTGTTCCGCGTCCTCACGCCCGACGGTGGCGTGTTCTCGTGGTGGGATTATCGCGGCGTCTCGTTCTTCAAGAACCAGGGCCTGCGGATCGACCACATCCTGACGAGCGCACCGATGACCGCGCGCTGCACCGCCTGCACGATCGATCGCACCGCCCGCAAGGGACAGGACGCGAGCGATCACGCACCCGTGATCGCGACGTTTGCGGACTGACTAGACCCGCGGAGCGGCGGGCGCGAGCTCCGCGCTGTCACGCAGCTTCTGCGGGACCGAGAACGACATCTGCGGAGCCGACGCCGGCGTCTCCTCGACCTCGATCGACTTGGAAACGCGGACAAGCTCGCGATAGGCGACAACCCAGCGGCTGAGCGCGGTGCCGGTCGAAGCGACCGCGACCACGAGCAGGACACCGCCAAGGATCGGAACGACGGCCGAGACCGTCTCGGGGTTGGCGCCGTACCACGCGGCGACGAGCGTGCCCGCGGCGACGAGCACGACGCGCTCCGCACGCTGCATCATGCCGCCGCGCAGGTTGATGCCGAGGCCCTCCGCGCGTGCGCGCGTGTAGCTGACCATCTGCGACGCGCCGAGCGTGCCGAGCGCCGCGAACATCCACGGCGAGTCCCTGAGGAACCAGATGTAGCCGGTGAGCGCGAACAGCTCGCCCCAGCGATCCGAGACCGAGTCGAACAGCGCGCCCGCGTTGGTCTGCTGTCCGTTGAGCCGCGCGAGACGACCGTCGAGGGCATCGAGGATTCCCGCGACCGTGTACATCCAGACTGCGCCGGTGAGGTGACCGGTTGCCGCGGCGATACCGGTGAGCGCGCAGAGCAGGAGCGAGAGCGCGGTTACCGCATTCGCCGACACGCGACCGACGAGCAGGCGCTCGAGTGGCTGCATCATCCAGACGAGGAACCGTCCGAGGAACGGACCGAACAGCTGGTTGTGCTTCACGCCGCGAAGCGCGAGCGGCTTGCCGGTGGCCGAAAGAACCGAAAAGACGGCCAGGCCGATCACGAAGACGGCGAGGAGGATCAAGGCCGGCGCTAGGAGGTAAACGCGTTCCACGGCTTCCCTCTGAGTTATCACGCTCTGATCGATCTGTCGAAGATCAAACCGCCCCTCACGATCTCCCAACGTGTCGGTAATCCAACAGTATGGAGTATTGTTTCAGCGCGTGAACAGTGTTGCCAAGGCGCTCGCGACGGCACTCGGCGCCGGGTATTCGCCGGTAGCCCCGGGCACCTGCGGAACCATTGTGGCGATCCCGCTCGCGTGGGCGCTGGCGCCCCTGCTGTGGTGGCAATTCCTGATCGTCACCGCGGCGATCACGTTCCTCGCGATCTGGGCCGCACACCGCGCCGACATCGCATGGGGCACGCACGACAGCGGCCGCATCGTGATCGACGAGGTCGCGGGATATCTCGTCACGATGGCGTTCGTCGATCGTACGAGCGGCGTGGCTCTAGGGATCGGGTTCCTCGTGTTCCGGTTCCTCGACATCACGAAGCCGCCCCCGGTTCGCTGGCTCGACGAGAACCTGCCGGGAGGGTGGGGCGTCGTCCTCGACGACGTGGCCGCCGGCGTGATGGGGTGCGTGATCATGGTCGCGCTCCAGCATTTCGGCGCACTGGCGTGGGTCGAGCGGACTATAGTGCCCTGACGTCCATGACCCTTCGGTCGGCCGCAGCCCTCTCGCTCGCATGCATGATCGCACCGGCGCTCGCGCTCGCGAACGGCCGCGCGCCTGCGAGCAATGGTGTGTTCCTGCACCCCACCGACGAACAGGCGCTGTACGTCCGCACCACGTTCGGCCTGTTGATCAGCCACGACGCTGGCTGCACGTTCCGCTGGGTCTGCGAGAAGTCGATTGGCTACGGCGGCGAGTTCGATCCGAAGTACGCGATCGCGACCGACGGGACGATGTTCGCGACGACGTTCACCGGCCTCCGCGTCAGCCGCGACGGGGGCTGTACCTGGCAGACAGCCACGGACGCACTTCCCGAGGGCGATCCGAACCGGATCGCGGGCCGCTGGATCGACGCGATCGACATCGCACCGACCGGCGACGTCTGGGTCGCGACGGCGGAGAGCGCGGGCGCGAACGACGTCTACCGCTCGACAGACAACGGCCTGACCTTCACGCCGAGCGGTCTCCCGTCGGCGACGATCTGGTGGAAGAGCATCAAGGTCGCCAAGAGCAATCCGCAACGGATCTACGCGACGGGATATCAGGTGAGCCCGACGGCGCGCGCATTTCTCGAGCGCACCGACACGACCGGCGCGTCGTGGGTCGAGAAGCCGCTGCCACCGACCGTGATGTACGGCAGCACGCCGCTCGTCTTCATCAGCGCGATCGATCCGACCAACCCCGATCACTTCTATCTCCTGTCCCTCGAGGCGAAGCCGCCCAAAGGCGATCGCCTGTACCGCACGACTGATGGTGGCGACACGTTCACCGAGGTGCTGTCGACCGACGACCCGATCCGCGGCGTCGTGTTCCGCACGAACGGCACCGTGATCGCAGCGACGATCGCGAGCGGCACGTTCGAGTCGGGGACGGGTGGCGCAGGTCCGTTCACCAAGCTCGGCACGACGGTCGCGAACGGACCCGACCTGGCGCCCCCGCAGCTCGGGTGCATCGCGCAGCGTGCCAACGGCGAGCTCGTCGGCTGCGCCGCGAACTGGCAGCCCGACTACATGGCCGTCGGTCGCACGAACAATCCCCTGAGCTGGCAGAAGCTGTTCCGGTTCGTCGAGCTCGCAGGTCCGCTGCAGTGCGCCGCCGGCACGCCCACGCAGACCGAGTGCGAGCCGCAGTGGCCCGCGCTCGCTCAGCAGTTCGGCGTCACCGGCCCACCCGCGGTGTGCGGAGGTCTCGTCGATGCACCACCCGCGGTCGACGGTCCGCCGAAGAAGACCGATCCGGGCTGCTGCGATGCCGGCCCACCGCGAGGTAGCTCGCTCGTCCTCGGGCTCGGCGTGCTTGCCCTGCTGCTGGCGCCCCGCCGCCGCCGCTGCGGCTGAAGCGTGCCGGCGGCTGAAGCGTGCCGGTTTGCGCCGCCACCGGGCTCGCTGACGTGAGGATCGCGTGATCGGGGTCCACCACGCGGGGGGCCAGCGCGTCTCGTGCGTATGAGAGTCATCCTGCGCCTCGCACCCGTTCTCGTCCTGATCGCCCTCGCCTCGCCCGCAATCGCCGACGACCGCTGCGCCGAACCACCCGCGGTACGGACTGGCAAAGCCCGGCACACGCGCAGCAAGCTCGTCATCCGGACCGGCGATCCGAATCACCGCGCGGCGGATCTGATCGCGCGCGAGACCGATGCGGTCCAGCGGATCGGCGGCAAGCTCGCGTACGGCGCGCTCGACAAGGATCTCCAGGGCGAGGTCGCCGCAGTCTACGCATGCGAGGGCGGCGCATGGCGCCTGCTCGCGTCGGGCCTGACGAACGCCGACGGCCGGTTCGAGGTCGTGCTCGAAGGCAAGGCGCGGGTCCCCACAGGAATGCGCGACCTCTACGTCGCCTCGACGATCGACGGCACGGGTGCATGGGCGGTCGGCTATGTCGCGCCGAAGGACGCGACGCTCGTCGTCACCGATATCGACGGCACGCTGTCGGAGTCCGAGGACGCGGTGGTCGGCCAGATGGTCAAGGGCACGGACATCGCGCATCGGCCGTACGCACCCGAGGCGCTGTCCAAGGTCCCGCACGTGATCGTTTACGTCTCGTCGCGCGGCGACGTGTTCACCGAGAAGACGCGCGCCTGGCTGACGAGCCACGGCTTCCCGCGCGGCCTGATCCGCCTCGGGCGCGGTGTCTTCGTTCCGGCGGGCGACCGCTCGGTCGAGTACAAAGCGTCCGTGATGCGCGCGCTCACTGTCCCGATCGCCGCCGGCATCGGCAACCGCGCGAGCGACATCGCCGCGTATGCCCGCGCGCGGATCCCGGCGAACCGGATCCTGATTCACCTGCCCGAGTTCGAGCGCGAGGTCGAAGCGGACCTCGCCGCGTCGCGCGCGATCGGGTTCACCGACTACCAGAAGCTCTATGGATTGATGGCCTCGACCACTGCGCCGCTGCTCGTGGAACTTCCATCTCTCCGCTAGCAACCTGCGGTTCGCGATCTTGCGATTGGCCGTCAGCATGCCCGCGATCTCGGCGGCGACTGACTTCGCCGGCACGCGCGGCGGCGGCGGCAGCCCGAGTTGCGAGGCGAACGGATCGGCGGCCTCACTGATCAGCGTTGGATCTTTGTCTGCGACGTTCTCGCACCGAGTGATCTGCAAACCCGGCGTGCCGAGTTGGACGTCGGGTACCTACGAGTGATCGTCTCGAACCCGGCCGCTACTCCCAGTCTTCCACCGCGAGACCGACGACCCGCACGAACTCATCCGTGTTGTGCGTGACGACGGTAAGGTCGTGCCGGCGCGCGATCGCCGCGATCATCAGGTCATTGGCGCCGATCGGCGTGCCGGCGCGAGCCAGATCTGCGCGAATCCGCCCGTACTCGTGAGCGCATTCGTCGTCGAACGGCACGCTGATCAGCGGTCGAAAGAACCGGTCGAGACTGGTCAGTACGCGGGCGACGCGGTCGCTCTTCCGCGCACCGTACAGCAGCTCTGCCTTGACCACCGAGCACAGCCGGAGCGTCGCAGGTGACTCGGCCGAGAACCTCGCGACAACCTCCGGAGCGCTGCTGTTGAGCACGTGAATGCACACGTTCGTATCGAGCAGATACATGGTCACCCGCGACCGAGGTCGATGTCGTCGAGCTCGAGGTCGGTCGGCTCGGACAGCGGTACCGCGGCGCAACTCCCAACCACACCATCCAGATATCCGGCGGGCCAGGCACCGCCGGCATCGCGCGTCATGATCCCAGCCAGGTACCGCGACACGGTCATTCCGCGCTTCTTGGCCTCACTCTTGATGCGCTTGGCAGTTTGCTCGTCGACGGTAAAATGAAGCTGGGTCATACTTCACTCAAATATTTACCATAAATTCCAGTGAAGCGCTACCGGCGTGCAGGACCGCGCAGTTCCCCACCAGCGCGTCCAACCCGACCGGCGCTCCTGTGGCTCCAGCTGGAGCCCCTTCTACGTGACGTTGATCGCGCGCCAGCTCGGATAGCGCAGCACGATGCCGAGCTCCTCTCGCAACCTGCGATTCGCGATCTTGCGATCGGCCGTCAACATGCCCGCGATCTCGGGTGCGACTGACTCCGCCGCTACGCGCGGCGGCGGCGGCAGCCCGAGGTGCGCGGCGATCGTATCGGCGACCTCTCCGATCGGCGCTGGATCGTTGTCGGCGACATTGACCGCACCGGTGACGTTCGTGAGCCCCGCCGCGATGATCGTCGCGACCAGATCGTCGACGTGGATCCGGCTGACGTGGGAGCGGCCGTCGCCGACGATCCGGTACGTGCCCGCGCGGATCCGATCGACGAGGCCGCGCCCCGGACCATGGATGCCTGCGACGCGCAGCGAGATCCACGGCACGCGTGCCTCGGCGAGCGCGGCCTCGGCGGCGACGCGCGCCTTGCCCGACGGCGTCGTCGGCCGGAGCGGCCACTCCTCGTCGACCCACGCGCCGCCGCCCGGTGCATAGACGCCCGTCGACGACACGTAGACGAGCTTGTGCGCGTGGGGCGCGGCGGCGATCAGGTTTCGGATCTCGTTCGCCGGATCCGCGCCCGGCGGCGCGAGGCACACGACGATCGCACCTGGGGCGATCACGCCCTCGAGCGTTCCGGGCTCGGCGAAATCCGCGCGGACTCCGACGACTCCGAGCTGGCCCGCGAGGTCGGCGACGGTGGCGGGGTCGCGGCGTGCGATCGTGACCTCGGCACCCCGTCCGACCAGGGCCCGAGCGAGGCGGATACCTGTGTAACCGCACCCGACGATGAACCACGGCCCGGGCATGCGACGAGTTTGCGCTCGTGGGGCAGAGCTGGCTACGATCATCATGTGCGTCTCGCCGTGATCGGTGTTCTCGCGGCGTGCGCCACACCTGCGCCGCTCGTGGCCGACGCGCCGACCGAGACCCCGAGCGATCAGGAGCGGCGCTACACGATCTGGCTGGGCGGCGCGCAGGTCGGCACCGCCGAGGAGACCGAGACCTGGTCGCGCTCCGGCGTCGTGCTCCGCCGCGTCGAGACCCTGCGGTTCCTGCGCGGCGACGCCCCGATCGAGATCGCGACGACGATCGAGATCCGCGCGGATCATGCCCTCACCGCGTCACGCGTGACCTGGACCGAAAATGCCGGCACGGTGCGCCACGCGATGGCGGTTCGCGACGCGCGCGGCTGGGCGGTCACGCTCGACGGTGCGCAGCTCGCGCTCCCCGGCGGCGCGGTACCCGCAGAGCTGATCCCGCTCGTGGTGCGCCGCGACGCGAAGTTCGCAGGCTCGGTGTTCCTGCCGGCGCGCGGCTTCGTGCTCGGCCACGGCCGGATCGATCCCGTGGCTCCGCTGCGCTTCGTCGCGCGCCTTGCTCTCGATGCGGGCGTCGTCGTCGAGGCAACGATCGACCTCGCGGACGATGGAGCTCCCGCGCGCGTCGTCGACGGAGAGGGGGTGATCGCGATGCGCGCGACGGCCGCGCAGGCCCGCCTGTCGTATCCCCTCGTCGATCTGATCGCGGCCACGTCGATTCCCGTCACGGGACACCACTCGAACCGGATCGCACTCGATGGGGACCTCGCCCTCCCCGCGGTGCCCGGCCAGCGCGCCCACCTGTCGACGGGGGGCCTCTCCCTCGAGCTGTCCGCGAAGCTGCCCGGTGGGTTGCCGCCGGGTCCCGTTGGCACCGATCGCAGCCGCGACATCCGCGCCGTCGTCGCTAGCGTGCAGAGCCGGATCGTCCCCGACCTCGGCGCCCGGATCGCCTCAGCGCGCGACGCTGCCTCCGCCACCGCCGGCGACTGCACGACGTTCGCGCTCGCGTACGCCGCCATCGCCCAGCGCCTCGCGATCCCGACCCGCGTCGTGACCGGCCTGCGCGTCGACGGTGAGCGCCTCGTCCGCCATCGCTGGGCGGTGAGCTGGACCGGCTCGGCATGGATCGCAGTCGACGCCGCGTTCGGCGCGGTCCCCGCCGGCGGCGACCTGATCGGCCTTGCGGTTCACGATGCGGACGATGCGGGCCTGATCGCGGGCGAAGCAGCGCTGATGCAGGTGCGGGCGGCGTCCTGGCTGGCACCGTAGCGGCGCTCCGTGGTGACTCTCCATGGACGCAGCACCAGCGGAGCACTGCGGAGCGGCATCGACCGAGCCCACAGAGCACGGAGCGCAACTAGCCCGACGCGCGGCAGGCCCACAGGGCGCGCTGCACGGCACCCTCGTCGAGGCCATCGCCGATCAGCACGAGCTCGGTGCGGCGCGGGGCATCGCCCCACGGCTCGAGGAACGTGAGGTCCGTGCGGACACCGGCGCGCTCGAGGAAGCCGCGCCGATCGTCGCCCGCGACATGAACGAAACCCTTCGCGCGGATCAGGCGATCGCCGAGAGCGTTGACGGCCGCGAGCACGCGATCACCAACGAGGGGTGAGTCATCGACAAAGGCGACCGCCACGATCTGGTTGCCGTGGTGGTGACCGTGATCGTGATCGTCGTGAACGCGATCGCGCTGCGAGATCCAGGCGCGCAGCTTGCGCGGCTCGACGACCCAGTCGGTCATCGCGCGTGCTCCCGCATCGTCACCCGGAAAGCTCGCGCGCTCCGCGTATGGCGCGAGCTCGTCGAGAATCGCGTGGCAGCGCAGGACCGCCTCGGGCGAGGCAACGTCGAGCTTTGCGAGCAGGATGCGATCGGCGCACATCGCCTGCTCGCGTGCTTCCTCGCGCTTCTCGAGCGCGGCACCGCCGGTCTCTGCATCGACGACGCAGATGACACCGGCCGGGAGGATGCGATCGCGAACGGCGTCGGGGACACGCACCAGTCCGTCGAGGATCGCCGCGGGCTCGGCGATGCCGGTCGTCTCGAGCACGACGTGATCGGGCTGGCTGCGCGCGACGATGTCACCGATGCCGTCCCACAGGTCGTTCTTGAGATCGACCTTGCAGCAGACGCAGCCTCCGGCGAGCTCGAGCACGTCACTGCCGCGCCCGATGATGAGCTGTGTGTCGATCGAGATCCGACCGAGCTCGTTGACGAGCACGGCGATCCGCTTCTTGTGCGACGCGGCGAGCATCCGGTTCAGCGCGGTCGTCTTCCCCGCACCGAGCCAGCCGGTCAGGATCGTGAACGGAACCTTGTCCATGCTCGGCGCTACCGGCGGAACAGCACGCGCTCGACGACGTTCGCCAGCACCTCGCGTACGAACGGCCGCACGACGAAGGCCTCGGGACCACCCTCGGCACCCACGTCGTAGATGTCGATGTAGCTCGACGTCATCATCACGACCGGGATCTCGGTCGTCGACTCGTCGGTCTTGATGCGCCGACAGACCTCGGCGCCGTCGATCTTCGGCAGGTCGGAGTCGAGCAGGATCACGTCGGGCGGCTCGTGCTTGACTCGGGCAAGCGCGCTGGCGCCATCGCGAGCGACCTGCACGACGTGGCCGCGTCCCGAGAGGACCTTGACGATCAACCGGACGACATCCGGTTCGTCGTCGATCACGAGCACCCGCGCCATACCGCTAGCCTATCACCGTTCGTCGAGGACAGAGCGGATGCAGGTCGCAGCGACGTTGGTCGACCAGTCGCGCTTGTTCACGAAGTACGCGCGGATGTTGCCCTGGCGATCGATCAGCGCGGTCTCGGGCACGGCCTTGATTCCCCACGACGCGGTGATCTGGCCGATGTTGCCGTCGCCGGCGGGTGGGTCGATGAAGACCTTGAACGGGATCCCGTTCGGCAGGGCCTTCTGATAGGCGTCGAGCGCGGCGGGCAGTGGCACCTCGCCACCTACCCCCTTTGGCATGGGCGAGCCGGGCGCGAGGCTGTCGACCAGCGCGATCAGGACATCGCTCCAGTTATGGTCGGAGGCGAGCGCGATGACCGCGAAGTCGTCACGCGCGAGCTCGTTGGCCATCTCGTTGAGTGCGGGTTTCTCGGTCTTGCAGACGCCGCACCACGAGGCCCAGAAGTTGAGCAGGACGACCTTGCCGCGGAAGTCCGAGAGACGGACGGGCTTGCCCTGATGATCGAGGGCCGTGAAGTCCGGGGCCGGGCGCGGGAGAGGGCATGGCTGCCCGTTGCAGATCATCGGGTTCAGCGGCTGGTCACCGAGGAGCCCCCGGCACGCGGCCTTCTCTTCACGGGCGGCAGCGGCCGGCACCATCCAGAGGAAGGTGATCAACAGCCCGATCCCGAGGGCGGCGACTGCGCCACCGACGATCAGGAGGCTCGGCGTGATCACGAACCCACGATTCGTCGCGGCTGGTGTCGTCCCGTCGGCCATCATCCACACGATAGCCGATTCTCCGCTATGCTCAAAGGCATGTCGGTGCGCGGCGCGCTCAGCACCATGCCCGCCGAAGACGTCCTGGAATGGGTCGCCCGGCGCTCACTTTCGGGACAGCTCACGTGCGAGCGCCGCGATCTCGTGCGCTCGATCGTTCTCGAAGAAGGGACGATCGTCTGGGCGAGCTCGAATCGCCGCGACGAGCAGCTCGGTGTGATCCTCGTCCGCAGCGGAATCGTCGCGGAGCGCGCACTTGCCGATGCGCTGGGGACCCGCGCCGAGACCGGCGTGCCACTGGGCAAGGTATTGCTCATGTCGGGGCTGATCACGGAGACCGATCTGACCGAGATCCTCGCGACCAAGATTCGCGAGGCGGTCACGGATGTCGTGACGTGGACCGACGGGACCTTCGACATTATTCCCAAGGCGCAATCTCCTGCGACCGGCGTCTCGGCCCACCTCGCCGTGGACATCTGCCTGACCGTCGCACGTCGACGGACCGCCCGGATGATCGAGATCATGACGATGCTCGGTGCGGACGACGTCACGTTCTACGTACCGCCGACCGCGACTCCACCGACCTCCGATGAGGGGTCGATGCTCGACGCGGAGAAGATCTGGTCGCTCGCCGGCGATCGGCACACGGCTGCCGATATTGCCGCCGCCTTCTCCGGGGAGCGCTTCCAGACACTCGACGCGCTCGCCAGGATGGTCTCCTCGGGGCGGCTCGTCGTCGACCGCCGCCACAAGGAGCGCACGAACTCCGGTGCCGAGCTCGCCGCGGGCGCGCGCGGTCGCCTCCGCCAGGGCGACAAGGCTGGCGCATACGCGATGGTGGCGCAGGCGCTGCACCAGGATCCGAGTGATCCCGACGTGCGGAAGTCGTTCACCCTGATCGAACGCGCGCGAGTCGCCGAGGTCGCGCGCCAGATGCTGTCGCGTCACCGCGTGCCACGCCGCCTCAAGGACGTCGAGTTGGACGCCAACGACCTCCAGCTCACGGATGCCGAGATCGAGCTTGCGAACCGCGTCGACGGACGCTGGGATCTACTGTCACTGATCCGCTCCGCATCTGTCCGCGAAGCCGAAGCGCTGCTCGCCTTCGCGAGACTCGCCGAGGCAGGCGTCGTCGATCTCGGTTGAACATGGAATCCGCACAACCCACGGCTCTCGATCGGTCGCGCCTCCTCCCGCGCAGCGGCATTGGCGTCGATGGAGCGTGGCTCGTGATCGCGCCGCCCGGTAATCCGATCATCCGGCTCGATGCGCGCCTCCTCGACCGCGTCGAGCTGATCGGACGCTCGCCGACGGCGCCGCTCGTGTGGTCCGGTGTCGCGACCGCGGGTGTCGCCGCCGCGGCTCTCTCGCTCGTCCCGGGTGGTGTGTTCGCGTGCGCCGGTCTCGCGTACCTCGCCCACGAACGCTTCAGCGAAGCGCGCCGCCGCCAGCGCAGTCGCGATCTGCTGCTCGCGCTCGGCGACCTCGAGGTCGCGCTGCACGTCGCCGACGGTCCCGAGGCAGCAAAAGGCATCGCCGATCAACTCGCGCCCTACACGCGCGACGCACCGATCACGCGCCCCGAGGTCTACGAGGACGCGAAGCGCCGCATGCGCGCGCAGGCCGAAGGCAAGGGCGAGGCCTCCGCGAAGCGCGAGCTCGAGAACGCGCTCCTCGTCGGCAGCGACGTCGTATTCCTTCACGGCGACTTCCTCCAGGTCGGCACGATCTCGTTCCGGATCACGGAGGTCCGCGAGTACGCGCTGCGCGGCGCGAACCTCCCGCTCACCGGCGGCCGTCTGCTCCAGGCCGCGATGGGGCTGCTCGTCGTCGCCGCCGAGAGTCGCGCGAAGTCGGGCGAGGACGTCGCGGTGCTATCGAAGCGGATCGCCGAGTACGAGTCGTGGTCCGGTCACACCGCCGGGCGCTGATCACAGAGTCCCCGTCAACTGAAACCACGTCGTGCCGATGCCGCCGGTCGTGATCCCCCGCGCGTAGCCAAACTCGAACGTACCCGGCACGAAATAGCCGAAGAACGCATCGACGCGGAGCACCCCGCCGACGGACGCGCGGAAGTTGCGATCGAAGTCGAACGTGTTGTCGAACGCGGTGCCGACGTCCGAGAGCACGCCGAGATGGACGCGGCGGAAGTAGACCGGCAGCGACGCGAGGCCGCGCTCGATCTGGAGCAGCTCCTGGCGGTACTCGAGATTCAACAGGTGGAACTGGTTACCGGCGACACTTCGGGTCGGGAAGCCGCGCAGGTACCCGGTGACACCGGCGCGCGTACTGTTGACGATCGCCATCGCGACATCCTGTGGTGGGATCCCGCCGAGGCCAAACGCGCCGGTGCGCACGAGATCGCCGGCGCGCAGCGAGCCACCCAGCCGGATCGCGAGCGACGGCGTCTTTCCCCACAGTTGCTGGTAGATGTTCGTCGAGTAGCTCACCGTGACGTTGCGATACGTCGCGCCGAGCGCCGGGTGATCGAAGCGCAGGGCGACCGCCGCATCAAAGCCGCTCTGCCCGCCGACTCCGTAGATCGTGTTGCGCACCGTCGAGAACCCGAGCCGGCTACCGACACCGGACTGCACGTAGTCGGTCGGCGGCATGACGGGTTGGCGCTGCGTCGGGTCGAGCGAGGTCTCCGGCTCGCCGACCTTGCGGAACCAGTCGACGTCATAGTCGAACGACAGCGTCCAGCTCGAACGCGGCCGCGACTCGAACGGGATGCTCGACGAGATCGTCGCGCTCCAGTCCTCCTCGCGGAACGTCTTGCCGACACCGTCCACCCGATACCCGCCGCGATTGACGATCGTGCGCGCGGCCGCGAGGCGTAGCGACTGTCGGAACTGGCCGTAGGCGTACGACGCGCCGATGTTGGTGTCTCCGTTATCGAGGTTCGTGCCCACGTTGAGCGCCCACGCGTGGATGCCGAACGTGTCCGAGCCATTGGTCTGGATCGTCGCACTCGGGAGATCGCCGAGCTGGAGTGTGCCGGTCCACGCCTGGGGCGCGAGCGTCTCGAGCGACCGGAACGGGCGCGGCGCGGAGACCACCGCCTCGTCGTCCTTGATGACCTTGGGATCGGGACGATCGTCGAAATAGTCACGCGCCGGCTGCCAGGTCGACCGATCGAGCTCGAGCTCGTAGAGATCGTAGCCACCGCGCGGCACGGCCGCTTCGAATGCGAGCCGCTTGCCGTCCGGCGACGGCGACGCGCGGAACGCGCCACCGAGCACGTTCGTGACCTGCCATAGCGTGCGGTCCGTGGTGTCGAACGCGTAGATGTTGGAGATTCCCGTGCGATCGCTGTCAAAGTAGATCCAACGGCCGTCCGCGGACCACCGCGGCGACATATCGATCGCCCGGTCGGCGGTGATCACGTCGACCTGCTTGGTCGCGACGTCGACGACGAGGATGTCGCGGAAGCCGCGATGCCGCCACGCCGAGAACGCGACGCGCGTACCGTCGGGACTCCACGCTGGCTGGTATGCCCGATCGAAGCGCTGGCCGCGCCAGATGACCTCGCCTGGTGCATCGGGCACGGCATCCATCACCTCGAGCACGCTCTCGGAGGTCTCGTTCTTCGAGTACGCGATCTTGCGGCCGTCCTGCGAGACGGCTGGATCGCGCGCACGCCTGCCGAGGGTCAGCCGGATCGTGGTCCGCGTCGTTGCGTCCCATCGGTACAGATCCTGAAACGAGTAGTCACGGCGGAACGGCCGGCCCTGCTCGAACACGAACGACCCGTCGTCGAGGAGGTCGTAGGGCCCGAGCCCGTCGGGATCCATGACGTCGCGGGCGCTCCGCGCGTCGGCGCCTACCGGCATCGCGCGCAGCTTGAAGTCGCGATAGCCGTCGTACTGGAGCCAGACCAGCTCCTTGCCGTCGGCGGAGTACTGCGCGAGAGAGTTGGTCTCGCCCGTGGTGGTCAGCTTGCGCCCGGTCACGAGGCCGCGACGCTCGGCGGCCATCTCCTGCATCCCGTAGCGATCGCGCAGGTACAGCTTCCAGTCGTCGTACAGCTCGGTGAACGGCGTGCCGACGACCTTCGCGATCTGGCGATTGATCGCGAACGGCGGCGCGTAGCTACCCGACGTGTGACTCATCTTCCGCACCGTGTCGTCGCCGAACCGATCGAACACGTAGCGCAAGAAGTGGGACCCGTAGAGGTACGCCGCGTTGCCGCGCGGGAACTGCCGCGGCGCGCCACTGACCTGATCGAGACGGAGGTCCTTGCCCTCGTGCCGCGCGATCCGGATCACCTGTTCGAACCGCGAGCCGCGGTTGCGGCCACCGGCGGACCGCTTCGACTCCTCGTAGACCGCGATTCCCTCGATCACCCAGCGCGGCATCACCTGGTTCGGTGCCCAGGTCTTGCCGAAGATCTTGTTGTAGATGTTCGGCAGGCCCGACATCGTGTCGAGGTGGAGGATGTGCGTGTACTCGTGGGCGGTGAGGCCGTACAGCCAGTCGTCGTGATCGTCGAGCTCCGTGAAGCTCGTCGGAGCGGTCGCGTAGAGCTGGATCGCATTGCGCGGCAGCACACCGGCGAACCCGTTCGCGCTGTCCGTGTCGTCGACGACGGTGATGATCGTCTTGGTGTCGGGCGTGTGGTCGAGCGCGGGGACCAACGTCCGATGCGCCGCCTCGGCGACGACCGCGATCCGTCGAGCCGTCTCGCCGAGGGGATCCCAGTAGTGAACGACGAAGTGCTCGGTCTCGATCGTGTGATGGACGCGTAGCGGGTCTCCGGCGTCTGCCGTGCCCGCCATCGCCGCCAGTCCGACCGCGGCCACCACGAGGCGACCCGGGGTCGAGGTCAAGCCCGCCCCTTGCGCTGTCCCGTCAGCCCGAACATGTATTCACTGACCATCGCGCGGACCTCGGCCGCCGTCGGCAGCTTCTTGATCTTGAGCATCAGGGTCTCGGTCTCGCTCACCGCCATCACGCGGATCGCCGCCTTGACCTCGGGCACGGAGACCGCACTCATCGACATCTCGCGGATGCCGAGGCCGAGGAGCACCGGTGCGATCGTCGGCTCGCCCGCCATCTCACCGCAGACGGTGACGGGAATGCCTGCCTCCCGCGCCGCACGTGCGACGTCGCCGATCAGCCGCATCAGCGACGGGTGCAGCGGCTCGTAGAGGTACGAGACGTACTCGTTCACGCGATCGACCGCCATCGTGTACTGGATCAGGTCGTTCGTACCGATCGAGAAGAAGTCGCACTCCTGCGCGAGCAGATCCGCGGTGAGCGCTGCCGATGGCATCTCGATCATGATCCCGAGCTTGACGGCCTCGTCGAATTTGATGCCCTCAGCGGTCAGATCGGTCTTCACTTCATCAACGACGAGCTTCGCGGCGCGCAGCTCCGCAATGCCGGAGATCATCGGGAACATGATCTTGAGCGGGCCATGCGCGCTCGCCCGGAGCAGCCCGCGCAGCTGGGTCTTGAACAGGCCTCGCCCGAGCTCCGAGAGGCACAGGCGGATCGAACGCAGCCCGAGCGCGGGGTTTGCCTCCTGGAGATCCGCGGCCTCGAGGAACGGTGCGAGCTTGTCAGCTCCGAGGTCGAACGTACGGATCGTCGCGGGCAGGCCGCCGAGGCGCTCGAGTACCTGGACCGCGGTGCGGAAGTGCATCTCCTCGTCGGGCAGCTCGCTTTTGCCCATGAACAGGAACTCGGTGCGGAACAGGCCGACGCCCATCGCGCCGTAGTCGAGGGCATCCTCGATCTCGTCGGGGGAGTCGATGTTCGCGTAGAGCTGGATGTCGACGTCGTCGCGCGTGCGCGCCGGGAGGTCGCGCATCGAGTGGAGCACGGCACCCGCGGCGACCTGGCGACGCTGCTCGTCGCGGAACTCGGAGACCGTCGCGGCGGTCGGGTTGACGATGACGATGCCGGCCGCCCCGTCGATCAGCACGAGATCATCGGTCTCGACCAGCTCGGTGATGTTCTCGAGCCCGACGACCGCGGGAATCTCGTGCGCGCGCGCGATGATCGCCGTGTGCGAGGTCTTGCCGCCCGCGTCGGTGATCAGCCCCGACACCGCGGCCTTGTGCAGCTGCGCGGTATCTGCCGGCGACAGGTCGTACGCGACGACGATCGCATCAGGCGGCGGCTGCAGCGGCCCGGTGTCCCGCCCGAGGAGGTTGCGCAGCACGCGCTCGAACACGAACTCGACGTCGCTCTTCCGCTCGCGGAGGTACTCGTCCTCGATCTGATCGAACACGCCGGCGATGTCGTCGACCGCACGGCGGGCACCCCACTCCGCGTTGATCAGCTCCTCGCGGATGTACCCGACGGCCGCACCTACGAGGTGCTCGTCGTGGAGCATCATCTGGTGGGCCGTGATGATGTGGTAGTCGCTCTCGTTCTCCGAGGCGAGCTTCTCCTTGATCTTCGCGAGCTGCTTGTCCGACGCGGCGATCGCCTTGTAGAGACGCGCGACCTCGGTGTCGACGTCGTCCATCTCGATGTGATGGCGCGGCGCGTGGAGCGTGTCGCGCCCGATCAGGAACGCACGACCAAAGGCGATCCCTGCGGACACGCCTAGGCCCTGCTTGCGGACCTCCGGACGTTGCTCGCTCATCGATCTCGCATCCTGGCGGCTACTTCCCCTCGTGAAACTTGTCGTCGATCAGCTGTACGATCGCGGCGACGGCTTCGGCCGCGCGATCGCCCTTCGCGGCGACGGTGAGCAACGTTCCCTTGCTCGCGACCAGCATGAGCACACCCATGATGCTCTTGCCGTTCACTTCACTTCCGTCCTTCGCGAGGGTGACCTCGCACGGATACTTCGCGGCCATCTGTACGAGCTGGGTCGCCGCACGCGCATGCAGCCCGCGTTCGTTCTGCACCAGCACCTGCTTCTCCGCCTTGTCCTCTGCCCCCATCACAGCCCCCGTTCGACATCGCGATGACGTACCAGGATGTCCCACTCGCCTCCGAGCCGCCGACGCAGCTCCTCGACGATCGTCACCGACCGGTGACGCCCGCCCGTGCACCCGACGCAGATGGTTACGTACAGCTTCCCCTCCTTCTGGAAGTGGGGGAGCGTGAATCGCAAGAGCCCCTCCACGTGACGTGTGAGCTCGAGCCCATCGGGTCCGAGCACGAACCTGGCGACCTCGGGATCGCGACCGTCGAGGTGAGTGAGCGTCGGCTCGAAGTACGGGTTCTGCAGGAACCGGACGTCGAACACGAGGTTGAACTCGATCGGCAGGCCGTGCTTGAACCCGAACGAGACCAGCGTGACAGCGAGCTTCCCGGTGCCGCCGTAGCGGTCCTGGATGATCGACTTCAGCTGATGCATGTTGAGGTTCGACGTATCGACGATGGCCGCGCCCGCGCGCATGTCGGCCATCAGCTCGCGGTCGCGGCGCACGCCGTCGACGAGATCGTCACCCGAGAGCGGATGCCGCCGCCGTGTCTCGGAGAACCGACGCAGCAGCACCTCGTCGCTCGCGTCGAGGAACATCACCTCGAGGCGATGACCCGCGCCGCGCAGCTTGGCGAGTTGCCCGTGCCACGCGCCGAGGTTGCGGCGCTGGCGTGAATCGATCGCGAGCGCGAGCTTGTCGCGGTCGCCCTCGTGCGCGAGGTGATCGACGAGCTGCCCGACGAGCGGCACCGGGATGTTGTCGACGCACGTGAACTCGATGTCCTCGAGGGCGCGGAGCGCCGTGCTCTTGCCGGCACCTGACAGGCCGGTGACGATCACGATCTGCATCCGCTACTCCACCGTGTCCGTCGTCGCCGCAGACTCGGCGACCATCGCGCGGTGGAGCTGGTCGCGGAACGCGCGCGCGCTGTGCGTTCCCTGCAGCTTGAGGAGCTGGTTGCGTGCGGCGACCTCGGTCAGCGTCGCGAGGTTGCGACCCGGGCGCACTGGCAGGCGAATCTTCGGGACGAGCACATCGAGGATCCGCTCGTGATGATCATCGAAGCCGAGGCGGTCGTACTCCTCGCCGCTCTCGATCCACTCGTGGAGCTCGACGACGAGCTCGATCTTCTTGGCATCGCGGACGGCGGCGACGCCGAACAGATCCTCGATGTTGATGATCCCGAGGCCGCGGATCTCCATGTGATGGCCGAGGATCCCGGCACCGCGCCCGATCAGCTGGCCACTCTTGACCCGGATCTTGACCACGTCGTCGGCGACCAGCCGGTGACCGCGCACCACGAGATCGAGTGCCGTCTCACTCTTGCCGATGCCGCTCTTGCCGAGCAGGAGGACACCGATGCCATTGACGTCCATCAGCACGCCATGGAGCTCCGTGGACGGCGCCAGCCGGTCCGCCATCCACGACGTGACGAGCGCGATGAAGTCCGCGGTCGCGAGCGCAGAGACGAGCACCGGCACGCCGCGCGAGCTCGCGAGCGCCGAGAGCTCACCGGGGGGCTGGTTGCCGCGGCAGATGACAACGCACGCCGGATCGCTCGCCATCAGCGTCTCGATCCCGAGCGTGCGCGCGGGCGCGTGATCGGCGAGGTAGTCGATCTCCGTGCCGCCGAGCACGAGCACGCGGCCGGGATGCAGCTGCTCGGGCCAGCCCGTCAGCGCGAGGCCCGGCTTCTGGATGCGCGGGACGTTGACGGTGCGCGAAAGCCCCGCATGGCCGGCGACGGCCGAGACCTCGAGCTCGGCTCGCTCGAGTAGCTCACCCACCGTGAGCACGGCGCCCCCGCTCGACATTCAGTACTTGGCGTCCTCGTCGGCTACAACGGTGTACATCGCCTCGGCGTCGGGTGCAGCGAGCAGCCGACGACGGAACTCGGGATCCTTGAACACGCGGCTGATCCGCGCGAGCGCCTTGAGGTGCGCGCCGGTCGACGACTCCGGTGCGACCAGGACGAAGAACAGGTACGTCGGCTGGCCGTCCATCGAGTCGAAGTCGACGCCGGCCGGCGCACGCCCGAGACAGGCGACGATCTCGCTGACCGAGCTGAGCTTGCCGTGCGGAATGGCAACGCCTTCGCCGATCGCGGTCGACGCGAGCAACTCACGTTCGGTGAGCACGCGAGCCAGGGTCGCGCGATCGATGCGCGGATGCCGGCCCGCCATGTAATGAGCGAGCTCTTCGAGAATCGCGCGCTTCTCGGTCGCCAGCAGCGCGGGTACGACCATGTCGCGCTTGATGAGGTCGACGATCTTCATCAGCCGCGAATCAAGGTACCACTTTCACAGCCGCTAGGCCGTGGCGGACGGTGTCTCGATCAACCCGTAGGCCCCATCGGGGCGCTTGTAGACCACGGCAACCCGACCGTCGGTGTCGTGGCGGAACACGAGGAAAGGCTCGTGCTGGAGGTTGAGCTGGACGATCGCGTCCGCGACCGAGAGCGGCTGCGCGTGGAACTTCTCGGTCTTCACGACCTGGAACTCGGGCGACATGGTCGCGCCGTGGTCCTCGTGAGGCTGGGCGTGGCCGTTACCGTTGGCTTCCCCGCCCACACCTCCGAATGCCTCGGAGACGATCGAGTGCGACCAGGGCAGCGCATGCACGTTGTGCGGCCGCGCCTTCATGCCCTCGAGCTTGCCCTTGTACTTGCGGACCTGGCGCTCGATCTTCGCGATGCAGAGGTCGATCGAGCTGTACATGTTCTCGGTCGTCTCGTGACCGGCGACAGCGAGTCCGTTGTGCAGCTGGAACGTTACGTCGATGCGGTGGTTGTGACGCTCGGTACTGAGCACGACATGACAGCTGATCGGATCCGGCAGGTATTTGCGAACTCGCTCCATTCGCTCGCGCGCGTAGGACTTCAGAGCTTCGGTCGGTTCCATGTGACGGAACGTCACCGCGAATTGCATCGAGTGCCCTCCAGGCTGGTTCGAGATCGATCCTACGCCTGATCACGACCGGCGATCACTCGATCGAACTTTGTTTCTCCCGTGTCCTACTTCCGCTCACTGCTGGGCCCCGCCCACCGGCAGCCGCCGGCTACGTACGCTCGTGATCCTGATCTTCAAGATCATCGACGCCTCGTCAGCGACCGCCCCACCTCGCCGCCCCCTCCCTGCGCGGTAGTCTCGACACATGATGCTCGTGTTCCAGATCCTTGTCGTGATCGCGGTGATCATCGTGTGGATCCTCGTCGGATCTCGTGACCTCTGCCCGTCATGCGGCACGTCGCTCACGAGCGGCTCGCTAAATCCGTTCGGCTCCGACACACCGCGGGCGTCATGCGCGTGCGGCTGGCGCCGCGACAGCTAGAAGACCTGCTTGCGCTTGCTCGAGCTGAGGATACCGAGCTGCTCGCGATACTTCGCGACCGTACGGCGGGCGATGTCGATGCCGCCCTTCTTCAAGAGCTCGACGATCTTCTGATCCGAGTGCGGACGCTTCGGCTCCTCGGCGTCGACCAGCTCCTTGATCTTCGATTTCACGGCCTGCGACGCGAGGTCCTCGCCATTGGTGCGCGAGATGCCGCTGTTGAAGAAGAACTTGAGCTCGTAGATGCCTTGCGGCGTGTGGACGTACTTGCTCGTCGTCACGCGCGAGACCGTCGACTCGTGCATCCCGATGTCCTCGGCGACATCGCGAAGGATGAGCGGCTTGAGGTGAGCGATGCCCTTGTCGAAGAAGTCGCGCTGGAACTTCAGGATCGACTCGGCGACCTTGATGATCGTGCGCTGGCGCTGCTGGATGCTGCGGATCAGCCACTGGGCCGAGCGTAGCTTGTCCTGGACGTAGTCCTTCGAGGCGGCGCTGTTGCCCATCGCGTTCTTGTAGAAGCCGCTGATCTTGAGCTTCGGCAGACCATCGTCGTTCGGGACGACAAAGTACTTGTCGCCGACCTTGTGGATGTAGACATCCGGCGTGACGTAGTGCGGATCATCCGTGGAGTACTGCCGACCCGGGCGCGGGTCGAAGTCCATGATGACCTTCGCCGCCTCGTAGATCTCCTCGAGCGGCTGCTTCAGGTCGCGCGCGATCGCCTGGTAGTTCTTCTTCTCGAGATTCCCGAGGTGGCTCTTGATCATCTTCACGCACAGGTCATCGTCCTGACCTGCCGCGACGCACTGGATCAGCATGCACTCGGCGAGCGAGCGTGCACCGACGCCGAGCGGATCGAACGTCTGGATCTTCTCGAGCACCTGCTCGCACACGATCGGATCAGCTCCGAGGTCGGCGGCGAGCTCCTCGAGCGGCGGATCCTTGAAGTAACCGTCCGCATCGATGTTGCCGAGGATCTCGAGTCCGATCTCGAGCTGCGCCTGCGGCAGGTTGGTCATCTTGAGCTGCCACGCGAGGTGGTCGTGGAGGCTCGCCGGCTTGGTGAGCGTCTGCTCGAGTGACGGCATCTCCTCGCCGTCGCCGCGGAACGCCGGCATCGGCGGTCCGAGCGAGTGATTGTCGAGGTAGTTCTCCCAGTCGATCTCGTTGACCGCGGTCGCGTCGCCCTTGATCTCGGTCTGGGCGACACCGTCGACCACCGAGCCCTCGAGCGGAGTCTCGGTCGAACCGGCACCCTCGAGCTGGTGCAGGGCCTGCTCGTCGCCGCCCATCTGGTCGAGCTCGCGGGACCGCTCGTTATCGAGGTCCATCTCGTCATCGAGGATGGGGTTCTCGAGCATCTCGTCGTGGACGAGCTCGGCCAGCTCCATGCGGGACAGCTGCAGGAGACGGATCGCCTGTTGCAGCTGAGGCGTCATCACCAGCTGCTGCGACAGCTTCAGTTCCTGGCGCATTTCCATGCCCATGGAGAACTCCTTTGTAATCTGAGTTACTTGGACCGTTCGCCGCCGCCGCCGCTACCGAGGGTCAGCCTGGCATCAGGCTTGAAAAAAGCCTACGTTGGCATGGCGAGATTGTAAAGGGTCATTGGTCCGGCTCTTGCTTTACCCTAACGGTGGTCTGCGACTGAACGAGCTCGTGTAGCGTCCGTGAGGTGGTGACGACCTTGCGCGTGGCGGTGCTCGGGTTCCTCCTGGTGATGCTCGCGGAGGCGCGGCCGGCGGAGGCGCGGCGCGGCGGCGGAATCGTCGTCATCAACGTCGGCGACGACATCATGCATGTCCGGCAGACGTCCCCGGAGGCCGCGACCAACGAGGACGGCAGCGCGGCCGAGCTCGACCAGATCGGGTACCACTACTCGCGCTTCGGCCTGTTCTGGGTCGACCTCTGGCGCTGGGAGGGCGAGTGGGTCCTCTACTCGAGCGATGGAGGCTCGTATGCGCCGATCAGCGACGCGGAGCTCGAGCAGCTCGGCGGCGCGAGGTTCCCGCTCGCGTATCACCTCCCGCCCGGCTTCTTGCTCCTTGTGTGCGGCGGGTACTTCCTGATCGTCCGCCGCAAGCCACGCACGGTGAAGTTCGCGCTGATCGCGGGCGGCATCCTGATCGCGATCGCACTGATCCTGTTCCTGCTCGGCCTCGGCCTCGGCGCCCTGATCCCCGGCTTCCTCGGCGTCTATCACCTGTTCGCCGCGAAGTTCAGCCCTGCCGGTTCTCACGAGGAGGACGACGAAGCGCCGGCCGAGAACTACGACGGTGCCGAGCCCGAGCCCGAGCCGCGCCCTCGCCGTGAGCCCGCGCCGCGCGTCGAGACCGATCCGTTTCGCGCCCCCCCGCAGCAGGCGCCCATCATGGTCGAGCGACCGAGCCAGCCAATCGTCGCGCCGATCGCGGTCGATCCGAACGCCGAGGCGCCGAAGCTGCTTCGCTGAAACCTGCTCGGGTCGACGGCGCCCTCGATTGCGCGGACGGCGCCCCCGTGCAATGGATCGGTCGGGGATGGTGAGCTTCGAGGACAGCCGGCTGTTGCTCGCGCGATTGCACGTCGATCGCAGACGGTCCGAGCGTGACGTCCTTCGTCAGGCCGCGAAGATCTCCGGACGAACCCTCGGCGTCGCCCGGGTCGGGATCTGGTTCTTCGCCAAGGGGAGCGATGACCTGACGTGCAGCCTCAGCTACACGACCGAGGACGATCGCTACGACGAGGGAACGACCCTCCACGTCAAGCGCGCGCCGTCCTACGTCGCTGCACTCCGCTCCTCGCGGGTCGTCGTCGCTCACGACGCCCTGACTCACGCGAGCTCGCGCGAGCTGACCGACTACCTGACCGCACGTTCGATCGGCGCGATGCTCGATGCGCCGCTGTTCCGCGATGGAGAGGTGATCGGCGTCGTCTGCCACGAGCATGTCGGCGCGCGCCGGACGTGGGAACCGCGCGAGGTCGACTTCGCGGGCTCGGTCGCGGACATCATCTCGGCGCTCTACCTCCAGGAACGGCTCCGCCAGGTAGAAGAGGAAGTCCGCTCGCAGGCATCGGTGCAACAGGACGCCGACAAGCTCGCGAGCCTCACCCTCGTTACCCAGGCGTTCGCGCACGACATCAACAACGCGCTCACCGTCGCGCTGCTCGTGGGCGGGCGGCTCGCCGATCAACCGCCGTCGCTGCTCACCGACATGGGACGCGAGCTGGTGCAGACCACGTCGTTCGCGAGCCGGATCTTGCGCGACCTCCACACGTTTGCGACGCGTGACGGATCCGAGTACGTCGCACTCGACGAGGCGGTCCAG
>JANOPP010000318.1:0-40318 GCA_031421915.1 Myxococcales bacterium | reverse complement strand
GCTGGCGCAACCTGACGGATCAGGAGGTCGCGCGGCTCCTCCCGCCGCCTGGTGCCGCACGACCGAACAAGCCGCAGCCGCAGCAGGCGAAGCAGCAGCCCAGGCAGCGACCGAATCAGCAGCGCCCGGGTCAGCCACAGCGCCCGGGTCAGCCACAGCGCCCGGGTCAGCCACAGCGCCCGGGTCAGCCGCAGCGCCCGGGTCAAGAACGATCCGGATCGCCCAATCGCGGCGGACCGCCCGGTCGCGGCGGACCGCCCGGCCGTGGCGGACCTCCAGGTCGCGACGGAGCTCCGGGTCGCGGTGGCGGACCGTCGCGCGGGCACGGCAAGCGGCGCGGTCGCGGCTGACAGCTCGCTACAACTAGTAGCTGCGGCGGGGGCGTATCTGATCGCCGACGGTGTAGTCGCGCGGATCGCCCGAGTACCACGGCCACGTGTAGCGACCCGGCATCGTCGCGAACAGATCGGTGAACGCGTGATCGATGTGCGGCCACTCGAGGTACGAGCCCATGTGATTCGCGAGCACCTGGATCAGATCCTTCGCCGACGTGCGGAGCTGCTGGTCGCGGTCGGGCCCGCTGTCGGCCTCGGACTCCGGCTCCGGCTCGTCGACCAGCGAGCCGACGGCGGCACGCTGCACGAACATCGGGCTCGGCGCACGGACGCGGGTGCGGGTCGCGAGCAGCTCGTCGATCACCTTCGCCCGCTCCGCATCGACGACGACGGGTTCGTCGCAGCGCGGGCCCGTGTCTTCGTTGTTGCCGTCGTGCTGCGCGATCCTGCCGACGCGGCGGCGGAGGTCCTGGAACAGGAGGCCGTGCAGGCGCGCGACATCACCGGCGCGCGCGATCTCCTTGCGCTTGGTCGCCCAGTGGCACTTCTTCGCATGCCACGTTGTGCCCTCGAGCACGAGCCTGTTGCCATCGGCGTCGAACGTCGTGACGAGGCCGAACGCCTCGTGGACGTAGATCCGTTCGCGGCCGCGCGCGAACATCGTCAGCTCGACGAGATGCCCGAATACGGTGCCCTGGTGGATGCGCTGGGCGATCCCGTCCGCGGTCGGCGTGACCTCGAGCATGAAGCCCTCCCCACCGTCGACGCCGAGCTCGTCGTCGCCCCACTGGGCCGGCGTTTCGGTCCACGAAGTCGCGACGAGGCTCCCGCGATCGAAGTGATGCCACGTGCCGATCACCGAGCCATCCGCGGCGAACGAGCCGATCGCGATCGGACTCTTCACGGCCGTGTCGTCGTAGAACCGCCAGCGCCCGGTCCGGGTCCCGGAGTGGAAGCGTCCCTCGGCCGCGACGTTGCCGCTCGCGTGAAACAGCGTCCATCGACCGTGCGCGCGATTGTTCGCGTACGGACCGACCGCTCGCGTCGTGCCGTCCGGATAGAGGCTCGTCCACTGTGCGGCGCCGCGCGCGAACGTGCCGCTGCCGACGACGGACTTCTTCCCGCTGTCCTCGTCGGTGACCGAGACCGTCCACGGCCCCGTCATCTGGCCGTGGACCAGGTTGCCGCTTCCCGCAGTCCCCGCGTACGCACCGTCCGCCGGGCGATCCTTGGACCGGCCCCATGCGAACCACGTGGTGGCGGCCGCCTCGGAGTACGCGGGCTGGATCGACGCGAGCTCGGCGAGCGTCATGCCGGAGCTCTCGATCCACGCGGCGACCTCCGGCTCCGCAGCCGCGATCGTCTCGAGAAACTCGTAACGATGTGCACGCGCGATCGCCTCGGGCAGCGCGCGACCGACCGAGCGCTCGATCAGGTAGCCGACCGCGCAGATCCGACCATCGTCATCGATGAACACCGGCGTTCGACCGAGCACGTGCGTGTTGAGCGGCGTGATGCCGAGCGCGATGTAGTCGTCGAGGTAGCCGAGCAGCTCGGCGCGCCGGGGTGCGAGCGCACGTGACGTCGGTGCACTCGCGGCGAGCAAACCACGCACGTAGGTGAGGTGCGTGTGCATCCGCAGCTTCTCGCTGTCACCCGCATCGGGCTCGCGGCCAAACGCGGCGATGAAGCTGTCGTCGCCGAGCCGGTGATTCGCCCCCGGCCGGGGTGCTGCGATGCTCGTGCTCGTGACCAGGAGCGTGGCGAGGACGAGCAGCCGTGCGCGCATCTCGATCCAACGCCGGGCCAGGGCTCGCTATTCGCGGCGACGACGGCGCTTGCGGAGGACGATGTAGGTGCAAGCGAGCACGATGCCGATCATGTCGGGACGCACCCCGCGCCCCCCGGTGCTGCAGTTGCCGCAGCCGCAGCCGATGTCGCCGCACTCGCTGACCGGGACGCGGACCACCTTCTCCTGGATGACGAGTCCGCGCTCGGTCGGATCGCCGAGCACGCGGGTCGCGAGCGGATCCTCCGCGGGTGGCGCATCGCTGTCGAGCACCAGCTCGTTGCGGGTGAGGAAGCCAGCGTCACCGTAGGTCGTGCGATAGGCGAACGGCACGAACGCGCCGGGGAGATCGTAGCGACCATCCGCTGCGATGTAGACCGTCGTCGGGGTGTTCGACGAGGCAGTCCCGAACGCGACCGGCAACCGCAGCTCGCTACCCGGCCAGGTCAACGCGATCGGCGCGAACGTGGTCGTCGTCGGCTGGCCGACCGAGACGCGCACGGCGACGACCGTGTAGTCGAGCGCGAGGTACGGCGCGACCGCATCGAGGTCCGCTTGATCGTAGCGATAGCCGAGGCCCGTGAGCCACGTCGCGAGCTCGGCCGCGTCGGCGGGCTCTGCGCGCAGCACGTCGTACGGGCCGATCGTGTCGACGACGAGGCCACCATCGCCGAGGCCGCCGTCACCGACCTCGGGAGGATTCCAGCTCGGAGGCTCGCCGGAGGGAGCCAAGCCGCAGCCGCCGTTCGAGACCGAGCACCTCTCGCCGAGGGCCGGGTCTTCGACATACGTCGTGTGGATCTGGATCACCGGCTCGGTCGCGCGCGCGAGCTCCTCGAACAGGTACGACGACTGCGTCTCGACCACGGGACGCTTCGGCGTCACGAACAGCACTGCGAACTTCAGGCCCTGCGGATCCGTCATGAATCGTGGCTGGACGACCATCGTGATCGCGTCGCCGACGATCGCCGTGCAGCCGGGCGCATCGGGGACGCCCGCGTCGCTGGGCCCTGCATCGATCGAGGGCGCGTCGGGTGGTGCGTCGATCATCGAGGCGTCGATCCCGGTCCCGGCATCGACCCCGGCATCGGAGCTGCCACAGCCATCGCCGACGACCACGTTCGTCCGCTTCATCAACAGGACGGCGTCATCGACGAGCGCGGGCATCGGTGCCCCGGCCTCGGCGATGACCCGAGCGATCACGAGAGATGCGAGGAGCACCGGGCCTCTCACTCCAAGAGTCGGGCCAGGTACGTGCACGTGCGATCGCACACAGTTAGCCGCCGCGAGCCGGCACCAGTTCCGGACACCCGGGCGTCGGTGTCGTGGTCGAGGTAGCCTTTTGCATGTCCACCACCACGTACCAGCGACTGACGGGATCGTGGAGTCTGACCACCGCTGCCACGTCGTGCCGGGACTCGCTGTTCGTCATCGACGACACGATCCTGTTCAAGGTCGACCCGAGGACCGGTGACTACGCGGCGCTTACCAACCGCTGGCACTCGCGGTTCCTCGTCGGCCACCGCTCGACGATCTACGCGTTCGAGGCCGACGGCACGATGTACAGCGCATCGCCCGACGACGGCTCGTACCAGCTCTTGCCCGAGACCTGGCGCGGCGTCCTCGGCGCGACCGCGACGCGCGACGAGCTGTGCGTCGCCTGCGATCGCACGCTCTATCGCTTCGATCCGGCGACGTCGGTGTGCACCGAGCTTCCCGGCCGCTGGGATCCGATGCACCTCCTCGGCGTCGGCGTGTTCGTGTTCGTGTGGGAGCGCGATGGCGCGCTGTACCGCGTCGACACCCGCTCCGGCGTCGCGACGCTCTTGCCGGGCAACTGGCCGCTGACGACGGCGGTCGCCGCCGCGCGCGACGCCGTGTACGCGGTCGACAATGGCACGCTGTACTCGGTCGATCCGCGGACCGGCAACTACACCGCGATCGGCGAGGGGTACCGCTCGCAGCATCTTGTTGGCGTCGGGTCCCACCTGTGCTCGATCGAAGATGGCGCCCTGTATCGACTTTCGTTCTGACCGGGAACCTTGGTACGTGGAGCGGTGTCTGCATCCATCATGCGGAGGACCCGGCTCCATTCCCTGATCTGCGTCTGGGCGGCCGCGACGACCGCGACCGGCGGCTGTCGAGCCCCGGCCTCCACGATCACCACCGCGCCGCGACCGACTCCCTCCGGGCCTGTCGTCGCAACACCTGCGTCGGGTGGGCGGCCCGAGGTTCCGCTCGAGCCCGGCACGAAGAAGGGCGCGATCACGTCACGCACGCCCGACCTCCAGATCCAGTCTCCCGACGCCAAGGTCTCGGACCTCTCCGCCGCCGAGACGGCAGCCCTGATCGCGCGGCTCGAGCCGCTTCCGGATCTCACCGCCGTCAACGCGAACCCGCCCGCCATGCGCGCACCAACGCAGGCGCCGCCGCGCACCGGCACGACGCAACCGATCGCGTTCGTGGTCCCGGTCGGCAAGGCCGTCGCCGACGGCGGCAGGACGGCCTCGCCGCCTGCCCCTCCGGCTCCCGTCGCGACACCGACGCCGATCGAACCACCGCAGATCCTGCCGGCGGGTGACGTCGACGCCGAGGCCGAGATCCGCGTGCGCTTCGACGAGCCGATCATCGCGGTCGCCGCGGTCAACACGGCTCCCACACCGCCGATCACGATCACGCCCGCCGTCGCAGGAGGCTGGCGCTGGATCGACACGCGTGTGCTCGCGTTCACGGCGAACGCGCCGCGCCTTCCGATGGCAACGACGTACACGGTGACCGTGCCCACCGGGATTCGCGCGGTCGCCGGCGGCACTCTCGACGTCGCGACCAAGGGAGAGTTCTCCACCGCGCCGGTCTCGATCCGCGGCCACTACCCGCACTCGGCGGTGCGGCCGGACTCGCCGATCGCGATCGAGCTCGATCAGAGGATCGACGCCGCCGCGCTCCTCCCGTTCCTGCGCGTCGAGACCCGGAAGGGCAAGCCGCTCGCGTTCCGTGCCATCGATCTCGCGGGCGCGAAGGCGCTGTGGGCGAACAACCCCGACCTCGGCACGGTGCCCGGCGAGCACTTGCCCCCGAACACCATGATCCTCGCACCGCAGGGCGAATGGCCCGCGGGAACCGACGCCCAGGTCGTGCTCGCAAAGGGCGCACCGTCGGCCGAAGGGCCACGCCGGAGCACGAGGCCCTCGTTCGCGACGTTCACCGTGGTGCCACCGTTCACCGTGCGTGGCCTCGCGTGCGACGAGCGACCCGCGCGGATGGTCACGACGTGCTCCGCGCGCGGCTACATGACGGTCGAGCTGTCGAACCCCGTCGACAAGACGTCGTTCCGCGCCGACAAGTTCCAGATCACCGGCGCCCCGTTCGATGACCACCACAACGGCGGCAGGCAGGTCGCGATGTTCACGCCGGAGGCCGTCGGCAAGCCGTTCACGATTCCGATCGGCGACAAGCTCGTCGACATCTACGGCCAGCCGATGGTCGGCCCGCGGACGATCGAGTTCACGACCACGCGTCCACGCTGGTGGTCGACGCTGCAGGCAGACACCGGGCTGCAGATCCTCGACCCGCGGTTCCAGATCCCGCAGTGGGTCCTCTACACCCAGTCCGTCTCCGCGCTCCGCGTGCAGCTGTTCCAGGTCACGCCGGCGGATTACTTCGCGTACGAGAAGCTCGAGGCCCGCGGCGGCACGCCACCCGGCAAGAAGATCCTCGACACCCGCTACGCGGTCGGCCGCGACTTCAGCGCCGACCTCCGCGTCGACCTCACACCCGCGCTCGCCGCCGGAGGCACCGGGCACGTGATCGCGATCGCGACCGCCACGCCGCTGCCCGGCACGCGCCGCGATGCGCTCGATCAGCGCGCAGTCGCGTGGATCCAGGTCACGCGGCTCGGGATGACCGCGCGCGTCGATGGCGAGAACATCAACGCGTGGGTCCAGGACATCACGCCGCAGACGGGGAGGTTCCTCGCGCCGCGCGCAGGCGTCACGAGCACGCTGCTCGTCGCCGGCCGCTCACCGACGAGCTCGACGCCGACCGACGCTGAAGGCCATGTCGCCTTCGAGCTGCCGCCGCGCCAGGCGCGGATCCCGTCGAAGAACCCCGCGGGCGACGCCGACGACAACGACCTCGGCCGCTATCGCGCCACTCCCTCCGCGGTGCTGGTCGCGCAGGTGGCGAGCGACTCGGTGTTCACCGCGATCCGCACCCACGAGAAGGCGATCCGCACCGAGAGCGCACGCTGGTACGTCTCCGACGATCGCTTTCTCTACAAGCCGAGCGAAACGGTCTACGTCAAGGGGTGGGTTCGCTACACGCACGACGGTGTCAACCCGATGCTGTCGCTGCCGAAGACCGGCGAGGCCGTGGCGTGGCGGCTCGACGATCAGCAAGGCAACAAGGTCGCGAGCGGCGATGCGAAGCTCTCGGATCAGGGCGGCTTTGATCTCGAGCTCGCCCTCCCCGCGAACGTCAGCCTCGGCACGGCGAGGTTCGAGCTCTCGACGCGCGGGTTCCGGACCACCCACCCGATCAAGATCGAAGAGTTCCGCACGCCGGCCTTCTCGGTGTCTCTCGACGAGGACGTCACCCACGCAGGCGCGACCCCGCTGATCGTCGGCGAGAGCATCGAGATGCTCGCCGAGGCGAAGTACTACGCTGGTGGCGGGCTCGCCGGCAGCCGGATCAACTGGACGGCGACGGTGTCCTCGGCGACCTATCGCCCACCCGGCTGGGATTCGTTCGCGTTTCGCCCTGCCCGGCCGCGCAGCGAGCAGTCGTCGTCCTACTGGCGTGGCCGCGAGTCGGTCCACAAGAGCGACGGGTTCACGCTCGGCGGCGCATCGACGTCCGGCATCATCTACGGATTCCCCGCGCTTCCCGAGAATCAGCCGAGCCTTCTCACGGTCGATGCGACGGTTCGCGATCTCGACCGGACGCAGATCCGCGCCAGCTCGCGCAACATCCTCGTCCACCCGAGCACGTACTACGTCGGCATCCGCGCGAAGCCGCGGACCACCGACGTGATGGAGGCCGTGGTCACCGACATCGACGGCGCGCCCGTCACCGGCGTCGCGATCAAGCTCCTGCTCGAGGGGGTGCTCGGCTCGGAGAACGATCGCGACGACGCCAAGGTCCGCGACACGCAGGCCTGCGACCTCGTCAGCGGCACCGCACCCGTGGAGTGCCCGTGGAAGCGGATCGACGACAACACCGTCTACATCGCCACCGCGCGGATCGCCGACGCGCGGGGGCGCACCAACTCCGCGCAGTACTCGATCCCGTGGTACGCGCGCGAGAGCGAACCCGATCTCGCCGTGATCCCGGACAAGGCGATCTACAACATCGGCGACTTCGCGAAGCTCGAGATCAAGTCGCGCGCCTATCCGGCGACCGCCGTCCTGACGTTCGCGCGCCAGGGAGTGATCAAGCAGCAGCGCGTCGAGCTGACGCAGAAGTCCACGAAGCTCGAGGTTCCGATCGCGCCCGCGTTCCTCGCGAACGTGCACGTGGTCGTCGATCGCTGGAATCAGCGCCGCGTCGAGAACAACGGGACAGCGCTGCTGCCCGAGGCGACCTCCACCCAGATCGACCTCCCGGTCGAGATCGAGAGCGCGCGCCTCGCGATGAAGACCCGCTCGACCAAGGCACTCGTCGGCCCCGGCGAAAACGCGACGTTCGAGGTCGAGATCCGGCACGGCGACAAGCCGGTGCCCAACGCCGAGGTCGCGATGATCGTCGTCGACGAGGCGGTCCTCGCCCTCGCCGGCAAGTCGCATGCGGACCCGCTCGCGCCGTTCTACTCCTCCGTCGACGACGGAACCCAGCGGCTGTCGACGCTGAACCTGGTCCTCGACTCCGGCCACAAGCTCGCGGGCGTGCCTGGCTTTGTGCGCCACAACCTCAACGACTCGACCGGCCTGGGCTACGGGGTCGGTGTCGGACAAGGCGGGATGCGCGGGCGCGTGGCGTCGGTGCCGAGTGTCCGCATGGGCCAGGCGAGCATGGCCAATGCGCCGCGCAAGGACTTCCGCGCGAACGCGGTGTTTTCGCCGTTGATGCACACCGATGCCCAGGGCAAGGCCACGCTGACCGTGAAGATGCCCGACAACCTGACGCGCTACCGGATCATCGCGCTCGCCACCGCGAAGACGCACCTGTTCGGCAAGGCCGAGAGCACGATCGTCACGCAGCGCAAGGTCAACGCGCGCAGCGTCGCGCCGCGGTTCCTCACGCAGGGCGACACGTTCTCGCTGCCCGTCGTCGTGCAGAACCTCGACAGCGTTCCGCGCACGATCGACGTCGCCGTCCGCGCGGGCAACCTCGCGACGACCGGCGTCACCGGCAAGCGCGTCACGATCCCCGGCGGTCAGCGCGCCGAGCTGCGGTTCGATCTCGCGACCAAGGCGCGCGGCATCGGCGTGATCCAGACGATCGCCACCTCGGGCGACTTCGCGGATGCCTCGAACGTCCAGCTGCCGATCTTTCCGCCCGCGACCACGGAGACGTTCGCGACCTACGGCGTCGTCGACGACGCCACGCAGTTCGAACAGCTCGTCGTGCCGCGCGACATCTTCACCGATGTCGGCGGCGTCGACGTCGAGCTTGCCTCGACGCAGATGCAGTCACTGACCGACGCGTTCTGGTACCTATTCGCGTATCCGTACGAGTGCGCGGAGCAGCGCTCGGGCCGGATGCTCGCGACCGCGGCACTCGCCGACGTGCTCGATGCGTTCGCCACGCCGGGACGCCCCACGCGCAAGCAGATCGACGCGCAGATCGCGATCGACATCGCCAAGCTGACGAAGACCCAGGACCTCGATGGAGGCTGGGGCTACTTCCGGGGCATGGACTCCGATCCGTTCGTCTCGATCCAGGTGTTGACCGCGCTCGTCGCTCACAAGGCGAAGGGCGACGTCCTGACCAAGGGTGTGGAGTTCGCGTCGAAGGTCGCGAGCGCGCAGCTCGACGCGCTCACCACCGCGGTGGCGCTCCAGGCCGAGCGCCGGGTCGCTCGCGACCGCATGCCGTACCAGGTCTCGCTCGCCGCGACGGCGCTGACCGCGCTCGCATTCGCGGGCGTCGACGTCCGCGAGCGCGTGATCGCCCTGCACACGACCGCGACGGCTCTTGGCGTCTATCCGGTCGAGGCCAAGGCGCGCGTGCTCGCGCTGCTCGCGAAGCACGAGCCTGCCGCGGCGATCCGCACCAAGCTCCTCACCGATCTCCTGTCTGCCACGCACGAGACCGCGTCGGCCGCGCGCGTGAAGACGTCGTACGTCGAGGCCGAGCGCATGCTCCTCGTCTCGAACACGCGGACCTCGGCGCTCGCGCTCGACGCGCTGATCCGCGAGGCGCCCGAGCATCCCCTCGTGCTGAAGCTCGCGCGCGGCGTCCTCGATGACCGCAAGCACGGCCGCTGGGGATCGACGCAGGAGAACCTCGCGGTCCTCCAGGCGATGCGCCGGTTCTTCGACACGTACGAGAAGGTCACCCCGAGCTACACGGGCCGGTTGTGGTTCGGCAAGGCCACCTACGCGGAGCAGTCGTTCATGGGGCGGTCGACCGCGCGCGGCCGGGCGGCTGTCGACTGGACAGCGCTCGCGCCGGGCTCGACGCATGACCTCGCTCTCGGCAAGGACGGCCCCGGCCGCATGTACTACCGCGTCGGGATCACCTACGCGCCAACGCAGGTCCAGCTCCCGGCGCTCGACGCCGGCTTCCTCGTGCGCCGGACGTATACGCCTGTCGACGATCCGAAGGACGTGACCACGCTCCCCGACGGCCGGATCAAGATCAAGCTCGGCGCGCGCGTCGTCGTCTCGCTCGAGGCGCTGACGACGAGCAAGCGGTTCGCCGTTGCACTGGTCGATCCGATGCCTGCCGGTCTCGAGAGCGTGGGCTCGCTCGCGGTCTCGGAGCGACCGGTGGCGATCTGGGACGACACGCACTGGGACTCGCAGAACCTGCGGGACAACCGCAGCGAAGCGTTCGTGATGCACCTGTCCGAGGGGACCGCTCGGTTCTCGTACACCGCTCGCGCGACCACGCCGGGGACCTTCCTCGCGGCCCCGGCCAAGGCCGAGGAGATGTACACCCCCGAGACCTTCGGGCGCTCGACGGGGGCAATCGTCCTCATCGAATAGGTCCATCCCCTGATACCCTCCGCGGATGCTGATCCGCATCGCACTCGGGGTCGTGCTCGTCATCGGTAGTGCCTGTGGCAAGCGTGCGACGGGAGATGACTTCGAGGATCCGGCTTCCTACGAGTCGATCGAGATCGATCCCCCGCAGGCGACGCTGACCGTTCAGCTCGGCGGCACGGCCACGCAGGCCTACGTCGTCAACGGGGTCTTCGAGGGCAAGCGGACGGACATCACGTCGCTGTGCGCGCTGACGATCGACTCCTCGTTCGGCACGTTCACCGACGCGACCGTCACGGTCGGCCCGCGCGGCGGCAAGACCACGGTCACGGCGGGCTGCGGAACCGTCGGCGCGACCGCGCAGCTCGCGGTCAACCTCATGGGTCAGGTGGTCACACCCGGGACGCCGGCGAATGCGGCCGACCTGTTCACGAGCGCGACCACCGGCACCGACGCCGGGCGCGTCCCGACGATCGAGTACCCGATCGACAAGGCCGTCTCGCCGCGCAACATCCCGCCGATCGAGGTCCAGTACGCGGCCGGTGGCAACGACCTGTTCCACGTCACGATGACGTCGACGTTCCTCACGATCGACATCTACACGACGAGGGTCGAGGCGATGCTGAGCGTCGCCGACTGGGACGCGATCACGACGAGCTCGGCGGGTGAGTTGCTCGCGATCAATGTCGAGGGCCTCGCGCAGGCGACGCCCGCCATGAAGTACGCCGCACCGTCCGCGACCCTGACGATGTCGAACGACAACATCGACAAGTCGGCGATCTACTACTGGGCATCGTCGCAGGGCAACGTGATGAGCCAGACGTTCGGATCGCTGTCGGCGCCGACGGTGGTCAAGGGCGACTGCACGTCGTGCCACTCCGTGTCCCGCTCCGGCAGTCGCATCGGCTACAGCCGCTGCGTCAACAACAACTGCAGCGGCACCAACGTCGGCATCGGGTTCATGAAGTACGACGCGGTGGCGAAGACGTGGAACGAGGTCGTCAACGCCAACTCGCTCTCGATCCTCGGCTCGTTCACGACCTTCGCGCCGGTCGGCAATCCGTTCCCTACCGACGATCAGGCGGTGGCGATGGTCACGCGCAACGACGCGACGTTCGGGCTCTACGATCCAGACACCGGCGCCGCGATCCCGTCGAACCTCGCGGTCGCGAACACCGTGCCCGGCGGCGCCGCCGGCACGCGCTCGGCGCTGATGGCGGACTGGTCGCCCGACGGCAAGAGCGTCGTGTACACGTCGGGTGCAACGCCCGGCCAGTGGATCGATCTCACCGGCGGCTCGATCGCGACGATGTCCTACAACTACGCGGGCGGGACGCACACGTTCGGCGCGCCGCAGTACCTCGTCAACAATCCGATCACGCTGCCGCACGGCACGTTCACGAACTTCTTCTTCCCGAGCTTTTCGCCCGACGGAGAGTGGGTCGTGTTCAACGCCGCGCGGACGACGTGGCGCGCGAACCCGGCGCACACCGCGGGGCAGCGCCTGATGCTCGCGTCCGCAGACGGCCAGATGATCCAGGACCTCAACGCACTCAACGGCGGCTACATCGACAGCGACATCACCTGGCCGCACTGGGCGCCGACAGCGAGCAACGACTACTACTGGGTCGTGTTCTCGAGCCAGCGCGACTACGGCCACCGCGTCACCCGCGGCAACAGCGACCCGTCGTGCGTGGCGAACGGCGTGCTCCAGTGCAAGCAGCTCTGGCTCGGTGCGATCGCCAAGAACAAGCTGACCGGCGGCATCGACCCCAGCGCGCCCCCGATGTGGCTCCCGGGCCAGGACATCGCGGCCGACAACATCAGCCCGTTCTGGTCGGTTCCCGCCGGCATCCAGTAGACCTGCTAGGGTCCCCGGCCATGGGCCGGCTAGACGAGAAGTCCTTCGAAGCGATCGTTTCTGCGGGCTGCCCCGCGTGCAAGTCCGCGAAGGTCGAGATCAAGAGCTTCATCGACCGCCGGCTCCTGATCATGCTGGCCGACCCCAACGACGCCGGCCGCTTCGTCCACGACGGCGAGAAGTTCGTCGACGGCACCTACGAGATCAAGTGCGCCGCCTGCCCGACGATCCTGTTCGAGGCGTCGGAGTGCCCGCGCTGCCACGCTGCCGATGGGCTGGCCAAGGCACTCGGCGACACGAGCCGCCTCGAGATCCCCAGGCGCTGCCCGAAGTGCAACGAGCTCGAGCTCCTCGCCCTCGCGCTGGTCCCGGCGAGCGCCCGCTACGGCAGCGGCGAGACTCCCAAGCCCAAGCCGCTCGTCGAGTTCGGTGAGCCCGGACTGCACGTGGTGGCCTACGCCTGCGAGTCCTGCGACAACGCGGTGGTCACGCAAACGTGCCCACTCTGCGATGCACCCGGTCCGCTGCGCGCGCGTCCTTGATCCGTCGTTCGGCACGATCGGGTAACGCCGGGGTTCTCTACGAAAACTCCGCTGGTCGCGATCATCGGTTTGCTTTACCAAGGGCACACCGTGCGCAGGAAAACAGATCGATACACGATGGATCTCCCCGTCGAGCTGTTCGCCAATGGACAGCGCCGCTGGGTGGCCCTCCAGGACCTCTCGCGATCCGGGATGTTCCTCCAGAGCCTCGAGCCGCTCGAGATCGGGGCCAAGGTCCACGTCGCGATCGCGCCGAGCGGTCAGCGCCTGGTGACGACTGCCCGCGTGACCCACGTCCTGGGTGCCTCCGAGGCCGCTGCCCTCGGCCGCCACCCCGGCATGGGCGTCGAGTTCCGCGAGCCCGTCGACCCGGCCGACCACCTGTTCATGCTCGCGATCGAGCGCCTCGTTCGCGACAAGCGCGCGACCGCCCCCGAGCCCGGCGCGCATATCGTCGTCGGCGACGCCGACACCCGGCTCCTCGAGCGGCTGTCGACCGCCCTCGCCGAGGCCGGCTTCTCGGTCTCGACCGCCACCACCGGCATGGCCGTCCTCGCCGCCTGCCTGTGCCGCACCCCTGACGTCGTGCTCCTCGATCGCAGCCTCCCCGTCCTCGACGGCCTCCGCGTCCTCGAGGCGATGGCCCACGACCCGCGCCTCGCGGCGATCCCGGTGATCGTGACCTCGGCCGTCGGCGCTGACATCGGCCCGGCGTTCGACCGCGGCGCCATGGACTTCGTCGCCAAGCCGTTCAACACGAACGAGGTGCTCGTCCGCGCCCGCCGCCTCGCCTACGCGAGCCCGCGCCAGAACGACCGCGTGATCCTCCGCGGCACGCTCGCCGATATCGCCCTGCCCGCCCTCCTCACGATGTTCGAGATGGAGCGCAAGACCGGTCGCCTCGCGCTCACCGGCGAGCACGTCGCGTGGATCGACATCGAGGAGGGCCGCATCCTCAGTGCCGGCTCCTCGCGCGACACCGACGCCGCGACGACCCTGATGTCCCTCCTCGACTGGACGACCGGCAGCTTCGAGCTGTCGTCAGTCGCCGGCCCCCACGACTCCGAGCTCGATGTCTCGATCCGCCACCTCCTGTTCGAGCACGCGCGGATCACGGACGAGAGCGCGCGGATCTCGCGCCTGCCCGTCCGCCCGTCGGGCCGGATCCTCGATCTCGACGCCGCGCGCGATCTCGACGCCCGCGCGTCTTGATCCCCGGGGGCGTCCCTGGGAGTCGGGTCGCCGACCGCTGGCGACGCCGGCTTGTCCGGCTTCCCCGGGTCGGTTGTGCCCAACTGGCGAGAACGCCCGGGATCGGGCACGGGAGCACGCGGAGTTACGACCGCACCCAACCTGGCCTCCGTGTTGCTCCATCTCCGGGCATGGCCCGCGACGCGAAGTTCACCCGCCTCGGCTTCACCTGCTTCCGGCTGATCCCGGTCGCCGATCCCGAGACGCCGTTCGCGCCGATCGAGCTGATGGGCACCCGCAGCCGCATGGGCATCTTCATGTTGCCGCGGTAGGACGTCGTCCATGAAAGACACGCTGTTCGTGCTCGCGCCCGGCTTCGAGGACAAGGGCGCGCTCTACTTCTGCCCGTTTGCCGCACAGGTCATCGGCTTTCTCTCGTACTACCCGCAGATCAAGGACAGCCTGACGATCGTCGAGCTCGCGTTCCCCAAGCCGCGCAAGCCGCTCTCGGATCTGCTCGGCGAGGCGCACCAGGCCGCACCGATGCTCGTGCTCGGCGGTGAGCCGGTCGAGGTGCCGAATGTGACGATCGCCGAGGCAAACGGTCACAGGTACGTCGAGAAGACGCAGCAGATCCTACGCTACCTCGCCGCCACCCGCGGCGTGCCGTACCCGCACTGATCGCCAAGGCGGCAGCAACGTCGGAGGTGCGTGGTACGCCACGCACATGAAGCCTGTCTCGATCGGAACTCCTGGCAGTCCCCACGCAACGCGCGTCCTCATGCTCGGCTCGGGCGAGCTCGGCAAGGAGGTCGTGATCGAGCTGCAGAGGTTCGGTGTCGAGGTGATCGCGTGCGATCGCTATGCGAACGCACCCGCGATGCAGGTCGCACATCGCAGCCACGTGATCGACATGCTCGATCGTGCGGCGCTGCGCGCGGTCGTCGAGAAGGAGCAGCCGCACCTGATCGTCCCCGAGATCGAGGCGATCGCGACCGCCGAGCTGATCGAGCTCGAGCGCGAGGGCTGGACCGTGATCCCCACGGCGCAGGCCGCACGGCTCACCATGGACCGCGAGGCGATCCGCCGCGTCGCCGCCGAGGAGCTCGGGCTCCCGACCGCGAAGTATCAGTTCGCCGACACGTTCGAGGAGCTGCGAGCGGCGGCCGTGCAGCTCGGCTGGCCGGTCGTGATCAAGCCGATCATGAGCTCGTCCGGCAAGGGTCAGTCGCTCGCGAAGACCGATGCGGATCTCGAGAAGGCCTGGCACTACGCGCAGACCGGTGGCCGCACCGGCGCGGGGCGCGTCATCGTCGAGGAGTTCATCAAGTTCGAGAGCGAGATCACGATGCTCACGGTGCGCGCCGTCAGCGGGACCTCGTTCTGTGATCCGGTCGGTCACCGCCAGGTCGGCGGCGACTACGTCGAGAGCTGGCAGCCGCACCCGATGAGCGCCGTGCAGCTCGAGAAGGCGCAGATGATCGCCAGACAGATCACGGACCGCCTCGGTGGCCACGGGCTGTTCGGCGTCGAGCTGTTCCTGTGCGCGAACGATCAGGTGATCTTCAGCGAGGTCAGCCCGCGGCCGCACGACACCGGCATGGTCACGCTCGCGACGCAGGCGTGGAGCGAGTTCGCGCTGCACGCGCGCGCGATCCTCGGCCTCCCGATCCCGGCGATCCGTCGCCATTCGATCGGCGCGAGTGTCGCGCTGCGCGCCGAGGGCGAGCTCGCCTCGCCGGTGATCGATGGCCTCACCGAGGCCTACGCGGTTCCAGACGTCGACGTCCGGTTCTTCGGCAAGCCGTCCGCCGGTCCCCGCCGCCGCCTGGGCGTCGCGCTCGCCACCGCCGAGAGCTGGGACGGGGCGCTCGCAAAGGCCAAGGCGGTCGCTGGCAAGCTGCGGCTACGCGATGCACAGTCCTCGGATGGGTCACGAGATCGAACGTAAGTTCCTCGTCGACGTGGCGACCTGGAAGCCCGTCGACGCCGGCACGCTGTTCCGGCAGGGCTATCTCAGCTCGCACAAGCAGCGCGTCGTGCGCGTTCGCGTCGAGGGCACGCACGGCAAGCTGACGATCAAGGGCGCCACCGAGGGCGTGACGCGGGTCGAGCTCGAGTACCCGATCCCGCTCGCGGATGCCGAGCTGATGCTCGCCACACTGTGCGAGCAACCCCTCGTCGAGAAGACCCGCCACAAAGAGACCCACGGCAGCAAGCTCTGGGAGATCGACGTCTTCCACGCCGACAACGAGGGACTCGTGATGGCCGAGCTCGAGCTCGGCTCCGAGGACGAAGCCTTCGAGACGCCCGCGTGGATCATCCGCGAGGTCTCCGATGATCCGCGCTACTACAACTCGAATCTGATCTCGGCGCCGTTCAAGTCCTGGCGCTGATACGCTGATTCCATGCGCATCGGCCTGATCGCGGTCCTGCTGGTGGCGTGTGGTGAGGTCGAGAACAAGTCGGTCGACGCTCCGAAGCCGATCGATGCGGCCATCGACTCGCCGTCGTCATGTACCGACATGACCAGCATCAACAGCTGCGGCCCCACGTGCGCGGTCTGCACGACCACCGGTGATCGCGAGGTCGCCACCTGCAACGGCGCGGTGTGCGGCATCGCCTGCGACGACGGCGCCCCACGCTGCTCGGACAACAGCTGCTCGCGCGTCCTGTTCGACTTCAACTCGATGACACTCGAGGGCGCATCCGTTCACGCCCCGGTCGGGCTCGTGCTCGCCGTCCGTAGCTTCATGGGCAGTCCCGCACTCGCGATCGACGTAACGAACCTCTCCGAGGTGGGGTTCCGGGTTCCGGTGTGTCTCTCGGGAACGCTCGGTCTGTCGACGCAGACGCTGACCGCGAAGGTCTACTTCCAGGGCACGCCGACAACGGGCGGCCAGTACTACGTGCAGCCCTCGGTGCCGACGCCGCAGACCGGCGCGTACCTCCCGACGCAGACCCTCGATGCCGGCCAGATGTTCACGTACTCCGCTTCGATGAGCGCCTCGAACATGAGCGCGACGACGACGTTCGTGACGCTCAAGGCCGGAACGCTCGGCGCGGCGTTCTCGGGCACGATCTGGTTCGACGACATCAAGATCCAGTAGCGGGGCGCGCGAACCACGTCGGCGGAACCGCGCCGTGCAGGCAGGTGATCGTGCGCGTCGCCCACGGGCGCGACCACTTCGCACGCACCGGTTGCACCGGCGTTCCCTCGTCGAGACCCTCGTCGGGCGACCAGTCCGCGCGGACGCCCGGCGCCACGCCATGCAGCCCGCTCTGATGAAACGCGACGATGAACGTGTGCCCGGCCACCCGCGCGCCGAGAAACTCCGACAGGCGCTCGGCGAACTCGATCCCGCGCAGCGCTCCGAGCGTCTCGCACGTCCGGAACCACACCAGCGCCTTCGGCGCCAGCTGCTCGCGCAACCCGACGAGGCCGGCATGCAGCCGATGTGACTCGCGCAGCGCACCGATGTCGAACCTCTCCTCGCCGACCGAGGCGCCGCCCCACGTGCCATGTCCCCAGTACTGCAGCTCCGTGATCGGCTCTTGCTGCGACGCCAGCCACGCGAACGCCTCGCTCCAACTCGCCACGCCGTGTCGCGCGTCGATCCGGCCGAGGCTCTGGTACAGCGCTGCTCCGGTCGCCCACACCGGCGTCAGCCGCCCCCGCGTTCGCACGCACGTCTTGTCGTAGACGATCAGGCGCACGTCGTCACAGCTCGTTACTCGTCGCCGGCTTCGTCGAGAGAGCGGCGCATCGAGCGCGCATCCGCGAAGCCGAGCTGGCGCGCGATGTCTGCCTCGCCGACCCCGCCCTGCCGCAGCTCTTCGCGACGCCGCGTGCGCACGTGCGCGAGGACATCGCGATAGGCCGTACCGGCGTCCGCGAGGTGGCGCTGCAGGCTGCGAACCGTGGTCGCCATCGCCTTCGCGACATCGGCAGCACCCACCTCACCCGTCGGGAGGCGCACCTCGATCACGCGCGCGACCTGCGTGACGATGTCGACGGGACCGATCCGGCCGAGCTGGCTCCTGGCCTGACCGAGAAGGAAGTCGTGGAGAACCTGATCCGCCGTGGGCATCTTGCGCGCGGCGACCTCGCGCGTGACCCCGAAGCCACAGTCGGCGGCCTGGAACCGGACGTGGGTGCCGAACCGCTTGGCCACGGTGTCCGCATCCTTCTTGCGGCCATGCGAGAACCACACGCGAGCGAGCGGCATCGGGGCGCCGAGCACGGTGCTGAACTGCTTCACGAGGTACGCGATCGTGTACTCGTTGAGCTCGCAGCCGAGGGTGTCGCGCTGGGCGGCAACGGAGAAGTGCAGCTCGCCCGCGTCCGCCTCGGTGGCGTAGTGGAAGCGGAGGATCGGGTTGACCAGGACCGCGAAGTCGCTGATCACGCGAAGGCCGTCCTCGACGGTCGCGGCGCTGCGCACGAGGAACTCGGCGACGCCGAACGCACCGCTCGGAATCCGCTCGGCGAGATCGAGCCCGAACATCTGCGAGCCGAGCGCGGCCGCTGCGATCTCGATGAACTTCTGGATCCGTGCGAGCGGAGCCGTGATCTCACCGCGCAGCGCGTCCGCGGGTAGGCCGGCCTCCGCGAGCATCGGGTTCGCGTCGATCTGGCGACGCGAGAGCTCGGCGGCGATCAGCGGGATCATCCGGAACGTGAACAGGACGTTGGAGTTTGTGCGTGCGTTGGTCACGGGATCACTTGGTGAGTGGGGTGTTGTCGCCGGCCGGGAGGAAGCTCGCCCAGAAGTACGGGTGCGCGTACTCGGTTCGGCCCTGAAGTTCGAGCTGGATGTCGCGCAGGGCCGAGCTGCGCCCCTTGCCCGCCTTGAGACGCTTGTAGTAGCCGGTCATCAGCTCCTTGGTGGCGACGTCGTCGACTTGCCACAGCGACATGACGAGGCTCTCCGCGCCCGCGATCACGAGCGCGCGCCGGAGGCCGTAGACGCCATCGCCGTTCGTGATCTTGCCGGCGCCGGTCTCGCACGCGGACAGGACGACGAGCTTGGTGCCCCACAGATCGAGGCCCGTGGCCTCCATGGCGGTGAGGATGCCGTCGTCGCTCCCCGACGACAGCTTGTTCGCGCCCGCGAACGCGAGGCCCGAGCGCAGGAGCGGGTTCTCGTAGGTCGAGGGCGGTGCGCCCGCATCGGCCTTGGTGGGCGGTTCGTCGGGGAGGAAGAAGCCGTGCGTCGCGAGGTGGAGGATCTTGGGACCGTGGACGCTCTTGACCTGCCCTTCCGTCGCCTGCGCGCCGCGATAGATCGTCATCCCGCGCATCGTCTTCTCGACCTCGGTCGCTTCCTCGCCGGTGCCGGGGAGCGCGGGCCACAACAGCGATGCGAGATCGGCCGAGCGACGGCCGCGCGTCTTGGGCGCGTCGCCCTTCTTCTCGGGGACCCCGTCGAACGTGGGGTCGGCGAAGATCACGCCGCCCCCCTGCGCAGTCGTCTTGACGTTGAGGCGCAACAGGTCGCGGCCCGAGGTGAGGTAGGTGAACGTGAAGGTCGAGATCAAGAAGCGCTGCTTGTCGTCGACGAGCGCCGAGAACGGCACGACGTTGAGCGCGCCGTCGGGAGCGACGAGCACGTTCGTCGAGCCGCCGAGGTGCGGGACGACCTTCGCCATCGTCAGGTCGTAGAGCGCGCGCCCGTTGGCGGCGGCCTTGGTGTCGGCCGGATCGGAGAGCGACTTGCGGAACTTCTCGACGGCGGCATCGATCGCCGAGGCGGAGCCAAGATCGACAAACACGGGATCGCCGGTGCGACCGACGACGTACGCCGCGTACTGCCGCGGTGGCGCGACATACTTCGTCGTGTAGGCCGCCTTGGGATCGCTCGGCTGGAAGTTGACGATCTCGACGAGCCGCGAGTCCTTGGGAATCAGCTTCTGGACCGCAGCGAGATCGATCGACTGGCTGACCACACGGTAGGCCGCGCTCTTCTTGCCGACGGCGAGCTCGAGCTTGTGGACCTCCTCCTCGAGGTTCGCGATCTCCTTCGCGTAGGCAGCCTCGCCCGTGGCGGTGGGACCGGCGACGGTGAGCTTGGCGAGCTGCGTCCGCGCGCTCGCGAGATCATCGAGGAGCTTCTTGTCCTCGGCGGAGAGCTTGGAGCGAATGGTCGCGAGCGACGCCGCGGCGGCGTCGAGGACGCGGCCCTTGCGGCGGAGCAACGTCGTGAGGCCGAGCCGCGCCGCGGAGCCGCTCCTGGGCGCATAGGCGAGCTGGAAGTCGATCGCGGTGTCGAGCTGGTAACCGTTGCGCGCGAAGTAGACCGCGTGGTCAGCCTCGGTGCCGGTCTTGAGCACGAGGGAGAGCTCGCGCTCGGAGATGTCGAGGCTGTCGACGAGCATCTTCTCGGCCTGGCCGACCTTGCCGCTCGACATGAACACGCGCGCCATGCTCAGGAGGGACATGCCGTAGTAGGGGTGCTTCCTGCCGTAGCTCTTCTCGAGGTGCGCGAGGTGCGCGTTCAGAAGCGCCTCGGCACGCTTGTACTCGCCGAGCTCGCGGAGGACATCGGCGATCTGCATGTTGTAGGCGGTGGCGCTCGTCGGCGCGATCTTGGTCAGCTGCGCCTGCGCGTTCTCGAGGAGCGCGAGCGCTGCCTTCGGGTTGCCCTGCGCACGCTTGATGTCGGCGAGCATCGGGCCCATGCCACCATAGCCGCCGCGCCTGGTCTCGATCGCGATCGCCTTGGTGAACGCCTTCTCGGCGGCGGGGATGTTGTCGAGGGTTTTGTAGTTCATGCCGACCTGACCGAGCATCGAGAGGATCATCGGATCGTCGGGGTTGGCCTTCTCGAGCTGCGCGATCTCCTTCTCGTAGAGCGCGATGACCTTCTTCGAGAGCGGCTTCGCGAGATCCTCGCGACCACCGTAGTGATACATGGCGGCGATGCCCCACAGCGTCGAGGCGCGCATGATCACGGTCATGGTGCTCGACGCGTCGATGATCGCGATGATCTTGTCGTACATCGCGATCGCCTTGGGCTTCTGGTTGGTCTGCCAGTACAGGCCGGCCACGATCTGCATCGCCGAGAGCGCCTGCGCGTCGTCGGGCGTCTTTGCGTTTGCCTGGTAGATCGCGAGCGCTTGCTCGTAGAGCCGCTGCGCCGACGAGTATTCGTTGCGCGAGTTGATCAGGGTCCCGTACGCCGTGAGCTGTTGCGCGTAGGCGGTGCTGGTCTCCCCGTCGAGCTTCTTCGAGATCGCGACCATCCGCTGGTAGATCGGATCGAGCTCGTCGAGCCGATTGATCGACCAGTAGTTCCCGACGAGCGGCAAGAGCGCGTAGAGCGCCTCGCGTGACTCGGGGCCCTTCTTCTTCTCGACGGTCGCGAGCAGCTCGAGGTAGAGGCGGATCGATCCGGCGTGATCACCGGCGAGCTGCATCGCGGAAGCGAGCTGCTGCTTGCGGCGCTGGGTCTCGACCGAGTCCTCGCCGGTCAGCTTCTTCTGCGCCTCGTAGAGCTTCTTCGCGACCTTGACCGCCGCGAACGTCGCTTGCTTGACCTGAAGGTCTTGTAGCTCCTTCTCGAGCTTCGCGATCTCGTGCTCCGCGATCGTCTTGGGCGCGGCGCGCGCCGGCCCCGCCAGGCCGACCACCAGTGCAATCACGCAGCCGAGCACCCACCAGGCGTTACGCATCGCGGCCGATTCTTACACGGACGCGCTACGATGCGCGGATGACGCTCCTCCGTTCCGCCCTCCTCTCGACCCTGCTGCTCGCCGCCTGCGGTGGTTCCTCGAAGTCCCCGGCGACGATGCCGGAGCCTGCCGTGGCGCCGGCCGGCGACGAGGCCGCGACGCCGGTCGAGCCCGCGGCGCCCGCCGAGCCCGCCATGGCCATCGAGCCCGAGCCCGCCGCCGCTCCCGCGCCAGCCCCGGAGGCGCAGCCGGCACCCGCGCCCCCGAAGGTCGAGCGCAAGACCCGTGCCCCGGCGAAGAAGCCCGCGAAGAACGCCGATCCGTGCGACGGAGGCGAATAGGGAGCAGGCGTTGAGCGATCTCCTTCCCTCCGACGTGCTCGCACGACGCGAGCGCCTCCCGCTCAAGCCCGCGCCGGTGGTGCTCACCGGCGAGCGAGTCGTGCTGCGTCCCCTCGACCTGGATCAGCATGTGGCGGCGCTGTTCTCCGTGTCCGATGGCAGCGGCGTGACGGTCGGTGCGCGCAGCGTCGAAGCGTATGACGCCGAGGCGCTGATCTGGCGCTGGATGAAGGGCGGCCCGCACGCCGACACGGCGTCCCTGCGCGCCTACCTCGCGGCACAGGTCGCAGCTCCCGACACGCTGCCGATGGTCGTGCTCGATCGCGCGACCTCGCACCCCGTCGGCGTCGCGGCGTTCATGTCGAACGCGCCGGGCGATCTCCGGATCGAGCTCGGGAGCATCTGGTACGGACCGATCGCGCAGGGCACGGGTGCATCGCGTGAAGCGACGATGCTGATGCTCGACCATGCGTTCGGCCTCGGCTACCGCCGCGTCGAGTGGAAGTGCGACACCCGCAACGAGCGTTCGCGCCGGGCGGCGATCTCGTATGGGTTCACGTTCGAGGGCGTGCAGCAGTGTCACTACATCGTGAAGGGCCAGAACCGCGACACGGCCTGGTACCGGATGATCGACCACGAGTGGCCCGATCGCCGGGGTGGTGCAGAGCGCCCCGGTTAGGTGCGGCCGCGACTGCTGCGCCGAGACGCTACGAAACGCGTCACGCGTCGACGGCGCGAGGGATCACGCCTGCGAGCGGGTAGTTCGGATTCCCGATGGAAGGCCGAGCGCACCGCCGGCCGGTGTCAGCTGGAAGCCACAGGCTCCGAGCAGCCCGAGGACGACCATGACCACAGCGCGCATCGCACCAAAGGATACCGCGGTAGGCTCGCGCCCTGATGGGGATCCGGGGCCTACCGCTCTACGTGCGCGTCGTGATCGGCGTCGTGCTGGGGGCGACCGTCGGCGTCTTGTGGGGCACGCACGAGCTCGCCGGCGGCCTGACCACCGATCACCTCGGCAAGCTCGGCCTTCTCGTGATTCGCGTGCTCAAGATGCTCGCGATCCCGCTCGTGATGTTCGCTGTGATCGATGCGATCGCGCGGACGAACGTCTCGGGCCGCATGGGCCTGCGCTTGATCGCGATCTGCCTGCTCAACGTCAGCGTCGCGTTCGTGATCGGCCTGACGCTGATGAATCTGATCTCGCCCGGTGAGGCGTGGCAGGGCCACATCAGCGAGCTCGCAGGGATCGACGACCTCCCGGAGGCCAAGGCGCCACCGCCCGGGGTGTCGCTGTCGCCGCTCGCGAACATCGAGCGCTGGGTGCCCGAGACCGTAGTCCAGCCGTTCGCCGAGAACAGCGTGATCGCGGTCGTGCTCCTCGCACTGCTGATCGGCGCCGCACTCCGTCGCGTCAGGAAGGACCCGGAGGCGGCCGAATCGGTCGGGACCGTGCTCCGCTTCGTCGACGGAACCAACCGGATCCTGGTCACGATGCTCGGCTGGGTGATCGAGGCCGTACCGTTCGCGGTGTTCGGCGTCGTCGCGCAGGTCGTCGGCAAGGCCGGCATCGGTGCGTTCTCCGCGCTGTCGGGCTTCCTGGGGATCATCCTGCTCGGCATGGCGATCCACGCGCTCGTCTACTACCCCTTGATGGCGTGGTTCGTCGGCGGCAAGCACCCGCGGGTCTACCTCGGTCGTGGTGCGAACGCGATCATCACGGGCCTGTCGACCAACTCGAGTCTCGCGACCGTGCCGATCACGTTGCGCTCTCTCGAGGCAATGGAGATCCGCCCGGAGTCCGCGCGCCTCGCCGCACTCGTCGGCACCAACCTCAACAACGACGGCATCACGCTGTACGAGGCGATGGCGGCGCTGTTTCTCGCGCAGGCACTCGGCTACGACCTGTCGCTCGGGGCTCAGATCACGATCGTGCTCGCCTCACTGATGGCTGGCATCGGCGTCGCCGGAATCCCCGAGGCCGGCCTGATCGTCCTGCCCCTCGTGCTGTCGGCCGCCGGGCTCCCCGAGCAGGTCGTCGCCGCCGTCCTCCCGCTCGTGATGACGGTCGATTGGATCCTCGCGCGCGCGCGCAGTGCAGTGAACGTGATGTCCGACATGCTCGTCGCGATCCTCCTCGACCGGTGGTCGCGGGCGCGCGATCCCGATCCGCCGGCTCAGTGACGAGCCGCCCGTCGCGCCGGACGCGCCACGGCCGCGAGGTACGCACGCCCCCGCGGTGAGATCTCGTAGCCGACCTCGAAGCTCTGGGTCAGGCCGAGCTTCTTGAGCTTGCGCACATCTGTCTTGAGCTCGAGAGTGGGTCGTTTGACCTTCAGCGCGAGCTTGGACGCTGCGGTCCGCGGGTTCGCCCCGATCAGCGCGAGCGTCTTTCGGGTCCACGGCTTCTTCGCGTCCATCCGCGCGAGCTTCGTGCGGATCTCGGCGACGTCCGCCGGCGTGAGGGTGTCCTCGAGAGCGAAAGGCACTCGGTCGCCGTCGCCGCCGTGGTGCAGCTCGATGCGCCACAGCTCGGTGTCGTCCTCCACCGGCCCGAGCTCGGCGAGGTAGGCGCGCAACAGCTGGCGCGACGCGAAGCCGGCACGCAACGCATCAGCGTCCGTGATCCGGCTGGCGGTGATCTTTGCGATCGCGTCGACCTCGAGCACGCCGATCGGGTGACAGCGGTAGCGCCCGCCCGGCTTGACGTGCGGCTTGGCCCAGCGCCGAAACGTCAGCGTGATCGCGCCGCTCTTCAGCCCCTCGAAGAACGCTTTCTTGAACAGCAGCATCGCAGCTGTCGCGAATCCTACCGCACGGCGGCGCGCGGGCTACGCTGTCCACGATGCAACGCGCGATCATCGGCTTCCATCAGGACGAGGCCGGCGACTGGGTCGCAGAGCTCGCGTGTGGCCACGGCCAGCACGTTCGCCACAAGCCGCCGTTCTTCTCCCGACCGTGGGCGACCACCGCCCCCGGCCGCGAAGGGATGGTCGGGCACGAGCTGCCCTGCCCGCTCTGCGATCGCTTCGAGCTCCCGTCCGAGTATGCGCCCTACAAGCGAACCGCCGAGCTCGATCAAGCCTCGATCCCCGCAGGCTTGCTCCGCGACCACTCGACGAAGGCTGGCGTGTGGGGCGTGATCCACGTCGTCGCGGGCGGCCTGCGCTACATCGTCGAAGCTCCTCTCGCGCGCGAGCTCCTCCTCGATCCGACAACCCGCGGTGTCGTCGTGCCCGAAGTCCTGCATCGCGTCGAGCCCGTCGGCGATGTGCGGTTCTTCGTGGAGTTCCACCGCCGCGCGTCGACGTGACAACCTCCGGTTGCATACGATCCCCGTGTGGGACGTGACAGTCCTGTCACCGAAGCGAAGACAGCCTGATCACGACGAGTGAGAGCGTCGGAGCATGCGGATCCATGCTCTGAACCTCGGGTCTGAACTCGAGGTCCAGGCGATCTCGAGACCCCACGACGCCGACCTGACCTACCACGCTGTGTGCTCGGAGGTTGTCGATCCCACCGCGCGGATCGCGGTGATCGATCTCGCGGGCACGACGCTCGACTGCATCTTCGGCGAGAGTCGGCGCGTCGAGCTCGCAGCGACCTTCCCGCTCGGCGTGCTCGCCCTTGCACGACAGTCCCGCGCATTCGACATGGAGACCCGCGTCGAACGCCTCGTGATGAGCCACACTGGCCAACTGCTCGAACAGATCCGGCGTCGCGAACCGGATGTCGTCGTGCTGACGTCGGGCACCGCTCAGACGTTGCTCCGGGTCGCACGTGCCCTGGGCTGCGTTGGCCCCGTCGTCGGCTGCCTCAGCACGGCGACGGTCGTCGCGCTCGCATCGAGGCTGGCGAAGATGAACCCTAGCGAAACACCCGTCATCGGTGTGCCGGCAGCACGCAGCGAGACGATCGCCGTCGGCGCGGTCGTGCTGGCCACGGTCGCCACCCGGCTCGGAGTTCCGTTCGTCCGGATCGGACAGGCGCCCTAGTCAGTCGTCGGGTCCCGACGCGAACACGTCCACGGTGGTGTTGCCTCGACGGGCTTCGACCGCTCCATCGATCGCGCCGTGGGCGAGGATCAAGAACACGTTCGCGGCGACGAATCGATGGTCCGCACGGTCAGGAACGTCGACGTTGACGGTGAGCACGGCACCACTCGACGCGAAGAACCGAACCCACGTGTCGTCCTCGAGCTCCTCGTCGGCGAGGTGGGCACGCGCCCGGGCGATCGCCTCGTCGAGGTCGGGCTTGCTCGCATACTTGTACGTCCCGTGAAATCGGACCACGTGGTGCTGCATTCGCTCGGTTCTACGTGCGCGACTCGACCACCTCGGCTCGCTGCTGTGACAACTCGCCGACGATCCTCAGAGCGTGACGCGCTCGAGATCCGCCCAGGTCTTGCCAGCCTCGACGCCGACGACGAGCGGCACCTCGAGCGCGAACGCGCTGCGCATCGCCTCGCTGGTGACGCGCGCGGCGATCTCGAGCTCCTGCTCGGGCACGTCGAACATCACCTCGTCGAGGACCTGAAGGAGCGGCAGCGCACCGAGGCCCTCGCGTCGGAGCGCTCGATCGGCCTCGAGCAACGCGCGCCGCGACACATCCGCGACCGAGCCCTCGTGCGTCGCCCGCCGTGCGAGCCTCTCGGCATACGAGCGATCGTGGGGATCGAGTGACTCGAGCCCGCCGATCGGCCAGTGTCGTCCCGCGATGGTGACGATGTAGCCGCGTTCGCGCGCGAGGCGCAGCTGCTCGTCCTGGAACGAGCGCACGAGTGCGTAGCGCCGATCGAAGCGCGCGATGTACTCCTTCGCCTCGGCCGCCGGCACGCCGAGCTGCAGCGCGAGCGCACTCGCGCCCTGCCCCGCAAACGTCGCGAAGTTGACGACCTTACCGAGCTGGCGCTCCTCGACGGTGATCGCCTCGACCGGCTTCTCGAGCACCGCCGACGCGGTCAGCGTGTGCATGTCCGCTCGGCTGCGCAGGGGCTCGACGAGCGCCGGATCCTTGGTCAGGTGCGCGAGCACGTAGAGCCCGAGCTGATTGAAGTCGACCGACATCAGCAGGCGTCCGGGCGGCGCCACGAACGCGCGCCGGATCATGGCCATCTCCGGCGTCCGACCGGGGACGCGCCCGAGATCCGGGTTCGTGTTGATCAGGTGGCCCGAGAACGAGCGCGCGGGATGGAACCGCGAGTGCACGCGGCCGTCGTCGTCGACGCACTTGCGCAACGCGATCACCCAGCTGTCGCGCAGCCGGCGGAGGAGGCGCCACCGAATCACGAGCGGCACGATCGGGTGGGCGTGCTCGATCTTCTCGAGCGCCTCGGTCGCCGTGCTCCATCCGGTCTTGGTGTGACTCGCGATCGGGAGCTTCAGCTCCTCGAACAGCACGGCGCCGAGCTGCTTGGTCGAGTTGATGTTGAACGTGTGTCCGGCATGCCCCTCGATCTGACCGGTGAGATCGGTCTCGATCGCGGCAAACGCCTCCTCCGCGCGGTCGAGGGCCGCGGGCTCGACGATCAGCCCCGTCAGCTCCATGCGAACGAGCGCATCCGACAGTTCGAGGTACTCGGCGAGCAGCGCGCGATCGACGCTCGGCGCGAGGGCCGCCCACACCGCCGCCGACGTGTCCGCCGCGAGGCCCGCTGCATCTGCCGCGCGCTCGACGGGCAGCGCGCCCCACGCCTTCCGCTTCTGGCCGACGCCGCGCACGGTCTCCTCGGGAGGCAGCGCGCGCCCGAGCACGTGCTTGGCGACCAGCGTGAGCTCGTGCGGCGCCCAGTTGCTCGGCTGCGTCAGGTGCGAGGCGCACGCCGAATCGCCGGCGATCCCCGCGAGCAGGATGCCGAGCCGGCGCAGCGCGACGCAGGTGCCCACGAGGTCGTGGCCGAGCTTCGGCGCGTTCGCATCCGCGAGCCACGGCACCAGCGCGGTCCACGCCGCTCCTCCAACCGGCACGTACCACGCTTCACCGGTACCGGCGGAGAGCGCGATCCCGACGAGCGCGCCGCGCACTGGCGCCGGATCCTCGATCAGCGCGTGGAGCGCGATCGGCCCCGCACCGAGCTTCCCGAGCGCCACGCTCACACTGTCGGACGTCTCGCAGACCCAGGCGCGGGTGGTCGCGCCATCCGCGACGAGCAGCTCCACGAACCCGAGGCGATCGAACGCCTCGTTGCGCACCGTCGCCGACGGCTCGACGTACGTCGTATCGGCGAGGGCGAGCGGCAACGGACGCGACGTGTCGAGCCGGGCCCGCGCGAGCTCGATCGGCACCAGGTCCCGAGCCGCGCGCAAGGCGTTGCCCGGCCGACCCTTGATCTCGTCGATCGCGGTGATCGCGCCGGCGACCGACCCGTAGGTCTCGAGCAGTGTGGTCGCGCCCTTCGCACCGATGCCCGCGACGCCCGGCAGGGTGTCCTCGTCGCCGACGAGCGCGAGCCACTCCGCGACTTGCTCCGGCGGCACGGCGAACCGCTTGTGCACGATCTCCGCCGTGTAGCGCGTGTCCTTGTTCGCGTCGTACCACCACAGCCGGTCGCTCACGAGCTGCGCGTAGCGCTTGTCAACGCCGACGATGATCGCGTCGTCGCCGGCGTCGAGTGCGGCGCGCGCGTACGACGCGACCACGTGAACCTCGTCGGCAGCGACGACGACGTGCATCCCGAGCGCCTCGAGGAGGGCCGGCAACGGCGCGAGCTGCGCGGCGAGGATCGGTGGCGACAGCACCGGGTTCGCCTCGACCACCGCGATCGCCCGGGCCGGCTGCTTGAACGCGAGCACTCGCTGGATCGCCCGCGCCACCGCGAACAGCCCGTTGACCGGCTCGCCCGCACGCGAGACGCGATCCGTCGGCACGAGCAGGAAGCCGCGCGCGAGGACGTTTGTCGCCGAGACCACCAGGGTGCGATCGGACACCGCGCGCGGTCCCGCTACAGGTCGAGCTTGCCCATCGCCGCCTGGAAGGCGGGATCCGCTCCGCACAGGTTCGCGGCCTCGCCGAACTTCATGAGCGACGCTGCGACCTCGTCCTTGTGCGCCGTCGTCCACACCTCGGTGCGCTTCTCGACGTCCGCGTCGCCCTTGTAGCGCTTCGCGGTGGCGAGGAGGTCGCGGTTTTCGCCAATCACCTTGTCGACGGACGCGGCGAGCTTGGCGCAGTCGCCAGCGGCCGCATCGGCGCCCTCGCTCATCGCCTTGAACATCGCGAGCGACCTCTGCATGAGCGCCTCGAGCTCGGCGTCGGTCATCCGCGGTGGCGGCCCTTCGACGGGGGTCGGCTTCTCGGCCGGCGGCGGTTCGGTCGGCGGCAGCGGCGTGGACGAGCCAGACTTGGTGCCACCACCGCAGGCGGCAACAGCGAGGACGAGGGCGAGGGTCACGATGCGCATCAACAGCTCTCCAGGGTTTCGGGGCCCGCATCATGCCCCGAAACGAGAAAGAGCCGGCATTGCGGCCGGCTCCTCATCTACTTCTCGAAACGAGAATTAGAGAACGCGAACGTTCTCGGCGCGGGGGCCCTTCGGACCACGGCCCTCGTTGTACGAGACCTTCTGTCCCTCGCGGAGCTCCTCGAAGCGAGCGCCCTCGACGGCGGACATGTGGAAGAACATGTCGGTTCCCGAGCCGTTCTCGATGAAGCCGAAACCCTTGTCAGTCAAACGCTTGATCGTACCTTCAGACATCGCGCACTCCTCAGCAGTAGCAATTGGTGTCGGCGAAGGACATGTTGTCCCTGAGAACGCCGCAACCGAGAACCCTGTTTGACTGGTCGCTGGCCTCCTGTCGAGCTAATTCGCCTGGCATTCACCGAAACCCCCGCCGATCCGTCTAGGATCGGCCTGTGAAGCGGCGGCCCGAGGATCGCGACACGCTGGTCGATGCCAAGAAGACACGCCTGGGCGTGGGCGGGAAGGCGTCCGAGCCCGAGGGACCCGAGATCGACCTCGTGGGCAAGGTCATCGGGGGCTACCTCGTCGACGTCGAGATCGGCTCCGGCGCGATGGGGACGGTCTACCGCGCCACCCACCTCGATACGAACCGGGTCGTTGCCCTGAAGTCGCTCCACGCGCGCCACCTCAGCGAGACGACCACCGTGGAGCGGTTCCGCCGCGAGGCCCGGCTCGCGGCCCGCCTCGGGCACCCACACATCGGTGGCGTGTACGAGCTCATCCACGCCGAGGACGGTCGCTACCTGATCGCGCTCGAGCTCGTGGAGGGCGAGTCACTCTCCGGCGTCATGACCATGCCGCTCCCACCCGAGCGCGTCATCCTGATCACGAGTCAGATCCTGCGCGGCCTCGAGCACGCCCATGCGCTCGGCCTCGTTCACCGCGACCTCAAGCCCGACAACGTGCTGGTCGAGTGGCGCAACGGCCGCGACCACGCACGCATCGTCGATTTCGGGATCGCGATCGTCGCGGAGGGCAGTCCGGAATCGGTCGAGCGCCTCACCGCGCAGGGCCAGATCATCGGCACACCGCTGTACATGGCGCCCGAGCAGGCCAAGGGCGACGTCGTCGACCACCGCGCCGACCTCTACTCCCTGGGCGTCATGGTCTACGAGATGATCGCCGGGATGCCACCGTTCGAGGGCCGCCCGCTCGACGTCCTCACCGCCAAGCTCAAGCGCGATCCGCCGCCGTTCGTTCACCGCGTGCCGAACCTGATCGTCGATCCACTGCTCGAGCTGTTCTGCGCCAAGCTGATGTCCCGCGATCTCGCACAGCGGTTCTCGAGTGCACGCCACGCCCTCCATGTCCTCAAGCTGATCGAGACCGAGCCGGCAGCTGCGGGTCCCGCGCTCGGCATCATGGACGTCGAGAAGGCGCTCGCGCTGATCTCGCTCCCTGCTCGTCGCCCCTGAGCGAGCCAGTGCTACACACTCCCGGTGCGACGATTGTCGATGCGGCTGTTGATCGCGATCACGATCCTCGCTTCAGGCCACTACTACATCTGGCTGCGGTTCGTGGCCGCCGCGGAGCTCCCCACCGCGGTGCATACGATCGCGACGATCGCGATCGCCCTGCTCGCGCCAAGCCTGCCGCTCGCGTCGTTCTACCTGCGTCGCCTGCCGCGCACGAAGGCGATGCCGTACGTGTGGCTCGCGTACACGTGGTTCGGGTTCGCGGTCTACCTCCTGTGCGCCGCCGCCGTGACACACCTCGTCTGCGCGGTGGCCGAGGTCGATCCTCGCTCCGCCGCAATCGTCGGCGTTGCGGCGGCAGCAGCCACGGTGATCTACGGCCTTGTCCACGTCGCGCGAGGTCCGTTCGTGCGCCGCCAGCGGATCGTCCTGCCGACACTCCCAGCCGCTGCGGATGGCTACACGATCGTCCAGCTCACCGACGTCCACATCGGCCCGCTCCTCGGCGAGGCCTTCGCCGCGGACGTGGTGGCGAAGGTCAACGCGCTCGCCCCTGACCTGATCGTCATCACCGGCGATCTGGTCGACGGCCATCTCCACGAGCTACGCCGTCACATCGAGCCGATGCGCGGACTGCGGGCGCGCGATGGTGTCTACGCCGTCACCGGGAACCACGAGTACCACTGGGATGCGAACGCATGGCTCGAACACCTGCGCTCGCTCGGCATTCGCACCCTGCGCAACCAGCACGTCACGATCCACGACGCCTTCGAGCTCGCCGGCGTCGATGACTCGACCGCCACCGAGGACATCCCGGCCGCACTCGCCGGAAAGAACGCCGCGCTCCCGGTCATCCTCCTCGCCCATCATCCCCGCGTGATCACCCGCGCCGTCGCCGCGGGCGTCGACCTCCAGCTCTCCGGTCACACCCATGGCGGTCAGCTCCTCCCGCTGGGCTGGCTCTCGCGCCTGTTCGATCCGCATGTCTCGGGTCTCGCGCGCTTTGGCACCACCTGGCTCTATGTGAGTGAGGGCACGGGGTTCTGGGGGCCGCCGATGCGGGTCGGCACCTCCTCCGAAATCGCGCTCCTCACCCTCGCCAGGGCGTAGGAGCCCCACCGTTAACCCCACGAATTCGCGGTCGATGACACGCTCGGGTAGCCTGGGTGAATGTCGTTGGCCGTGTGGGTGCGGGATCGAGTCCGGCATGCGAGTAGCTGGTGCGCCGAGCTCACCCAGCTCCGTCAGGCACTGGGCACGGAGCGTCGCATCCCCGCCACGGTCGAGCGAATGTTCGATGTCGCGTACGCGACCGAGTACTGCGACCCCGATCGCGGCCGCGCCCTGACGCTCTACCTCGATGCGTGGCGCAACGGACACGCCGAGGCCGGCGTCCGCGCCAAGCAGCTGGCGATGCAGCTCGGCGCGCACATGGCGCTCGCCGAGCTCGCGAAGGCCGACGGCGATCTCCTCGCAACGGGAACCGCGTATCTCGACGCTGGCTTCCGCGAGCTCGCGGCCGAGCCGCTCCAGAAGTTCGTCGCCACTCGCCCAGCCGGCGCGAGCTCGGTGACCGAGAACCTCCGCCTCGAGGGCGTGACCGCGCTCCTCGCGATCGCGAGCGGCCACCGCTTCGATGCCGAGAGCGAGATCAATGACAGCCTCGCGCGCGCGCGCCAGACGACGGGGCGTGCCGCGGTTGCGGCCTACGCACACGCCGCACGCGTCGCACGCGTTTCACGTCTCGACGATCGCCTCGGCTCGATCCTCGCTGCCGCCACGCACGCCTGCCCCGACGACAACTCGATCGCCGCACTCGTCGAGGCGCGCCTGTTCGAGGGCGGCAAGACCGACGAGCTACTCGCCCACTTCAGCAAGCGCCTCGAGCTCACGACCTCGCGCGCGGAGTACGCCGAGCGTGCACGTGCCGCTGGCGTCCAGCTGATCGCGCAGAACCTCCAGCCCGGCCTCGGCCTCCGGCTGCTGCGCATGGGCCTCGAGCACGCATACCAGGCACTCCTCCCGGACATCACGTCACACATCGCCGCGTGGGAGCTGCTCTGGACCCACGCTCAGGTCCAGCAGTCGACGATCGAGCTGATCCCGCTCCTCGAGCAGGCGCTGTCGGCGCCGCTCCCCGAGGACGACGTGATCTACCTCGCGCAGCTCGGCCTCGAGATCTCGTGGCGCCATGCGTCCGACATCACGGGCGCCAAGCCCTATGCGGCAATGCTGCTCGACTTCGTCCCCGACCATCCCCTCGCGGTCGCGTTCGTGACCGAGGCCGCGCCCGAGATGATCGGTGAGGCCGAGGAGGAGCCTCTGCAGCTGCTCGACATCCCGGCGAACGAGCCCGCCGCCGTCGCCGCACCTCCCGTGCAGAGTACGTCGCGCATCCCGGTGCTCGAGGGTCAGGTGAAGCGCGCCGAGGCTCCAGCGTCGGAGCACAAGAAGCCGCACGTCATCACCGGCCGCATGGCGCTCCTCAAGCCATCCCCGGCCGCGGCAACGGCCCCCCTACGGCCACCTGCACCCGCAGCGGCACCGTCCGCGTCGCCGGTGCGGGCCAAGCCGACGACACCTGTCGCGATGCCAACGATGTCCGCCCCCACGAAGCTGGTGCCGTCCACCCCCGCGAAGCTGGCGCCGTCTGCCCCCGCGAAGCCGGCGCCGTCTGCCCCCGCGAAGTCGCTGTCGCAGTCGCCGCCGCCCTCGCCGCCGTCCTCGCCGCCGTCCTCGCCGCCGTCGCCCTCGTTCTCGTCGCCCTCGCCGCCGTCCTCGTCGGCGCACCTCATGCGATCGCGAGGATCGCGCCGGACCCCGTTCGTGCCCGCGGCCTCCCGGCCCACTCCGTCGCAGCGCTCCAGCGAGCCGACCTACCCGCCGCGCGCACCGCGCAAGGTCATGCCGATCGACGTCGTGATCGAGCTACCGAACGGCAACTTCTTCTCGACGGTCCTTCGCGATCTCAGCGTGTCCGGTGCGTTTGTCGTCACCAAGCGCGCCCTCGACGTCGGCGCGATGATCTCGCTCGAGCTGAAGCTGCCGAACCCTGGCTCGGTGACGCAGACGAGTCACCGCGTCACTGCGCGGATCGCGCGCCGGACCGACATCGGATGCGGCATTGCCTTCGTCGACGCATCACCCGAGCTCGTGGCCGCGCTCCGGGCCTCGACCGCGTAGCTACGTCGACCCAGCCGACGAGATCGAGCCCGATCGACCGCACGTTGCGACAGACCTGAGGCCCCGACTCCTCGAGCGCGAAGTAGAGAGCCTTCTCCTTGCGCCTGCAGCTCGCGTCCGCGAAGAGACCTGCGAGGCTGCTCTTGCCGGTACCTGCGGTGCCCGAGACCAGAATGCTGGAGCCGCGACTCTGCGGTATCGCGCTGTAGCCGACGTCGAGCGGGGCGCGCGCCAGCGACACAGCGCGAGGTGCCGCCCCGTAGGCGACTCACAAAGCAGAGAGATCCGATGGAAGCCCTCAGGATTCACCGAACGTTCGAAGGCCTAGGTCGTTGCTGGTCCGAGCTCTGCCATCAGCTGATCGAACTCTGGGGATGCTTCCACGGCGAGTGCGACCTTGTAGCGCCAGAGCGTGCTCTCCGAAGGACTGACGTCCTCGCGGCGTACGACCCTGCCGGTGAGCATGACGTCGGTGGTCCCGGACCTGACCTTCATCTGCACCGTCTCCCCGATCGCCAGCTCCGTGCGCGCGAGCATCAAGACCCCGCTCGGGCTCACGTCCCGCGTGAACGCAACGGAGGCGCGCTCGGTCCCGGTCTGGATCTCACCCGGCAGGGACGCTGCAACCCGTGGTGTGGCTCGTCGTTCGTCCGTCATCCAGCATTCATACCTCTACGCGGTTTTCCGATCGCCCTCCCGTGCTCCGCAGACCTTGACAGTTGCCACTGTAACAGTTAACGTTGGCTCAATGAAGAGCGTTGCATCGGCCCTGTGGGCGCGGTTCGCGGACGTCGTCGGCCTGGTCGCCACGCCCCTGTCGCCCTCGCACTACGTCGAGCTGCTCCGGCCGCTGTCGGCGAGCCACACGCTGCGGGCGCGCGTCGAGGCCGTCACCCGGGAGACGCCGGACGTCGTGACGCTGACGCTGCGGCCGGGACGCGGCTGGCAACCGCACGTCGCAGGTCAGCACGTTCGCGTCGCGCTCCCGATCGAGGGGCGCATCGCCACCCGCACGTACTCGATCTCGTCGTCGCCGGATCGACCCGATGGTTGCATCGCGATCACGGTGAAGGCGCAGGGCCGCGTGTCCAGCGCACTCGCGCACGCCGTGAGGCCGGGCGGCTACCTGACGCTGGGACTCCCGGAGGGCGACTTCGTGCTGCCCGACGGCGCCCGTCCTCTGTTCGTCACCGGCGGCAGCGGCATCACGCCGGTCATGAGCATGCTGCGGACGCTCGCCGCGCGCGACACCATGGCCGATGTCGTCCACATCCACTACGCGCGGACCGCAGAGGACGTGATCTTCGCCGACGAGCTTCGCGACCTGGCGGCGGCGCGGCCGAGGTACCGCCTGCACGTGGTGCTGACCTCGCAGGACCCGCGGCGGTTCAGCGAGGAGCGGCTCGCCGAGCTCGTTCCCGACTGGCGGACGCGCGAGACCTGGGCCTGCGGGCCCGCATCCCTGCTCGACGCTGCGACGTTCCTCCCCGCGCTCCATGTCGAGCGCTTCACCGCGGCGCTCGCTTCTCCACCTGCGAACGCGACCGGCGGCCATGTCCGCTTCGGAGCGAGCCGCGTGTCAGCGATCGCGGACGGCCGTACGCCGCTCCTGCGGATCGCCGAGGACGCGGGCGTCGCTGCACCTCATGGCTGCCGCATGGGCATCTGCCACTCCTGTGACGCAACGTTGACGTCGGGCTGTGTTCGCGACCTGCGCACGGGACACCGGATCGACGAGCCAGGCTCGCGCGTCCAGATCTGCGTGTGCGCCGCGGCCGGCGATGTCGAGCTCGCCCTCTGACCACCAAGGATCCCTCATGTCTCATCCACTCCCCGTCTCACCGAGCGACGCTGACATCGAAGCCTTCGGCCGCGAGCTCGACGCCCTCCAGCGCGAGGTCAGGGCCAGCCTCGGCGACGCCGACCGCGCCTACATCCGCCGCGCGATCACCGTGCAACGGAGCCTGGCGCTCGGCGGGCGTGTGCTGATCTACGCGAGTCTGCCGCTACTGCCCGTGGTTCCGCTGTTCCTCGGCGTGATCGGCGTCGGGACGGCATCGCTCGCCCTGTCGAAGATCCTCGAGAACATGGAGATCGGCCACAACGTGATCCACGGTCAGTGGGACTGGATGAACGATCCGCAGATCCATTCCTCGACGTGGGAGTGGGACACCGTCTGCCCCGCGGATCAGTGGAAGCACTCGCACAACGTGGTCCACCACACCTGGACGAACGTCATGGGCCGCGACCGCGACGTCGGCTACGACATCCTGCGGATCAGCGACAAGCAGCCGTGGAAGCCGATCTACCTGGCGCAGCCATTCTACGCCGCCCTGCTCGCGATGATGTTCCAGTGGGGCATCGCGTTGCACGACATCGATCTCGGCGCGGTCCGCCGCGGAGAGCTGACGATGGCCGACATTCGCCACCAGCTCCGCGGCATCGGACGCAAGGCCGGCAAGCAGGTCGTGAAGGACTACGTCCTGTGGCCGCTGCTCGCGGGCCCGCTGTTCCTGCCCGTCCTGCTCGCGAACCTGATGGCGAACCTCGCGCGGAACCTGTGGTCGTACGCGATCATCTTCTGCGGTCACTTCCCCGACGGTGCCCAGGTGTTCACCGAGGCGCAGGTCGTCGGCGAGACCCGCGCGCGCTGGTACCTGCGGCAGATCCTCGGCTCGTGCAACATCACCGGCGGTCGGCTGTTTCACATCCTGTCCGGCAACCTCAGCCACCAGATCGAGCACCACCTGTTCCCGGACCTTCCGAGCAACCGCTATCCGGCGCTGGCTCCGCGCGTCGAGGCTCTTTGCGCGCGGTTCGGTATCCCGTACAACAAGGGCTCGTTCGCGCGGCAACTCGGCACGACGGTGCGGACCATCCTCCGCCTCGCCCTGCCGACGAGAACCGCCCAGCACGAAGCTCTCGCCGCATGACCACCGACACCAACGACACGCTCACGATCGACGAGCTCGCGGCGGCGTCCCGCGTCCCGAGCCGCACGATCCGCTTCTACCAGTCACGGGGAGCGCTGAGCGCACCGACGATCCGCGGCCGCGTCGCTTACTACGGCACGCAGCATGTCGAGCGGCTGGAGCTGATCGCAAAGCTCCAGGACCGCGGCCTGCGGATCGACGCGATCGGCGATCTGATGAAGAAGATCGACCGCGGCGAGGTCGACCTCGCGGAGTGGCTCGGCGTCGAAGAGCAGATGCAGACGCCGTGGGCGATCGACCGCGCTCGCACCGTCAGCGAGACCGAGCTCTACGAGATCGCGGGGACACGGCGTCCTGGCCTCCTCGCGGATCTCGAGCGCGCCGCCATCATCGAGCGCAAGGGCGACGTCTATCTCGTCGGCAGCCCCGCTCTTCTCGCGATCGCGATCAAGCTCGAGAACGTCGGGATCGATCTCGAGACGGCCGCCAAGGCGTCCGCGATCCTGCGCAAGCACCTCGGTCGTGCGGTCGGCGACCTCGTGGAGCTGTTCCTCGACCGCGTGAAGGACGGCCACGTCACGATCGCGCAGTCGAAGAAGCTGTTCGAGACCTTCCGGACCGTTGGCATCGATTCGGTCCGCGTGATGTTCGCGCGCGAGATGGAGAGTGCCCTCCGCAAGCTCAGCGTGTCCGGCAAGCTCGCCGCGTTGTCGGCGCGGGTCACCAAGAAGAAGCGCTAGTCAGCGCAGCCAGCCGAGCTCGAGGCCGAACGCGATCTGCGGGCGCAGCGTCGTCGCGAGCTTGCCCGACGAGTCGACATCCTCGCGGAATCCGAGGCCAACGGTCGGCGCGATCGAGATGCGACTCCTGATCGTGAAGCGCCAGCCGATGTCGACACGCTGCGACAACGACGTCGCGCTACCGACGTAGCCCATCTCGTCGCTCGTGAGCCGCGTGTGTCCCACGCTGAGGTGCGCCGCGGTGAACGGCCCGCGCATTGGCGTGCAGCGGCGGATCCAGAACCGCAGCTCCCCGCCGAGCATCGCGGTGCGCGAGCTGTAGTCGACCAGGGCCGCAGCGCGCAGCCCGCCGAGCCCGACGACGCTCCACCGCTCGAGAACGCGTCGCTCGTAGGACACCGCGAGTCCGCGACCGAACAGCGCCCACGGCTGCGTACCGATCACCTCCTCGCGGATGGGTTCGGCCTCGGCGACGCCCATCAACGCGACCACGGCGACGAGCGCCTTCAATGGCCGCGTCCGATCGTCCGCGCGAGGAAGTCGCCCATCGCGATCCACGCCTCCGGCGCCTCGATCGTCATCCCGCCTTCGTAGACCCCAGGCTCGTCGTGCTGCACGAGGATGTGAGCGGCACCGGCAACGCGGAGCAGCCGTGCATCGCTGCCGGCCGCGACGAGCGCGTTGCGCATCGCCTCGATCCCACCGAAGTCGACCGCATCGTTCATCAGCAGAAACGGCGGCGCACCGGCTCGGACGTGCCAGATCGGAGAACCGAGCTGGTACGCGTAAGGCAGCTGCGTCGGCGAGCCCCCGAAGATGTCTCGCACGCTCTGCTTGTCGTTGACCCAGTCGTAGAACTCGAACATGTCCTGCGCGCCCGATGCAGCGACCACGGAGACGGGCGCCGCGACCGGCTGACCGCCCGCCGCCTCGCAATCCGCCGGCAGCTCGGGGTGGTCGGAGGCGAGCCCGACGATCCCGCCGAGGTGGGCGCCCGCGGAGTAGCCGACCACCGCGATCCGATCCGGATCGATCCCGTACTCGTCGGCATGGGCACGCAGGAATGCGAGCGCGCAGATGCAGTCGATCGCGTTGTTGGGAAACACACCCGCGGGCACCAGGCGGTAGTTGATGCTCGCGACCACGTAGCCCGAGCGTGCGAGCCGCGGCCCGATGTTGATCGCGTGGCTCTTGTCACCACCGACCCAGCCGCCCCCGTGGATGAACATCACGGTCGGACGGAGGACCTCGCCGTCGTCGGGCAGGTAAAAGTCCATCGTCGTCGCCGAGCCGTGGCGATCGTCGTACGAGACATCGTCGATCTCGATCGGAGCGTTGCACCCCGCCGCGAGCACGGCGGCGAGCACAGACCGACACAGCGTGGACATCGGGAACAACTCTAGCCCGTCATTGAAAAACGTCGAACGACGTTGGCTGATATCCGGCGGAAGGTCGAGGACTCCGGCTCCGGTCGCCTCCCCGATCACGGGTAGACGCTACGCGCCTGACGGGCCTCGGCTCACGTCCCGCAGCACTTCTTGTACTTCTTGCCCGAGCCGCAGGTGCACGGATCGTTGCGATTGATCGGGACGCCACCACCGAGCACGCGCTTCACGGTCGAGCACAGAAGATCGAGCTGGCCGGTGGGCCGCAGCGACTTGTGCAGCGCGAACCGCAGCGGACGCTGGCTCTCGTAGAGCTCCTCGGTCTCGGGGTGGTTGTAGTACTGCGCCGGCGTGGTCGGATCGATGCAGTGCGCACTGGTGTCGAGCGCGTGAGCTTTGCGGCAGATCGCCGGCCGCACCTCGTAGATCGAACACGCGCCCTCGTGATTGAACGCGCACATCGCCCGGCTCTGCTGAACATTCGCGAGCCACGCCTGCGTGTCCTCGGAAGCCCGCGTGCTCCCCTGCCCGACCAGCACCCCGAGCGTGTCTCGCCACGTCGGATACGCCGCCTCGAACCGAGCGCGCACCTCGGCGTGCTCCGGCTGCCGCAACCACTCGGCGACCGCGACCGCCTCGCCCTCCGACACCAGAATCGTCGACGTGCAGCACGAGTTGCAGCCCTTGGCGCACGCCATCCGCCCGCCGATCTGCTCGTCGCGTCGCGTGATCGCGTCGTCGAGTGCCGCGTGCATGACGTTGATCAAACCCGCGGCGTCGGCCGGCTGGACCACCGGCAACCGGACCTTCTTGCCCTGATCGTTGGCGGCGATCGCCGCGGCGAGCGCGTTCGCGACCTGTTGAAGGCGTGCGGGGTCACTCATCGGTCGGGGCACTCAGTCTAGCGGAGGTGGCTACCGCAATTGCACCTCGTCACGCTTCAGAACACGACGGTCATCCGGGCCGCCATGATCCCGACCGTCCGCTCGCGCAGCATCATGAGCTGCAGCGCCGGCTGGAGGGTCAGCCAGCCGATCTGCGCCTCGTAGGTGGCCTCGATCAGCGTCTGGTCACCCGTGTCGAGCTGCGCGAACGCGAGCCCGACGCTGATGAAGTCGTCAGGGCGCAGGGGACCTGGACCGATGCGGACACCAGCGTCGACGTACGTCTTGATGCCCCGCGGGCTGAGCCCGATCCGGGTGAACGCCTCGACGAGGTCATCGAGCTTGTGATCGAACGTGGCGTAGACGCCGTTGCCCTTCTCGCTGTGGTGCCACGCGCCGACCCCGATATCGAGGTTCCACGTCGCCTCGGCGAGGACGA
>JANOPP010000317.1:0-10581 GCA_031421915.1 Myxococcales bacterium | reverse complement strand
CATGGCCTTGGCGAACGCCACGGCCGCAGGGGCGAGGCCCCCGGATGACTCGGTGGCGTCGTCCGCGTCGAACATGCTGGCTGACAGGACGTCGCCGATCGTGAGGTAGGCCTGGGCCTCCTTCTCGCGGAGACCGGCCTTCTTGGCCACCACGAGCGCGCGCTCGGCGAGCTCCTTGGCGTCGGACGTGTGGCCCTGCTGCTTCTCGAGCTGCGCGAGGTGGCGGCAGCACTCGGTCTCGAGCCCGCGGTCCTCGATGTCCTCGATGATCTCGAGCGCGTTCTCGAGGCGACTGCGCGCCTCCTCGATCTTGCTCTCGACGAGCGACAGCTCGCCGAGGTTGGTCAGGACGAGCGCCGAGAGGGGCAGCGCGCCGATGTCCTCGGACTCCGCGAGCGCCGCGACCCAGTTCGAGCGGGCCTCGCCGAAGTTGCCGACCTCGAACGCGAGCGCCGCGAGGTTGTTCTGCGAGACGATCTGGCCCCAGCGGTCGCCGGCGACCTTGCGCAGCTCGTAGGCCTCCTGGTGGCAGATCAACGCCGAGTCGTACTGGCCGCGATCCTGCTGGACCTCGCCGAGTCGCGACATCGACGTGGCGATCGCGCGCTTGTCGCCGAACTTGCCGCGGCGAGCGAGCGCCTCGGTGATCTTGGCGTGCGCCTCGTCGTAGCGACCGAGCATGTGCAGCGACTTGCCGATGTCGTCGAGCGATCCCGCGATCCCGCGCTGATCGTTCGCGCCGCGGAACAGCTCGAGACCGCGCTCGAGGTACTCGAGGGCGAGCTTGAGGTCACCCTTGCGGCGCCACACGCGGCCCATCTTGTTGAACGCGACGGCCGCCTTGGTCTTGCTCGCGGCGACCCAGGACAGGCGCAGCATCCGCTCGAACGCGCCGAGCGCTGCCTCGAAGTCACCGATCAGCTCGTAGACCGAGCCGAGGTCGTGCCAGATGTGGATGCGTGCGGCGAGATCGGTGTCGCCGATACAAGCGAGCGTGCGATCGAACAGGCGGATCGCGGTCTCGTTCGCGAACTGGCTGCGCGCGGCCTCGGCGGCGCGGCGATAGCGAGTCGCGGCATCGCGCGCTTCACCTGCGAGCGCGAGGTGACGAGCGACCTCTTCCTGCGCCGACGGACCGCGTCCCTCGGGGTGCAGCTCGAGCCAGCGTGCGACAGCGGCGTGATAGCCCCGGCGCTTCGCCTCGTCGATGCCCTTGTAGACCAGCGACCAGAGATTCGGGTTCGCGATGCGGAGCTCGCGCTCGCCCGCGATCGAGGACTGCGGGACCTCCGCGAGCCACTCGCGCTCGATCAGCTTGCTGATCGCGGCAACGACGCCGAGCCGGCTGTGATCTCCGCTCGCGGCGATCTGTCCGAGCGTCGGACCGTCCGGGTCAGACGTGCGCTGCCCCCAGCGCTCGAGCGCGAGGATCGCGTCGAGCCAGGACGTCTCGCCGACGACGGCGGCCATCTCGAGCACGCGGCGCTCGGTGGTCTCCATCACGCGCAGGCGCGCGGCGACGACCTCGTCGTAGGTCCTCGGCAGCGTGATCGCGGCGAGGTTCTTGGGATCGACGCGCCAGATCATTCCTTCGCGAACGATGCAGTCGCTCTCGAGGAGCAGGCGCACCAGCTCGTGGATCGCGCGCGGCGATCCGCCGAGCGTCTTGGCGTGTGCGAGCAGCTGGACCGGCACCTCGTGCAACGGACGACACAGCTCGCGGAGCAGATCTTCGGCTTCGCCCGCGCTGAGCGAGCCGAGCTCGATCTTGGTCGGGTTGACCTCGCCCTCGCCGAACGCCGGGTGGCGCTCGTACGTGGCGTTCGTACCGGTGCCGATGATCATCACGCGCGAGTCGCGCAGACCGGCGGCGAGGTAGTGCAGGAAGTTGATCGTGTCCTGCCCGCAGAGCTCGAGGTTCTCGATGACGAGGACCACGGGGTGACGCTCTGCCTCGGCGCTGAGCAGCCGCTTGAGCGCCATGAACAGACGCGCTTCGAGGCGCTGCGGCGACTCGAGCAGCGGCATCACGACCGGGCTATCCTCGAACGGCACGCGTAGGAGGTGCGCGATCAGGTGCGCGACCTCGGGAACTTGCTGCGGCTTGACGACCTCGGCGACTCCCGCCTGGATCTTGTCGCGGCTCTCGCCGTGATCCTCGCCCGGGGCGAGGCCGAACCGCGCCGTCAGGGCACGCGCCATTGGACCGTACGCGTGCGCGTTCTCGTCCGCGATGCCAGTCATCGCGACCGCGGTCGGGTGCGAGGTCCGCACGCGCGCGATCAGCTCCGAGACCATGCGGCTCTTGCCCATGCCCGGCTCGCCGAGCACGACCACGAAGCCGATCTGCCGGCTCTCGAACGCCTTGTCCGCGAGCTCCTGGAGCTGCGAGATCGCGCGGGTCCGACCCGTGAACCGGGGGCGCAGCTCGAAGCCGGCGCTGACCACCATGGTCCGCTCCCCTTCGCCCTCACCGAAGCCGTCGCCGAGCTCGGCCGCATCGAACGTCGGCGTCTCCTCGGTCCCTTCGCCGGGCGCTCCGGAGGTTGCTCCCGGAGGCGGGGTGTTGTTCTCCCAGGTAACCGGTGGAGTCATGACAGACCAGTCCGCGCCCTCGTTGGAACGCGTAAGTTTCGATGAGTCCATGAGAATTCCACGCGTCCCCGTCGTCTCGACCGGCGCGGAAACTAATGTGGTTCGATGTGGTTGTCAACGACAACCGTGAGCACCCTTTAGCTGCCCAGCTGACGTTCGTTACTTTGCCGGGGGCGCAGGAACGACGACCGGCGGCGGGGGCGGAGGCGGCCTCACGGCGCAGCGCGCGGGCAGCGCGGTCCGGTACGCCTCGGTCCGCTTCTTCACGGGCTCCGGGATCGGACGCGCGGTCTTTCCGTCCTTCAGGAAGTAGTGGAGCGACACCGGCACGATCGGCTCGAGCTTCTCGGCCAGGCGGCGGCAGTTCTCGGCCTCGAGGTCATCGAGCACGCTCACGATGATCTTCGCGGTGATCGGCTTCACGTCATGCATCAGGACGACGCCGCCCTGCTGCTTGATGATCATCTGCAGAACTTTCTTCCGCAGCTTCTCGGCGTTCTTCGCCTGCCAGTCGAGCGTGTCGACCGACCACCGCACGTCGGTCAGTCCGAGCTTCTTGAGCTTCGCGTTGCCGGCGCCGCCGAACGCACCGAACGGAGGGCGGAACAGGCCGATCGCGCGATTTGCGGTCGGTGCGAGGGTGCGGATCGAGCCGTCGATCTCCTTGTCGAGCGTCTTCGCACTCGCCTTCTTCAAGTTCGGGTGGCTGACCGAGTGACTGCCGATCTCGAAGCCGCTCTGGATGAGCCTCTCGAGGATCTGCCGCGGGACCTCGCCGTTCTTGCCGACGAGGCGCCGGGTCACGATGAAGAACGTCGCGGGGATGTTGTACTTCTCGAGCGCGTCGATCACCGCCGGCGTGGTCTCGGGGTTCGGACCGTCGTCGAACGTGAACGCGACGACGCCCTTGGTCTCGTCGCCGTCGACGCGGTCCGCCTTGCCGAGCACCGGATCGTTCGTCAGCGTCAGGAGCTTGTTCGGATCGAGCGCGGCGTTGTCGGCGTGGGCGATCGACGTGGCCATCGCGAGGATGAGACAGACCGAGCGCAACCGCACGGCTGGAGCCTAACATGCGCGACGAGGATCACCAGGTCGCGCGCCGAGCGCGGCCGACTACCTCTTGCCGTTCTTCTTGTCGTCCTTGCGGTCTTCCTTGCGCTCCTCCTTGGCGTCCTTGCGGAGGTCCTTGAGGTCGTCACGCACCTCCTTGCGATCGTCGCGCTGGTCGCGCGGCGGCGGCGGCGGCGTGTGCACGACCGGCGGCGGGTTGTTCACCACCGGTTGATGATCGCGGTGATCGCGGACCTCGGGGGTGCGGGCCTGGCCGCGTGCTTCCCCGCGAAAGCGGATGTACGCGGTCGGCCGCTCGATGCGCCGGATGCGCGCCGGCACCGCCTCGAACCGCACCCAGCCGCGGACGTGATTATTCGAGCGGAACCAGACGCCGTTGTCGTACCGCCAGTAGTAGTTCTCCGAATAGAAGACGGGCTGGTCGTAGTCGGCCACGACCTGAACGTCGGGCTCGATCAGGATCAGGCGGGGAGTGGTGACGGTCGCGGTCGCGCTGTACTGCGCCGAGCCAGCGCAGCCCGCTGCCGTAGCGAGCAGGACCGATGTCACGGCAGCCAGAAGTGGATGTTTCATGGCATCCGACGAAGGCATCGTTCGTGCCATGGGCGCACGCGTTCCAGAGGCGCTGGGAACGGCTCCACTGCGCGGAACCGCCCAGCGAGCGCCGTCGCACTACATCGCCCGCGCTATGCTGGAGGTCCGTGCACGTTGTCGCGACCTCGGCTCTGCCGATCGATCTCACCGCACAGGTGACGGCGGCGATCCCGGGTTCGACGGTCAGCGTCCCGGCGGTCGGGCACGTCGGGCTCGCGAACGTCGACGTCACGACGGCCGACGCGCTCGTGTGTCTGTTGCTCGATCGGATCGACGACGCGATGCTCGCGGCGGCACCGAACCTGAAGATCGTCGCGAATTGCGCGGTCGGTGTCGACAACATCGATCTCGCGGCGGCCGCCCGACGCGGCGTCGCGGTGTCGAACACGCCGGACGTGCTGACCGAGGCGACGGCCGAGCTCGCGTTCACGTTGATGCTCGCCGCGGCGCGCCGGCTCGGTGAGGGCGAGCGCATGGTCCGCGCGGGGCAATGGGCCGGCTGGGCGCTCGATCAGCTCCTCGGCGTCGAGCTCCACGGCAAGACGCTTGGCATCCTCGGCTTTGGCCGGATCGGTCAGGCGATGGCGAGGCGCGGCCAGGCGTTCGGGATGCCCGTGATCTATGCGAGCCCACGCGCGGTGCCAGGGCATGCAACGCGCCACGTCTCGGTCGACGAGCTGTTCGCGACCGCTGACGTCGTGAGCTTGCACTGTCCGCTGACGGCAGAGACCCGGAGCGTCGTCGACGAGCGGCGGCTCGCCTCGATGAAGCGGACCGCCATCCTGGTGAATACGGCGCGGGGCGCCTGCGTCGATGAAACAGCCCTGATCGCGGCGCTGACCTCGGGCGCCCTGTTCGGCGCCGGGCTCGACGTCTACGACGGAGAGCCCGAAATCCGTTCCGATCTCCTGACCTGTCCGCGCCTGGTCTTGGCGCCGCACATCGGATCGGCTACCACGGAGACAAGGACTGCGATGGCTCAACTCTGCGCGGATGCGGTGATCGCGGTGCTCTCGGGGCGCCGGCCGGGAAACCTCGTCGAGAGGCGCGCGTGAGCGAGTTCCAGGTCCTGATCGTCACCAGCTCGGGTGCTCCGTCATCGGCGGTCGTGCCGGTGCTCGCCGCGATCGAAGCCGCCGGCATGCGCGTCCGCGCGATCGATGTCGGTGCCGCAGGCGGCGGGGGAGGCGGCATGGCGGATCGTGTGCGCCGCGCGTTGCTCGGCGAGGGTGCGGAGCGCCGGCTGCGCAAGGAGCTCGAGATGAGCCCGCCCGATGCGGCGGTCGTGTTCGATCCGCACGCGGCGATCGCGCTCACGTCCGCGCGCGATCAGGTCCCCGCGGTCGCCGGATCGGCGACGCCCGTGATCGCGGTGGTCGGCGAGCTCGAACCCGCAGCGGCGTGGGCGCAGACCGACGCCGATCGCTTCATCGCGGTCGACGAGCTCGCGGCCGTCGCGCTCGCAGATGCGGGCGTCGAGGGCGATCGGATCCTCGTGGTGGGTGCGATCGGCGAGCGCGGGTTCGCCGAGGCGGGCACGAACGATCGCGCATCGCTGCGCACGCGGTTCAAGCTCTCGGGCAAGGTCGCGCTGATCGAGGTCGCCGGGCTCGGCGCCGAGCACACCAGCCAGCTCTCGCTCCAGCTGTCGCTGCTCGACGGCGGTGACGCGATGACATTCCTGTTCGATGCCGGCAACGACGTCGACGCCGCCGCCGTGCTCCGCCGTCAGGTGCCGACCTTGGGTCTGCGCGGCAAGTTGTTCGGCGCGACCGCCGATGCAGCCCTGCTGTGGCGCGCGGCCGACGTGATCGTCGCGCGGCCCCGTCCCGAGGTCGTCGCTCGCGTGCTGCTCGTCGGCGGCAAGCTGGTCGCGCTTGTCGACGATCTGACCGCCGGCTCCGCGCGGGCGGCCGCTGCTCTCGAGCTGCGCAAGCGCGGCATCGGAGCCAAGGGCCTGCTGCTGCTCTCGAGCGCTCTCGACTCCGCGTTCACCGGCGTACAGCCTTCTCCAACCGCCGACGGCGCGGATCAGGTCGCCGACATCGTGTTCGCCGTCTGCGGCGACAAGCGTGGCGTCGTCGACGAGCGCCGCCAGGCCGCGCAGGCCGCGACGCGCGATCGGGTGCGCGCAGCGAGCGCCGCCGCGAATGCCGCCGCACACACGACCGCGATGCCGGGCGAGCTCGAGGATCTCGGAGGTGCGCCGCCCGATCCTTCGCCGGGCATCGATGCCGGCGAGATCGCGCGGCTCAAGGCCGAGGTCCAGCAGCGCAAGACCGAGATGACGCGCTCGATGGCCGCTGCGCGCGATGCCGCGACCAAGCTCTCGGATCAGGCCAAGGGTGCCGCTGCACGCGGCGCCCCGGACGAGGCGGCTCAGCTCGACAAGCGCGCTGACTCCGAGCGCGCGAAGATGCACGCACTGCTCGCCGAGCTCGCGACCCTCGAGCAAGAGCTCGCGGAGCTCGAGCGCGTCGCGCGTACGATCCGCGATGTGCCGCGACCGTCGTCCAGCAACGCGTCGCGGCCATCGTCGCCGAGCTCCTCGATCGGAGACGAACCGAGCGAGCGGCCGCGGCCGCCGACGCCGACGCCGTCGATCGATGACGCGCTCAACGATCTCAAGAAGCGCGCGGGCGGGGCGCCGCCACCGTCGTCGGGAACGCCGCGGCCGAGCACCGGCAAGTCGGGCTCTCAGGCGACGCGCAAGCCGGGGGGCAACGTCGATGACGAGCTGGCCGCGCTCAAGAAGAAGATGGCCGGCGCGCCGCCGAAGAAGAAGCCATGACGCGCGCCCCTCGCGCCTCGGTCATCGGCTTCGTCGCGTGCGTGCTCGCGCTCGCGACCGCCTGCTCCGACAACACGCGGCGGCGTCCACAGCGGCGCGACTCGAGCCCGGCGCGAGTCGACCCGCAGACCAAGGCGCGTCACGGCTCGCACGAGCACGGGCACGGGGCGCATCCGCACGCGCGCGATGCTCACCATCACCACCCGCATCCCCATCCGCACCTCGACGGCGTCAAGGGACACCACCACCCGTACTGAGAGTGTCCTTGACTGTTTGTACGAACGGCTTCTCGCACGCCGGGGGACACACGACGCGAAGGCCTCCTGCGGAATCGGTAATTACGCCGTAATTACGGATTTCAGAGGGGGACCCCTTTCAGAGTCGGTGCGACCTCTCGGGGCGCTAGATGGAGGTTCCCGATTGTTCGGGCCCGTATCCACTCGTGACCGCCACAGCGCCCGATCGCAAGCGGTAGAGTCGTCACATGGGAGCAGCCGCCACCGCGATCACCACTCCGGGCGCGTCCATCAGGAGTATCAACCCGGCGACGGGCGAGCTTCTCGGTGAGGTGCCCGATCAGAGCGCCGACGAGATCCACGCCGCGATCGCCCGCGCCCGCGCGGCGCAGCACGACTGGGGCAAACTGCCGATCGAGGTGCGCTGCCGTCGCGTGCTCCGCTACGCCGAGGTGCTCATGGAGCGCGTCGACGAGGTGATCGATCTGCTCAGCCGCGAGGGAGGCAAGACCCGCCAGGAAGCGCTCGGCATGGAGGTGATCGTCGTCGCGGATCTCGTCCGCTACTTCGCGAAGCACGCGCCCGAGATGCTCGCGCCCGAGCCCATTCCGCTCCACCTCCTGAAGCACCGCGCGAGCTATCTCCACTTCGTGCCGCGCGGCGTGATCGGCATCATCGCGCCGTGGAACTTCCCGTTCTCGATCCCGATCGGCGAGACGATGATGTCGCTGATCGCGGGCAACGGCGTCGTGCTCAAGCCGTCGGAGGTCACGCCGCTGATCGCCCACAAAGCGCGCGAGCTCTACCTCGCGGCGGACTTGCCGCCCGATCTGTTCCAGGTGATCACGGGGCGGGGTGCGGCTGGCGCGGCGCTGATCGATGGGGGCATCAACTACTGCGTGTTCACGGGCTCGGTCGCGACCGGTAAGAAGGTCGCGGCCGCGTGCGGCGAGCGCCTGATCCCGTGCACGCTCGAGCTCGGCGGCAAGGCGCCGGCGGTCGTGTGCGCGGATGCGGATCTCGATCGCGCGGCGCAGGCAATCACGTGGGGCGGGTTCGCGAACTCGGGCCAGGTCTGCGCGTCGGTCGAGCGCGTGTATGCCGTCGACAAGGTCCATGACGAGCTGGTGGCGAGGATCGTCGGCCACGCGCGCGAGCTGCGCCAGGGCGATGCGTCGCACGGCGACGAGGTCGATGTCGGCGCGATGGCGTGGGACCAGCAGGTCTCACTCGTCGAGAAGCTCGTCAACTCGGCGGTCGCAGCGGGCGCGAAGGTCGAGGTCGGCGGCAAGCGGGGACCTGGTCCCGGTCAGTTCTTCCAGCCGACGGTGCTGACCAACTGCACGCAGGACATGGACGTCATGCGCAAGGAGATCTTCGGTCCCGTGCTGCCGATCATGCGCGTCTCCGACGAGGACGAGGCAGTGCGCCTCGCGAACGACTCGCACCTCGGCCTGCTCGCCTACGTGTTCACCAGAGATCGCGAGCACGGCAAGCGCGTCGCCGAGAGGATCGAGGCGGGCACCGTGATGGTCAACGACGTGCTCGCGACCTACGCGTGCCCCGAGACCCCGTGGGGTGGCGTGAAGCAGAGCGGCATCGGGCGCACGCACTCGTCACACGGCCTCCGCGATCTGTGCGACACGCGCCACGTCAACCACGACCGCATCGCGCTGCCGCGCGAGGTCTGGTGGTACCCGTACAAGCCGGGCACGTTCAAGGCGCTCCTCCGCGGCGCGAAGCTCTTGTTCGGCAAGCGTCCGTGGCAGCGCTAGGCGCGCGTCACGCGAACCAGGCGTCCGACCATTCCGTCCGCTGCGTACCGACGGGGAAGCCGCCGCGCGCGCCCGCCTCGTACGGCTGTGCGACGAGGAGCGAACGCGCCGGATTGCGCAGGCTCACGCGGCAGTACGCGGTGTCGTAGCGGCCCTCGTCGGTCACGGTGTAGCCGTCGAAGACGTACGCGACCGCGTCGACGGTCGGCGGCAGCGAGCGGGCCTTGCAGCGCGCGGTCGCCTCGGCCTCGCCGACGTTGCCGGACATGAACGGGAGGGCATGCCAGCCGCCGAGCGTCGGGTCGTGCCACCACAGGAACGGCATGAACGACTCACCGATCACGGCGGAGTCGACCGCATGGCCGAGTGCGCGGTGTGCCAGCAAGAGCAGTGCGTCGTCCATCCGAAGCCTCGTAACAGGCGTCGGGCTGTACGACAAGTGCACAGTCGCTGCCGACGGGACGCGAATGTCGTGGTCCTTCGCGTGAGCGTGGTTCGCATTACGCCAACACACCGAGATCGGGAACGGCGGCGTGGCACGGACGGTGATGTGAAGGCAGGCATGATCCGCCTCTCTGCCATTCTCTTCCTCGCGGTCGCCGCCTGCACCAGCGTTCCCGCGACGCATGATCTCGAGATCCGTGGCGCCTCGATTGCCCACGGCGACGATCTCCACGTCGGTCTCGTCCAGACGCCGGCCGTCGTGCTCATCAACGACGAGTCGTTTCCGTTTCACCAGCCCGGCACCGGCACATACGGCGATATCCTCGACGCTGGCGGGCGCTACGCGCTTCACCTGTACTACGACGGCGACAACGACGGCGCGTGCAGCGCACTCTTGGACCGAGTGTGGCAGCTCGAGCTGGCGGAGGTCGAGACCAATGCGATCGTCGATCTCGATACCATCGCCCAGGATCCGACGGGCTGCGCCTACTTCGAGCGATGAGCTACAGTTGACCCGTAGTGGGCAAGCTCGACGACATCATCGCGCGCAACAAGAACCCGAAACGGTTCGGCGAGCGGATCACCGTCGGCATCGGCCTCGGCGTGTTCGTGCTGTTCATCCTGCTGCTGATGGTGTGCACCGACCTCGGCCGGCGCCCCGCCGAGAAGAGCGGTCCACCGCGCATCGATCCGGCGGACACGCGGGTCGACGACGTCCGGATCGGACCGAGCAAGCCGCGCACGAAGTAACGTTCAAGCCGGCGGAGGATCGGGGACGACGGTCGCGAGGTTCTTGCGGCCTGCCAGCCGCACGATGATCGCGGACGTGATGATCATGATCGCCACGGTGATCAGCGTGTGAACGATCGGGACGTCGGTGTTGAGGTCTGCGGCCCAGCTCCCGAACCCTCCGCTCGCGGCATCCGCGGCGAACCCGACGACGTTGTTGATCGCGTGCTGCGCGATCGCGGCCTCGAGACCGCCGGTCCTCACGGTCATCCACGCCGTGACACCGCCAGTCGCGATCAGCGCGAGCCACACGACCCACTCGGTCGGCGCGTGCATCGCGGCGAAC
>JANOPP010000316.1:0-12881 GCA_031421915.1 Myxococcales bacterium | reverse complement strand
CGTGCTTGCTGCCGTTGCCGTGCGCGGGCCCGCTCCAGGACCGGCCGCGATGTCGACGCTCTGACCGAACGTACCGATCAGCCAGTAGTCGCCGGCCGCCAGCGTCTGATCGACGCCGACGACGTTGCGACCGGCGGTGAGGATCGCACCCTGGACCCACGCGATCCGCGTCGAGGGCACACCCGCGTTGTCGAGGTAGACGCCGAGCTGCGCGTTCGCGTCTCCGAGGGTGTGCACGCCCACGCCGCGCAGCACGCTGGACTCGGGCACCGTGATCTTGGCACCTAGATACTGGTTCACGGAGGCCGTGACGGTGCCGGTTCCGGTCTCGAGCCCGTGGAACTTCAGCTCGAGGACGTCGATGTCGATTGCACGGACCGCATCGGTCACGCGGAGCTCGATCGACATGGTCCCCGGCGTTTCGGGCCGGTACGTGGCGAACAGCTCACCGTTGCCGCTGACATCGAGCGTGATGTCCCCGGCGGCCGGCACGACGGTTCCCGCCGTGGCGGTGAACGCGTAGGCATGGTGCGTCTCGGCCACTCCGCGCAGAGACGCGATGACCGGCACCGAGTCTCCGGGGAGCGCCGGTGGAACCGGATCGTCGACGAAGCGTAGCTCGGCGATCGTGACCGGAGTCTCGGCGTCGGGCGGAGGCGGCGCGTCGTCGCCGCCGCATCCCGTGCACGCGACGATCGCGAGCACCAGCGCCGACCACACACGTCTCGCATGCGCCCTCACACATCGAGCGTAGCGCAGCACCAAGCTCGTTGCGTGGACCATCCTGGGTTTCCGTTCATCGGGGTGGGCGAGGCAGGCTACTTCGAGTGGGCCGAGATGTTCGTGTGCTTCGAGCGCGTCCCGACGGCGGCCGAGGCGGCGAAGATCACGAAGCGGGTCCCGCCGCGGGCCTCGCGGTGCGTCCAGGTGCGAACGCCGCGGCGATCGCGGCGGCAGAAAAGGCGCTCGGGACCAAGCTCTCCACGGAACATCGCGCACTGCTCGCGGCGTTCGATGGCGGGTAGATCTTCGACCTCACGGTGCTCGGAACCGCCAAGTGCGGTGCCAAAGGTGACGCCGAGCTCGTCACGTTCAACGCGGCGTATGGCGGTGGGCATCCGCGCTACGTGGTCGTCGCACACACCGGGAGGTTCGACGTGATCGCGGTACCGCGGGGCAAGGCGTCGCCGGTGTTCCTGTTCGGCGGAACGACGACCTGGGGTGGCGGCTCGACCACGCGCACGTGCAAGGCGCTCGATCTCGCGCTCGACCTCGCGATCAAGCGGACGAAGATCTGGAACAACCTCGGAGGTGGCTAGGATCTGGAGCCGTCGCCGACGTGCTTCGCGATCGCGGCGCGCAGTGCTTCGTTCGGCTCGTCGGGGAGGCGCGCGTGGAGCGCCTCGAAGGCGCCGCGCTTGGCAAACGCGCGGACCGTGTAGATCCGGACGTGGAGATCGGGATCGGCGAGGAGCGACTCGAACGGCGTCAGGTCGTCGTCGAGTCCCTCGAGGAACTTGGGGATGGAGCCGCGGACCCCGGCGCTCTTGCTCTGCAGCGCGGGCACGAGCATCGAGCCGCGAAGGAGGCCCCACTTCGCGAGCATCGAGGTCGCCGCGTAGTTCGTCCTCTGATCGTAGTCGCGTGCGACCAGGCGGCCGAGGGCGGGCGCGCTGGTCCGGGCGTCCATGCGGTCGAGGGCGTAGATCACCGAGCTGCGCACCTTGATGTCGGGATCGTCGAGGAGCGGGCAGACGGTGTCGATCCACCGCTGCTCGCGCGCGAGGACGTTGCAGCACACGGCGCGGATCCGCGCGTCCGGCGAGGTGATGAGGGCCGCGACCTGGTCGAGCGTCGCGGAAGCGAGGATCGGGCGGTGGTGCAGCGAGGTGATGATGTCGAGCTGCTCGTCGGGCGCGGTGGCAGCAGTGAGGGCGGCGACGAGCGTCTCCTCGCTGCCGCCACGGAACCATCCGTAGGCACCAGTCGCCACGTTGTCGCGGAGACTGTCGAGCCAGCCCTCGTACCAGTCGAGGAAGCTCGGTGCCGGTGAGATCGTGGGATCGTCGTCGTAGACGTTCACGACGCGACCGCGGTTCGGTCCGCCGACCACGAGGCCGGTCCAGTATCCACAACCCTGCTCGCAGAGGCCGATCACCTCAGGTTGCCAGCATGCGAGGGGGAGGAGGCCATAGTAGGGACCCGCACCCGAACCGGCGATCGTGGTGATGAACGCGCGGTAGTCTGCGGGAAGCGTGACGTGGTTCGTGGCCTCGAACGCTGCGACCGCGTCCTCGGTGAGCGTGGGACCGATCTCGAGCCGGTGCGCCTTCACGTTGAAGTGGTGTTCGAACGTCTCCCAGCCCTGCGCCTGCAGCGCGGCTAGCTTCGCGGCGATCCGGGCGAGCGCGTCCTCGATCATGTGATCAAGGCTGCGTCGAGCGCGAGCTCGATCGAGAAGTCGCGTGGCGCCGCGCCCGACAGCGGCGTCCACGCGAGCGTCAGTGTTCCAACGATATGGACGCGACCCGGAGCGAGCCCGGTGACGATCGCGTGGGGGAGCGGCTCTCTCGCCGCGAGTGTGCCGTGCTCGCCGTCGATCGTGACCACGCGCGGCGCGTCGACGTACCAGAGCACGAGCTCGCTCGGACCGGGTAGGGTGGGCGTGCGTACGCGACCCTCGAGGGCGAGTTTCTCGGTGGTACCCGCGAGGTGTGCGTCGAAGTTCCAGCCCGCCTCCTCGGCGTACAGGTGATAGAGCTCGAGCGTCGCGGTGGTGACGTCGACGGTTCGGTCGCCGATCCGGATCACGGTCTCGGGCCGTACGTGGGGAGCGCGTCTCCCGCCTCGTACGCCCCGAGATCGGGTGCCGCGCCATTGATCCCGGGCAACGCGACGCCGACGTCGACCGCGGCACCGCCGGCGGCGGGGCGAAGATCGGGCGGGACCTGTGCGGGGAACGGCGAGGTCGGGATGACCGCGGGCGTCGCGAACACGGCCGCATTGATCTCGACGGCGTGGACCTCGGTCGTGGTCGCGCGAAGCATGCCGATGCTGGTGAACGCCTGCGTGCCGACGATGCCGGCGAAGGAGCCGGTGGTCGAGCCGAGTCCGTCGTAGTCGGAGTCGAAGGTCGGGGCGGCGGAGCGCAGCTCCATCACGCGACCGGACCCGATGTCGTAGGTGTTGTACGTCCCGCCGGGGCCGCCGAGAAACAGGTTGTTGCGAAACCACTGCCGCGAGAACACGTCGGTCGTGTAGATGCCGAACGCGTCGCCGCGCTTCACGATCGTGTTGTGGAGGCCGACGTCGCCGACGGAGCCGCGCTGGAGCTTGAACGCGGACAAAAGAACGTTGAACGCGACATTGCGGATGAACCAGGTCGGGCCGCCCAGGCCAGGCTGGCTGCTCATCGCGATGAAGACGTTGGTCATGCGGTTCGACGTGATCCGGCAGTTGTGGAAGCAGAAGTCGGCCTCGATCGCGTCGTCGGCGCACTCCGAGAGATCGTTGTGCGAGATGTCGATCGAGTGCTGCTCGACCGCGTTCCCGTCCTCGATCAGGGAGATGCAGTCGCGGAAGCCGCGCACGCGGTTGTACTCGATGACGTGGCCGGGCCCGGTGACCTCGATGCCCTCGCCGATGTTGGTGCCGCTCGCACCGAGCGCGGGTTCGTTCCACAGCGTGGCGCCGACGACGGTGTTGTCGGCGATGTAGAGGTTGTCGGAGCGCAGCTTGGTCGTGATGCCGTCCTCGGTCGTCGTCACGTGGTTGCGGACGATCGCGAGGTCGCGCGCGCTGTTGAACTTGATCTTCCCGGCGATGCGGAGCCCGTCGAGGATCACGTCATGGCGTGAATCGAGGCGGACGTCTCCGGTGATGTTGACGGTAGCGCCCGCGGCCGCGCGGATCACGATCGGCATCCCGGGCGCGCCGTCGCGCAGCAGGGTGAACGTCGGATACGTGGCGGCGGACAGCTCGAGGATCTGCCCGGGCGCCGCCGCGGCGAGGGCGCTGCTCAGGTTTCCAGGGGCGACCGCGACCACCGGCGCACCAGCCATCGGAGCGGGCACGGGTCGCGTCGACGCGGTGAGCGTCCGGATCTCGCAGCCACCGTCGGGATCGAGGAGCGCGAGCTCGACCTCGTACGCGGTGCCGGGCGTGAGATCGAAGACGCTGCCCGAGAATCGGTTCGCCCACGAGAACGTCATGACCGTGGTGTCGGTGCCCGCGGGGATCCTGCGCAGCGGTGCACCGAGCTGCCAGGCGCCGCCGGCAGTGCGATAGCGAACGGTGACCGTGGCGTCGAGGTTCGCGTCGCCCGTGATCGCCCACTCGACGGTCAAGTTGCGGAGCGTCGGCGAGGGGAGGGTCGCGGCGCCGGGCGTGGTCTGGTCGGCGGGGGCGCCCACCGGCGGGGCGTCGGGACACATCGGCTGGGGCGGACCGTCGACCGAGGCGTCGGCGACATCGCCATCGCTCGGCGTCGTCGCGTCGTCACCGCACGCGCAGAGTGCAAGCAAGAGTGTCGAGGCGATCCATCGCATCCCCTCGACGGTATCACCGAGTCAGGGAGGTGTTTGCTGCATGATCTTCAGCATGCGGTCGGCCATCTTCTGCTGGATGTCTGGCGTCATCATCGAGTTGCACTGAGTCATCGCGTCGGTGCCGTCGCCCGCATTGAGGATGCAGCTCTTGAGGTTGTCCGGCCAGCCATCGAGCTCGCAGGACTCTTTCATGACGTCCATCGCCTTGTTCATCATCTGCAGGGTCTGCGGATCGGTGACCTGCGAGAGCTGACCCGCCATCGTCTGGCGGATCCGCGCGATGACCTTGCCGCACTCGCCGGTGACGGGTCCCCTGACGTCGACCTTCTCGGCGAACATGAACGGCGCGCACATCATCGCGGCGTTCTTGTCGGCCGCCTTCTCGAAACACTCGCCCTGTTCCTTGGTGACGAAGGCTTTCTCGCAGGACGCCTTGTACCTGGCGACGATGGGCTCGCGCTCCTCGGGCTCGGCGTAGTTGCCCAGGTCGAAGGAGGCGAGGCCATTGGCCACCGCGGTGCAGTCCGCCGGGGGTGGGCGCACGCACAGGTTGGAGAGACACATCAGGCCCGGATCGCAGGCCTTCTCGGCCTTGCAGTCCCCGCGCTCCTTGCCCAGAGCAGGCCGAGACTCCCCGGCAGGGGCCTCCTTGGAGCATCCCAGAGCCCATACCGAGACCATCGCGAGCGCCATCCCGAGCTTCATGGGATCAGCATACGCACGGGGCGCTGCGGGGATCCGCCGAGATCGCGCCCAATTCCGACCGGGTCGAAGGTGTCTAGAGGTGCTTCTGGATCTCGGCTTCGAGCTTGGCGCGGGGCAGGGCGCCGACGAGCTGGGCGACGACCTTGCCGCCCTTGAAGATGAGGAGGGTCGGGATCGACCGCACCTGGTACTGCTGGGGGACGATCTGATGGTGGTCGACGTCCATCTTGGCCACCTTGAGGCGGCCCTTGTACTCGTCCGCGAGGGCGTCGACGGTGGGCGCGATCTGCTTGCAGGGGCCACACCAGACGGCCCAGAAGTCGACCAGGGTCGGAACGTCCGCCTTCAGGACCTCGGCTTCGAAGTTGGCGTCGGTGAGCTCTTTGACGTTCGCGCTGGCCATACGTACCTCCGGGGGGAACGCTCGTTGTAACTCCCCGGACGGTTCGTGACAACCTCACCAAGTAGCTTGGCGCACGCAGCCCCGGTACACTATTCGCAGGGATGTCGCGCCTGTTCATCTCGTTGGAGCGCCTCGAAGCTTGGACCGCCGAAGGGCGTGCCTCGCTCGAGGGTGACCGCATGACGTTGACCGAGCTGGATCGCCAGTTCGTGATGCTTCCTGCCGTGCACTTCGTGAGGGCCACGGGGCAGGATCACGATCCGCACGATCTGATCGGTCGCGTGAAGTCGAAGGACGCGCTGGTGTCGATGGGCGCCGAGCAATTCGCCAGCTCGGTGATCTTCAACGACACCGCGTACGACGTCGTCGACGGCTTCATCGGCGATCCGTTGCCGCCGTGAGCGACATCGCGGCGGTCGATCAGGTCGCCGAGTCGGTACGCATCCTGTCGGTCGCGCCGTCGCCCGCATTCTGGGTCGCGGTCGTGGCGTACACGGCGGCATCGGCGGCACTGCTGGTCGTGCTCGGCGGGCATCAGAAATTTCGTGGCGTGGCGATCGGGTTGGTTGCCGTGGCGTTCGTCGCGCACGGCGTCGACATCGGTTGGCGCGGCACACAGCACGTCCACCCGGCACAGTCGGTCCGCGAGGCGATCGGCTTTCTCGCGTTCATCGTGACCGGTGGCTACCTGCTCGCGAGCACGCGGTATCGACTGACGCTCGGGGGCGTGGTCGTGATGCCGGTGTCGCTCGTGCTCCTGCTCGCGGCGCGGCTGTCGCCGGCGGGATCTGGACTCGAGGATCTGTCGACGCTTGGTCGGATCCACATCTCCCTCGCGACGATCGGCGTCGGCGTGTTCGCGCTCGCCAGCGCGCTGTCGGCGATCTATCTGGTGGAGGAGCGGGCGCTCCGCAAGAAGCAGTTCGATGCGCTCGCCTTCAAGGACAAGGGCGCGCCGCTCGAGTCCCTCGACAAGCTGGCGCATCGGTTGATCTGGGTCGGGTTTCCGATCTTCACCGTCGCGCTCGTGCTCGGTGCGGTGTGGGTGTCCAAGCTCGGTGAGAGCCTCGATCGGCTCGAGTATCCGCTCGCCGCCGTGACGTGGGTGTCGTACGCGATTCTGCTCGTGATGCGTCAGGTGTACGGCTACCGCGGCCGCCGCGCGGCGAAGCTGACGCTGACCGGCTTCGCGGCGGCGCTCGCCGTGCTGGTGATCTATCTCGTGCGTCGGATGGTGGCCTGATCCTGTGAGCGAGCTGTTCGTCGTCGGGATCAGCTGGCGAACCGCGCCCGTCGCGGTACGCGAGAAGCTCGCCTTTCGCGAGGAGGAGCTGGCGACGACGCTCAAGGCGATGACGGCGTCGCTCCCCGTCGCGGAGGCGCTGCTGATCTCGACGTGCAATCGCGTCGAGATCTACGGCGTTGGCAAGCCAGGCCAGGACCCGACGGGACCGGTTCGCAAGTTCATCGCGGAGCAGCGTGGGCTCGCACCGAGCGAGGTCAGTGACGTCCTCTACGATCACACCGGGCCCGCGGCGATCCGGCACGTGTTCCGGGTCGCGAGCGCGCTCGATTCGCTCGTGCTCGGCGAGGCGCAGATCCTCGGTCAGCTCAAGGAGGCCTACGGTGTCGCCGGTGGCGCGGGCACGTCGGGGCCGGTGCTCGGGCGCTGCCTCGAGCGCGCGTTCGGCGTCGCGAAGCGCGTCCGCACCGAGACGGCGATCGCGCGCGGCGCAGCGAACGTGTCGACGGTCGCGGTCGATCTCGCGGCGCGCGTGTTCAACCTCGCCGGCAAGACGGTGCTCGTCGTCGGTGCTGGCAAGATGTCGACGCTGGCCGCCCGGCACCTGCGGAGGCAGGGCGCGACGCACATCGTGGTGACCAATCGCTCACCGGCGAAGGCCGAGCGGCTCGCCGAGGAGATCGACGGCATCGCGAAGCCGTGGGAGGAGCTCGAGAAGCTCTTGACCGAGGCAGACGTCGTGATCAGCTCGACCGGTGCGCGCGAGCCGATCCTGACGCGCCCGCTGTTCAAGAAGGTGACGAAGGCGCGGAGGTTCCGCCCGATCGTTGTCGTCGATATCGCGGTCCCGCGCGATGCAGAGCCGGCGATCAGCGACTTCGAGGGTGTGTACCTGTTCGACATCGACAACCTCGAGAAGGTCGTCGCGGCGAACCTCGCCGATCGCGCGAAGGCGGCAGAGCAGGCCGGCAAGATCGTCGAGCACGAGGCCGGGCAGTTCGAGCACTGGATGCGCTCGCAGGGCGTGGTGCCGACGATCAAGGCGCTGCGCGAGAAGTTCGCGCAGGTCGCGGATGCGGAGGTCAGCAAGACCCTCGAGACGCTCGCACGCAAGGAGCACACGCCGGCGCAGCAGCGCGAGGCGATCCAGCGGCTCGTGCAGCTCGTGGTCAACAAGCTGCTGCATCAGCCGACGGCAGCCCTGCGCGAGGCACCGCCCGACGAGGCCGCGCTGCGTGCCGAGGTGCTGTGCGATCTGTTCGGCCTCGTGCCCGACGAGCCGGACGAGAATGTACGCGAGTCGGGCCCGGCGCTACCGGAGTCCGTGCCAGAGTCAGCGTCTACGTCGCCCCGAGAAACCACGTGACAGAACGCATCGTCATCGCGACCCGAGGAAGCGCCCTCGCCCTGTGGCAGGCCGAGCACGTGAAGGCGCGCTTGCTCGCGATCTCCCCCGGGCTCGAGGTCGCGTTCAACGTCATCAAGACGCAGGGCGACAAGATCCTCGACGTGCCGCTCGCCAAGGTCGGCGGCAAGGGTTTGTTCGTCAAGGAGATCGAGCAGGCGCTGATCGACGAGACCGCGGACATCGCGGTGCACTCGATGAAGGATGTGCCGGCAGAGCTCGAGCCGGGCCTCGCGCTCGCCGCGGTCTCGAGCCGCGAGGTGCCGTGGGATGCGCTGTGTGCGCGCGCGCCGGTGACGGTCGCGACGTTGCCGAAGGGCGCGAAGGTCGGAACGTCGAGCATGCGGCGGCAGTGTCAGCTGCTCGCGGTGCGACCGGATCTGCAGATCGCGATGCTGCGCGGCAACGTGCCGACGCGGATCAAGAAGCTCGATGACGGCGAGTTCGACGCGATCATCCTCGCCGCCGCAGGACTCACGCGGCTCGGGATGGCCGATCGGATCACGCAGATGTTGCCGCTCGAGATCAGTATCCCGGCGTGCGCGCAGGGCGTGCTCGGTCTCGAGACCCGGGGCCACGACTTCCTGACAGGCGAGCTGATCCGCCGCGCGATCCACGATCCCGCCGAGGAGCGCCGGATCGCGGCCGAGCGCGCGTTCCTCGCCCGGATGGGTGGGAGCTGCCAGACGCCCCTCGCCGCACATGCGATGGACCGCGAGGGCGGGGGCCTGCGGCTCGTCGGGATGTGCGGGATGCCGGATGGTTCCAGGATCCTGCGTGCCGAGATCGGAGGCTCCGTCGAGGAGGCCGAGATTCTCGGGCAGCGGCTGGGCGACGATCTGATGGCGCAGGGCGCCGACGCGATCCTCGCTGCGACGAAGTGACGGATCGCCCACCCGGCTCCGGGTCGGTTCGCTTTGCTCAACCGTGGTCGGACCGCCCGCGCTAGGCTCCGGGTATGAGGATTTCCGGGTGGGTGATCGCGATCGCCGTGGTCTCGATGAGCTGTGCATCCGGCAACAAGGAAGGGCCGTGCGATCCGGCGCTCGCGACCTGCGATCCGATCGACGCGGGAACAGACGGCGCGACCACCGATGCGCCGATCGATGCCCCGCGGGCCGGCTTCGGCGAGGGCTGCACCGACAACATGGGGTGCGATAGCGAGATCTGTATCCTCGTCGGTACCGCGGGGCAGTGCACGCAGCTGTGCGGTGCGTGCCCTACGGGCTACGGCTGTCTCGGTGTCACCGGCGTGGTGATCGAGGGCCAGGTCTCGTTCGTGTGCGTACCGACCTCGAACCAGCTGTGTAGCCCGTGCACGATGGACACCGAGTGCGCGCTGCTCGGCATGGATAAGTGCGTGACGTACGACGACGGCGATCGCTACTGCTCGCGCGACTGCTCGAGCGTCTCGTGCCCGACGGGTTACGGCTGCGAGGACGTCGTCATCGGTGGCTCCACGTTCAAGCAGTGCATCGCCAATAGCGCTGCGTGCGATTGCGATGCGTCGAACCCCGGTGCGACGCAGCCGTGCAACATCATGACGCCGTGGAACGTGTGTGCCGGCGCGCAGACGTGCGCGGGCGCGAGCGGATGGGGCACCTGTGCGCCGCCGTCGACCACAGATGATCCGGACAATGCATACGCCGACGCCAACTGCGACGGCATCGACGGTGATCGTACGCGCGGCATCTTCGTCGCGGTCAACGGCGGCGATGACACGACCTGCGGCCTCGTCTACGGCGATCCGTGCGCGACCATCTCGTACGGCATTCGCCGCGCCGCGCTGAGCGGACGCAATCACGTGTTCGTGCAGACCGGCACGTACACCGAAGTGGTCGTGCTCGGCAGCGCGATCGCGGTGTGGGGCGGCTACGACGTCAACTGGCAGCGCGGGCCCTACAGCACGGCGAGTCATCGGGTGCGCGTCGTCGGGAAGGTCGACGACGGCGTCGGCGGTGACGGCCAGTACCTGACGGTGCGCGCGCACTCGATCGCGATCGCGGGCCGCCTCGACAACATGATTCTCGAGGGGCCGGCTGCCGTCGGCGCGAGTAACTCGAGCTACGTCGTCCACATCGCGGGCTCGGAGGTCGAGCTGACGAACGTGCAGATCGTCGCTGGCAATGGTGCGGCTGGAGGCCCAGGGGCTGCTGGTCAAGACGCGTCGCCGTCGGCGGGAATCACGATCACGGGCGGTACCGGTGGTGATGGGCAGGAGCAGGTCGACTGCAACGGCTCCTCGCGCGGCACGGCCGGCCTTTTCCGCGACAACTTCTGCGTGGCAACACCGTCGAGCCGGTCGATGACCTCGGGTACCGGTGGCGCCGGCGGCAAGATGGACAACAGCTGTCCGTTCAGCCTGACCGCGACGGCGGGCCTGACGGGCTCACCCGCCGCGTTCGTCTTCGGTGGCTTTGGTACCGAAGGCGGTGGCGGACCGGCCAACGCGTCGGGCTGCAACTCGGGCGGCGGGACGCCTGGCGGTACGGGCAACCCTGGGTTCGTTCAGAACGGTCCCGCAGGATCGGGTGCATCGAACGGCACGATCTCGAGTGGCTACTGGTCCGGCATCAGCGGTACCGCGGGTGGCACCGGCGAGAACGGTGGTGGCGGTGGTGGCGGCGGCGGTGGTGGTGGCTGCGACGATGGGACCGACGCGTTCGGCGCCGGCGGCGGCGGCGGTGGCGCGGGTGGTTGCGCGGCGCGCAGCGGCGGCGGCGGTGGATCCGGCGGCGGTGGCAGCTTCGGCGTGTTCGTCGTCTCGAACTCGAGCGTGATGATCACGGGCTGCGCGGTCGTGCGCGGCACCGGCGGCACGGGCGGTGCGGGTGGCGCGGGTGGTGTCGGGCAGGGCGGCGGCGGCGGTGGCCCCGGTGGTGGGCACCAGGGCGCGAGCGCCGCGGGCGACGGCGGTCCGGGCGGTCACGGTGGTCACGGTGGCGGCGGCGGCGGCGGCAGCGGTGGTCGCTCGGTCGGCGTCGTCAGCACGCCGGGCTCGACGGTCACCGACGACTGCACGTTCAGCGCGGGATCCGCGGGCGCGGGTGGCGCGGGTGGCAACACGACCGGTGACGGCAACGATGGTGCGGCCGGCGCAGCAGGAACTGTCGAGGGCCGGCGCGTGTGCGCGAGCGGTACGAGCTGCTGAGCTAGATCTCGACGCGCAGGATCACGATGCCGCGGAGCGAGTCCGCGACATAGAGCAGATCGCCGACGAGCGTGAGACCGAACGTGCTCTCGAAGGCGCCGCCACCGGCCGTCTCCGGATCCCACAGGTTGTAGCGCCCGATCTCGCGCGGCTGGGTCGGGTCCGAAAGATCGACGACACGCACGCCGTCCTGGTAGTACGCGATGTATGCGCGATCGCCGTCGAGGAGGATGTTGTGGATCCCGATCTCGGGACGCGACTGGTAGCGCCCGATTTCGGTCATGAACGTCGGCGACGTACGATCCGCATCGATCACGCGGAGGAACGCACCGCCGTCGGGCGTCATGCCCTCGTCGCCGTGGATCAGGATCTGACGCCCGCCCGCCACGCCCGCCCAGCTCGCGTGGCTGTACGCGGTGTCGAGGTTGCCGAGCGCCTGCGGCGTGGTCATCCCCGTGGACACGTCGAGCGCGAACACGCCGTCGGTGGTCTTGTTGGCGTAGACGCGATTGCCCTGAATGTGAATGTCGTGGATGCCGATGTCGGGCGTCCCGCCGACCGGGATGTTCGCGATCCGGACCGGGGAGAGCGGGAGGCTCACGTCGTAGACCGGGATCGAGGACGTGTAGTTTCCGAGGTAGACGCGCGGCGGCGTGGTCGTCGTGAACACCGAGTGCGAGTACTCGCCGATGTTGCCGGCGAACACCGGTGCGCTCGGGTTCGTGACGTCGATGATCGCGGTGCGATCGCCGCCCTGCGGGGCGACGTACGCGACGACCTTGCCGCCGGCGCGCACGATCTTGACGTCGTTGAACCCGCCGGGGATGTGACCGACGCGTGTCGGATGTGCTGGGTCGGAGACGTCGATCACGTGGAGGCCCGCCGGGCCAGCGACGTAGGCGTGCGTGCCGTCGACCGCGAGGTTGTACGCGAGCATGAAGTTGTCGGGGTTGATCTCACCGACGAGCGAGAGACCGCTCGCGCCTCGATCGCGCGGTTCGAACCGGTAGCCGCTCACCGACGTGAAGCTCGCCCCGCGATCGGTATCGAACGCGCCCGACACACCAGCGAGCGAGCCGTCGGGCAGCAGGCACACGACATTGACGTAGGCGATCTCGTAGACGCCGTTCGGTGCGTCGAACACGTAGTGATCGCGCATGTAGAACCGCGTGCCATCGGACCACGTGTGCTGCCCGGTGCCGTCGCTGAGATCGTTGTCGTCCTCGGACCAGTTCGCGCGACGGAAGCCCTTGGTGCAGCTGCCCTCGAACGTGGGATAGCCGAAATCGAACGGCTTGTCGGCTGCCTTCTGGAACCAGCGCCCCGGGAGATCGCGCAGGCCACCGACGACGCAGTCCGCGGGCATCTCGATCGCGAGCGGATCGGCGAACGGCCCATTCGCGGGCGCCGGTGGGGGCACGGGCTCG
>JANOPP010000315.1:0-8530 GCA_031421915.1 Myxococcales bacterium | reverse complement strand
CGACGAACCAGAACAACGCGCTCCGCAAAGCGAAAACGGCGGCCGAGGACAAGTACCTCGCACTCGATGCGTATGGGGTGGCCGAGTACTCGATGGCGGCGAAGGTTCGCTACGGCGACGTCCAGTACTCGTTCGGCACGAAGATCGCGGATGCGCCGATTCCGGTTCCCGTCGCGAAGAATCCGAACCCGGCGGTTTTGGCGGCGTACGAGACCCAACGCGACCAGAACCTTCTCAAGTACCTCGGCGAGGCGAAGGTTCAGTGGCTCGAGGTCGTCGACCTCGCGAAGCGCGGCGGCATCTCCAACAAGTGGTCGCGCAAGGCCCAGGAGAATCTCGGCCGCGAATTCCCGTCTGAATTCACGGTATTGCGACAGGAGATCATCCAGGGCACGGAGGCTCCATGATGGATCGAATGCACTCCTCGGGCGTTTCTAGCTCCATGACTCGCCTGCTGGGGGCGCTCCTGCTTTCTGTCGTCGTCGCCGCGTGCGGCGGTGGCAGCAAGAAAGGCCCGGCCACGCCCGGCAAGGGCTCGGGCGGCACCGACTCGCAGTCCATGAAGGACGGCGCCGATCCGACGGGCCCCGCGGGCGGCGGTTCGACGGGCGGCGGCGGCACCACGCCGGGTGGCGGCAGCGGCTCGCTGCCCGACCCCAACGGCGGCGTCGCTGGCGGTGGCACCGCACCGACCGAGCCCGTCGATCCGACCGGCCCTCCGGTGATCGCCCCGAACCTCGATCCCGATCCGCAGCAGGCGCGCGCGCAGGTCGACGGTCACCTCAAGGTCGCTCGCGCGGCGCTCGCGGGCACCACCCCTGACGCCGACACGGCGCTCCGCGAAGCTCGCCTCGCGCTCGGCATCGACGCTGCGAACGTCGACGCGGCGGCGATGGTCGCGTTCGCCTACTACCACAAGAAGCTCTTCGACACGGCCGAGCTCGTCCTCGACGATCTCTACAAGCGCGACGCGGCAAAGAGCAACGCGAACGTGAACTACGTGTACGGCTTGATCTACGACCGTACGAATCGGCCCGAGCGCGCGGTGCTCGCATACCAGAAGGCTGTCGGCATCGACCCGAATCACGCGAGCGCCCTGGTCAACCTCGGCGTTCACCAGCTCAAGAACTCGAACTACGACGACGCGGTGTCGACGTTCGAGCGCCTGACCCGCGAGTTCAATCGCAACGACGCGATCACGTTGACCTCTCTCGGCTCCGCCTATCGCGGCCGCTCCGCCGACTACGGCTCTGGCTCGGGCGATCGCAACCAGCTCGTCGGCAAGGCCGAGGCCCAGTACAAGCGCGCGCTCCAGGCCAATGCCAACTACGGACCGGCCTACTACAATCTAGGTCTGCTCTACCTCGATAACGATCCGTTCCCCGGCATCAACGATTCGCTCGTTCGCCTCAACGCCGCCAAGGGCTGGTTCGACAACTACAAGAACATGCCGGGCGTCGACATGAAGCTGTACGACGACCGCATGAAGGACGTCACCAAGGCCATCAAGAAGGCCGAGAAGCTCAAGAAGTCGAAGTCGAAGAAGCCGACCCCGTAAGGAGACCCGATGAAGCTCACCACACTCGCCGCCGCTACCGCTGCTGCCCTCGCGTTGTTCGCGTCGGTGCCGACTGCGCGCGCAGAAGGCTGTGAGGAAGAGGACGACGGGTCCGGCGAGAAGAAGCAGGGCAAGTTCCACATCGAGTACATCAACGGCAAGCCCGTCACGGTGATCGACACCGTCGTCTCGGTGTGCGGCAAGGTTCCGCGTCCGTCGGTCGTCTACGTGCTCACCGCGAAGAACATCGACTACGAGTGGGAGAACCTGAAGCAGGACTTCATGCCGCTCATCATCCAGACCGTGAAGAAAGCGCCCTTCTGATGGCGGCCCAACGTCAACAGTCCGCCAACGGACCACGCCCGCGCATCCTCCGCATCGGTGTCTTGCTCGGCGGCAAGATCGTCGAGGAGCGCCTGATCCGTGATCGCGCGGCCGTGACCATCGGCCAGTCGATGAAGAACACGTTCTCGATCCCGGTCGAGGGCCTGCCGCTCGAGTTCACGCTGTTCTCGATCGAGGAGAACAGGTACTCCCTCCGGTTCACCGGCAAGATGGACGGTCGCGTCAGCGACGGCGCCGGCGCTGGACAGGTCAACACGCTCGACGCGCTCAAGCAGAAGGGCGCGCAGAACGCCGGCGACTACTACCAGGTCGCACTCACCGACGGTGCACGCGGCAAGCTGTCGCTCGGCGATCTCACGATCCTGTTCCAGTTCGTCACCGAGCCGCCGCGCCAGCCCAAGCCGATGCTCCCCGCATCGGTGCGCGGCACGTTCGCCGATCGCTTCGATCCGCGCCTCTCCGTCATCCTCGGCACGTCGATCGTCCTGCACTTCGCCGTCGTGATCTGGGCGCTCGTCTACGACGTCGAGAGGGACAACTCGATCGCCGACCGCGCGTACAACCTGACGTTCAAGCAGGACACGTATCAGGTCGACGTGACCCCGCCGACGCCGTCGAACGTCGTCGCCGCGGGCTCCGCGGCCGGCAGCGCAGCACCCGAGGTCAAGAAGCCCGACAAGCCGTCGCCCACGCGCCCGTCGACCGAGAAGCCCAATGACGGTGGTCGCTCCGCCGCCGACACGGTCGCGATGCAGGAGGAGGAGGCGAAGAAGTTCGCCGATCTCCTCACCGGCGAAGGCACCGAAGGCACCAGCGAAGGCGACATGAGCAAGCGCCGCCCGGGCGCCGACCTCGGTCAGCAGATCACGGACGTCAAGGAAGGCGGCAAGCAGGTCGCCATCGGTGGTGGCGCAGGTCGCGGCACGCGCGGCGACGGTGATCCGCGCGTCGGCACCGGCAGCGGCCCGAAGATCGACGGCCCGACGGGCCCCGAGAGCGCGGGTGGCGGCAAGACCACCGAGAAGGCACCGACCGGTCGCATCAACGTCAGCGACAAGCAGTCGTTCGACGAGTCGACGCTGACGCCCGACATCGTGCTCTCCAAGATCCAGTCGGCGTACATGGCCGGCCTCAAGCGCTGCTACAAGACGTACCTCGCGAAGGACGCCAGCGCGCGCGGCAAGGTCACGCTGTCGCTGACGATCAACGAGACGGGCCGCACGACGTCGTCGGGAGCCAAGGGCTTTGCTGGCGAGGTCGATGCGTGCATCGAGGGCCTCATGGGCAGCTGGCGGTTCCCGATCCCGAAGGACAAGGACGGCGAGGCCACCGAGGCGAGCTTCGCGATCACGCTGCAGCTCGTCCCGGACTGAGCCCCGTACGATCGTTACTTCGCGCGGAACTTGTGTCCGCCCTCCGTGCACCTCTTCTCGGTCCTCTCCATCGGGATCTCGTAGCCCGTGTAGTAGAAGTCCGTGCCCTCGTTCATCGCGCACACGCCGATCACACCCGCGGTCGGGCAGGGCGTCTCGGTGAACGTGAAGTTGCCGACCGCGGTGCAGAGCTTCGCCAGGCTCTCGGTACCGAGCGCGAGGTTTCCGCCGCGGTACTCGCGGCAGGAGCCCATCGACGGCATGTTGCACGAGGCGACCTTGCCGTCGTCCTTGGCGGCGCCACCGCCCTTCGAACACCCGACGATGACGAGAACTGCGAGCAGAGCACGGTGGGCTTTCATGCTCCGAGGATACCCGGGGTCGCGTGATGGAAGTGCGGAGATGCAGACGGCGCGTCGCAGTGCCAAGGTATGAACGCAATCCGAGGATCGATCAGCGCTCGAGCAACATGCCTGCGGCGACGGGCGCGTTCGTCGCAGTTCGAGACTCACCGGAGCGACACTCTTCGTCGAGCTCGCGGGGTGGCTGCGCGACGCTACTCACCGGCGGTTCTCTACGCGCCGCGCAAGATGCCGCGAAGCTCCTCGACTGCATCGCTGACGACCTCGTTCCGCGCCAGCCGCGCGATCAGCGCCAGATCGATGTCCGGAAGGCACGCGCTGCGATCGCGAGTCTCGTAGCCGTCGGGGCCGAGGACATGGACCGAGATGACGTCGCGCTTCCAGAACCAGACCTCGCCGACACCGAGGCGGCGATAGACCTCGAGCTTGTTGAGGCCGCCACTGGTCCACACCACCTCGATCGCAAGGGCCGGCCGATCGGGACTCTGGTCGCGCCCGAAGATGAAGCACTCGTCCGGCTCGGCGCCGGCCTCCTCGGACTCGTCGTCGAGGTGCCAGTGCCCATACGGCGACCACGGAATCCGGCGCTCCGAACCGAACGCCGCGACCAGGCGGCCGATGCGCGCTGTGATCGCCTCGTGGTTGCGTGCCGGTCGCATCAGCTCCACCACGCCGTCGAGATAGGCCATGCGGGGCACGCGTCGCTCTCCGCGGAGCGCGAGCAATGTCTGGAAGCCGGCCCAGCTCAGCCCACGGAGCAAGATGCGCTGATCGGCCGTGGGCACGTATTCGCCCGGCGGGATCGGTTCACTCGTCGAGGCGGAGACCATCGAGGCCAGCATACCATTCGACGTTGCAACGCTGGCGCCAGTCGTAGTTGGCTGAAACCACGAACGATCGTGTCCGGTCTGTCCGATCGGCGGTCGCGACCGTCCGGTGCCCGGTACATCACCGGACAACGTCTTGCGGTCAGCGCGCTTCGAGCAGCATGCCCGCCGCGACCGTCGCGTTCGTCGCTTCATCGACGAGGACGAACGATCCGGTCAGCCGATTGTCGAGGTACGGGTCGTAGACGACCGGAGTCGTGGTCTTGAGCTTGATGCGGCCGAGGTCATTGAGCGCGAGCTGCGGCGCGGTGGCGTCCTCCACGCCCGTGTTGACGTCGAGCCGGTATGCGAGCTCGGTGACGATCGCGCGCGTCCACCGCGTCGTGTGCTTGAGCGCGTAGCGGCCGTTCGCGGCCATCGGGCGCTCCGACATCCAGCACACCATCGCCTCGAGCTCCTGGCTCACGAGCGGCTGCTTGTTCGGCCGGCACAGCGTGTCGCCGCGTGCGACATCGACGTTGTCGGTGAGGTGGATCGTGACGCTCATCGGCGCGAACGCAGCCTCGACGGCGACGCCGCCCTGCTCGATCCTCGCGATCTTCGAGGTCACGCCACTCGGCAGGACCATCACGTCGTCGCCGGGGCGCAGCACACCGCCGGCTACCTGTCCCGCGTAGCCGCGGTAGTCGGGGTGGCCCGCGGACTGCGGCCGGATCACCCACTGCACGGGGAACCGTGCGTCGAACAGGTTGCGGTCGGTCGTGATGTCGACGTTCTCGAGGTGCTCGAGGATCGTGCGGCCACGGTACCACGGCATCTCGGTCGCGCGCTCGACGACGTTCGCACCGGTGAGCGCGGACAGCGGGATCACGGCGACATCGGGCACAGCCAGCCGGGTCGTGAACGCGCGCAGCTCGGCCTCGATCGCGCGGAACCGCTCCTCGCTCCACCCGACGAGGTCCATCTTGTTGACCGCGAACACGAGGTGCGGAATCCGCAACAACGAGGCGATCAGCGCGTGGCGCCGGCTCTGTTCGAGCAAGCCGTGCCGTGCATCCACGAGGACGATCGAGAGGTTCGCCGTCGACGCGCCGGTCACCATGTTGCGCGTGTACTGGATGTGTCCCGGCGTGTCCGCGATGATGAACTTGCGGCGCTTGGTCGCGAAGTAGCGGTACGCGACGTCGATCGTGATGCCCTGCTCGCGCTCGGAGCGCAGCCCGTCGGTGAGCAGCGCGAGGTTGACACGCTCGTCGCCGCGGCGCCGCGAGACATCCTCGACGGCCTCGATCTGATCCTCGAACGCGGTCTTGGTGTCGTAGAGCAGACGACCGATCAGCGTCGACTTGCCGTCGTCCACCGACCCCGCCGTCGAGAATCGCAAGAGCTCGCTGTCGTCGTCGAGTCCCGGCATCAGAAGTAGCCCTCGCGCTTGCGGTCTTCCATCGCGGCCTCGGTGAACCGGTCATCGGCGCGGGTCGCGCCACGCTCGGTCTTGCGCGCGGCGGCGACCTCGGCGATCACGTCGTCGAGCGTCGCGGCCTTGCTGCGGACCGCGCCGGTGCAGGTCATGTCGCCGATCGTGCGGAACCGGACGTGCTCGGTCCGGATCGTCTCGCCCGGCAACAAGGTGATGTGCGGGTTGTTCGCGTACAGCATGCCGTCACGCTCGAACACCTCGCGGTCGTGTGCGAAGTAGATCGACGGCAACGGAATCTGCTCGTGCGCGATGTACTGCCAGACGTCGAGCTCGGTCCAGTTCGACAGCGGGAACACGCGGAGGTGCTCGCCCTTCTTCACGCGTCCGTTGTAGAGCGACCACAGCTCGGGGCGCTGCTGCTTGGGATCCCACTGACCGAACTCGTCGCGGTGCGAGAAGATCCTCTCCTTCGCGCGCGCCTTCTCCTCGTCGCGCCTCGCCCCGCCGATCGCCGCGTCGAACTGGTGCTCCGCGATCGCATCGAGCAGCGTCGTGGTCTGCAGCCGGTTGCGCGACGCGCGCGGCCCGGTCTCCTCGACCGCACGCCCGGAATCGATCGAGTCCTGCACGTGCGCCACGATCAGCCGCTCGCCAAGCTCGAGGACCGTGCGGTCGCGGTAGGTCAGCGTCTCCGGGAAGTTGTGACCGGTGTCGACGTGCAACAGCGGGAACGGGAACCGCGCGGGGCGGAACGCCTTCTCGGCGAGCCGGAGGAGCACGATCGAGTCCTTGCCACCCGAGAACAGCAAGCACACACGCTCACGCTCGGCCGCGAGCTCGCGGAGGATGTGGACGGCTTCGTCTTCGAGCGTCGCGAGATGGGAGCGGCGATACGTAGGCACCGGAATGATCGGACGCTAGCATCCGTCCGTTATATTGGACAAGCGTCTTCGCCGTTATCCAGGATATCTGTCCGCTAAAGCGCCCTAGACCGGTCGCCGGGCCCGAGCGTTATCAACAGCATGGCATCCCCTCGTGCGCTCCGTATCGGCGTCCTCCTCGGCGGCAACCTGGTGGAAGAGCGTGTGATCTCGGGGATGTCCGCCGTCACGATCGGCCAGTCGCTGCGCTGCACCCTCTCGATCCCGGCCGACGGAGTCCCGCACGAGCACACGCTGTTCGCGTTCGACCAGGGCCGGCTCCTCCTGCGCGCCACTCCCGGGATGACCGGCCGGCTCGCGCACGGCGACACGATCGCGACCGAGATCGCGACGACCACGCCAATCACCCCCGGCATGCGCGGCAAGCTCCAGATCGGTGACGCGACGATCCTGTTCCAGGAGATCGCGGCGCCGCCGCTCGTTCCGCGCCCCGTCCTGCCCGCATCGATCCGCGGCACGCTCCTCGGCCGCGTCGACAAGCGGCTCGCCGTGATCATCGGAGGCTCGCTCGCGGTCCACATCTTCATCGGTGCATGGGCGTGGGCGACCGAGACCGAGAGCCGCGATCTCTTCACCTCGGAAGCGGTCGCGCAGTACCGCCACGAGACGATGGAGGTCACGCTCCCCGATCTTTCGACAGAGGCGGTCGCGACGCCTGATCCGGGCCCGGGCGCGGCAACGCCCGTCTCGCCGGTGCAGACGCCAAAGCCGATCGTCGATCGCCCGCGGATCACGACTCGCCCTCCCACGCCGGGCATGACACCCGACGAGGCCGCGCGCCTCGCGTCGATCCTCACGGGCTCCGATCCGGGCCGCACCGGTCCCGGCGAGATGAAGAGCCGCCAGCCCGGCGCCGATCTGCGGCACCAGATCGACGACGTCGGCTCGCGGCCGATCACGATCGGCGACGACGGCAAGGGCTTCCGCGTAGAGCCCGGTCCGCGCCTCGGCACGGACCCCGGTCCGATCGTGAAGAACGAGACCACCGGTACGACGCCGACGGTGAAGACCGACACCGAGGTCAAGGGTCGGATCACGCTGCGCCCGTTGCCGCCCGAGGGCCCCGGTTCGACGCTGACCGCTGCGATGATCGTCGACAAGATCAACCTCGTCTACATGCCGAACCTCCAGCGCTGCTATCGCAAGGGACTGCTCGGCGACGCATCCCTCACCGGCAAGATCAACCTGTCGTTCACCGTCACGGAGCGTGGGGGTCTCGAGGACATCGAGGCGCAGGGAGTCTCGAGCGAGGTCGATGGCTGCGTGTCGAACGCGATGAGCTCGTGGCGGTTCGCGATCCCGAAGGACAAGGACGGCGACCCGACGGATCAGGGCTTCCGCCTCGTGCTCGCGCTCCAGCCGAGCTGACCTGCAGAATTCGCAGGTTGCTGCTGATCCTGCCATGCTACTCCCGCATCTGATCAAGCAACATCAGGCACTTGGACTTGGCCTCGACTCTGCACTGTCTCCTCTCGAAGCTTGCGGGCTTCAGTCATAGGAGAAACAGAATATGTCGAAAATCCAGGCACTTATCACCATGCTCGTCATCGGTACCTCGTCGGTTGCGGCCGCGGACACGATGTTCTCCGTCTCGGCTCGTGGCTCGTTCCACGTCGGCACGAGCGCGCCGATGCAGACGCGCGAGCCGGTCCTGACCTACGACCTGGTCAAGCGGGTGGTCAAGGCGCGGCGCCACCGCGCGCG
>JANOPP010000314.1:0-1938 GCA_031421915.1 Myxococcales bacterium | reverse complement strand
CACCTGGATCGAGCTCCGTCATCCCGATGGCAGGAGCTGGGCCGTTCGCGAGCGGCGCACCGGCTTCGAGCTTCGCATCGGCGAGGGGGAAGACGCCGTGATCCGTAAGCGCACCGCCGCGAATCCGAGTGCGGAGGTTCGCCGCCTCCTGCGCGAACAGGCGACAGAGGGCTTCGTCCGCACCAGCCACGTGGGATGATGCCGTCGTGAACGCCCCATCACTCGTGTCCATCACGTGCGCGCTCGCGCTCACCGGCTGTTCCAAGAGCGCGAATGACAAGACCGAGAGTGGCTCTGCAGCGGCCCCCGTGGGCTCTGCCAAGGTCCCGGCCGCCACCATCGATGCGGCAGCCGCACCGGCAGAGAGCACGACCGTCGTCGCTCCTACGCGCTCGGCGAAGGGCACACTCGAGGTCACCGGGGCGATCACCGGGACGTTCGAGTGGAGGAAGCGCGAACAGAAGACTCCGATCAGCTGCGCGTGGGATGCGGCGAAGGAGATCGGGTCCTTCCACGTCGACGTGAGCGACGGCGCAGGCAGAATCATCTCGCTCGGCGTCGATGTGCCTACTGTCGACGTCGGGCTGCCCAGGCTCGAAGTCTCCTCGAAGGACCTGTCGGCCCCGCTCAAGACCTCGCTCGGCTTCAACGTCGCCGGAGATGACACCATCCTCATCACGGCGAAGTTCGACTCCAAGCTCGGCGACGACGAGAAGAAGCCGGACCTGACCATCAAGGGCACGCTCGAAGTCAGCTGTCCGCGAAAGAAGTAGCCGTCGGCGCTCTGTCGAAAGGTAGCGATCGTCTGGCTGCGCGACCGAGTGGCTCGATACGATACGGGATGCGCGCGATCGCCGTCTTCCTGGCACTCGTTTCGGGATGCAGCAGCAAGTCGGAACGCGAGGTCCCTGCGGTGCAAGTTCCCACCGAGGCCGTGGCGCAGCCGAAGCGGTCGGAAGACGTCATGATCGTCGTCGCCAAGGGAACCGCGACCATCAACGGCGTCGCGTTCGCCAGAAAACCGACGGTGGCCGAGCTCCAGCAGATCTTCGGACCACCGGATCGCATGGCAGATCTGGTGAACCGGATCCACACCTGGGACCAGCTCGGGCTCGGTGCCTACGAACGCGATGGAGAGGTGGGCTCGATCGCGCTGTGGTTTAGGCCCGACATCTTCGAGTTCGTTGCCAAGCAGACGTTCGCCGGCAAGCTGTTTGTCGAAGGCCGCCTGATCGCCGCCGGGACCGGGTTCAAGCCGTTGCTCTCCGGGAAGCCGTTCAAGCAGTTCGACGAGTTCGGCACGTCGGTCGACTACTTGGTGATGCCGGTCGGCGTCTTTGTCAGCGCCGACGAAGAGACCGAGAAGGTCGTCCACAGCGCGAGCGTCTCGTTCTACAACAAGTGACCTTCACGAGCAGAGGTGCGTCAGCACGGCAGCGCCATCGCCGTAGACCAGCTCCACGGGCGAGCTGTCTTCCAGGACCTCGCGAGCAACGAGCTCGTCGACCGCGGAGCGATACTGAGCACACTGCAGACGCGCGCCACCGATCACCAGCCGGTCGCCCATCTTGAGCTCCATCACGTACGCGCGACGATCCGCCCGCCGCGACGACGACATATCGATCGCGATGAAGTCGCCGCACGACCTGCGCTGGTTCGTTCGAAACAGCCACAGGTTGCTGCGCCGTGCGAGCACGGTCTTCACGAACGCACGCTCGTGACTGCGCATCTCGAACCGGTCGTATCGGCAAACGCCAGTCGTCCTGCCGAGCGAGCGATGCTCGTTCGCGATCACGCGCGCGAGATCGAACGACTGGCAGAGCCAGCTCGGAAGCCGCAACGTTAATGGGTCGGTCGTCGACATCACACCACTCCTCCACCAGCTGTCGCCCTGCTGCATGCGCCCCAATGGACACCGCGGAGGCAATCGAATGGCCG
>JANOPP010000313.1:0-2020 GCA_031421915.1 Myxococcales bacterium | reverse complement strand
GCGATCAGGTGCGACAACGCACGCATGTAGGCGCGGCTGTGGCGCGCGGTGCGCCGGAGCTGGCGGTCGTCGGGCCTGTAGTAGCGCCCGACGAGAACACCCCCAGCCCGCGCGCCGATCGCGACGAGCAGCAGGACCAGCGCGGCACCCATTGGCGTGACCTTACCTCAACGACCGATGCTATCGTGGTTGGATGCCGTGGAGGATCGAAGGGCTGTGCCTGATCGCCGGATGCGGGCGGTTCGGCTATGACCGAAGAGGCAGGCGGGGTCGCGGGCAAAGCGAGGTGACGATCTGTGCACCTCGATGAGCTCGCACGTGATCACCGAACCGTACGAGTACCGCTGCTGCGTCGGGAAGTCCTGACCTCCTCGCGATCAAGGTGACGTCGGACTAGCGGGCGTCGAGGCCATCGTCGTCGAGCTGGCTCATCACCCGTGCGGCCTGCGCGTTTGGCACTTCGGCCGGGAGATCCTCGAGCGGCGCGGGCTCGGTGAACGGCAGGTTGCGGAGCTTCGCGAGCTCCTTCTCGAGCCGCCCGACCAGTGACTCGTACTGTCGCCGCCGCCACACGTAGAACATGCTCCACACGACGAGCGTCGCGAGCAGCACGGCGGTCGCGAGCCAGCCTGCGATCAGGGCCGGCAACCACACCTCGTGCGGACGGTCGCCGAACAGGCTGGTCAACCACGGCGGGATCGAGACCGGGATCCACCCGCTGTTCGCGACGAGGAACAGCCCCGCGATCACGCCGAGCCCGATCATCGACAAGATGACCGTCGCGATCGCGATGAGGCGGAGCCAGCGAATCACGCGGCCATCGTACTACGGCAGGTCGACGCGAGGCAGGCCGAAGCCGCCCGGCGCGTGGGTCGATGACACGCCAGCTATTCGCAGTCAGCGCAGCCGTACATGTCGCCCGACCGGCGCGAGCGGTCCTTGCGCTCCGTCGCCGCGTCGATCGAGTAGCCGATCACGAGGCCAACGAACCGCGTCCCTGCCATCTCGCGATACGCGGCCCCGAGGAAGTAGCCGTTCCCCGACTCCAGGTTGAACTCGTTGTAGTGACGGCCCACGCGGACTCCGACGGTCGCGTCGAGCTCGTCGCCGAACGCCATGCTCGGCGCACCGTTCTGGCGCGAGTCCGAGTACGCGACGTAGGACACACGCCCGCGCGCGAGCAGCCGCACGCGTCCGCCGCCGAACTCCGCGTTGAGCTCGAGAGGCATCGTCATCGCATCGTCGAGCGCGCTGGTCGCACCGCTCGCACCGATGCCCACGCCGAACGCGATCACACCGGTATCTCCGAGCCGCACGGCCAGGCCGGCCGGGAAGAATGCGACGTCATACGCGAAGCCGCCGGCATTGATCGATCCACCCGCGGCGGCATCGATCCCGATGTGAAGGCCAACCCTCTCGCTGAGCCCCGCAAAGCCGTGCAGCCGAAACCCGGCGAGCACGAGGTCCTGCGCACCCGAGGAGCCGCGCGCGTCCTCGATGCCGTGTAGCCCGGTCAGCTCGTAGTGCAGCCACGTGCCGCCCTTGAACGTATCCATCGGGTTCGCGCTCGCCGCGCGCGCCGAGAGCACGACGAGCAGGATCGCGGCCCTCATCGGTCGGCGAATCCGATCCGGCCCGGCCCGACGGGAACGATGATCGCGGGCGGCCAGAAGTCGATGCCGAAGGCGAGGTGGAACACGTGGACCTCGATGCCCTCTTTCAGGCCGACCTTGAAGCCGACCAGCGGCGTCGAGACCTGCACGCCCGTACGCTCGGTCGTGATGTTCACGCCGACCACGCCGCGCCAGTCCTTCCCGATCGACGTCGCGGGCAAGCTCGCGGCGAGCTTGCACTTCAGAAGTACCTCGTCGCCGAACGTGTTCGAGTTCGGTCCCGGGAAAAAGTAGTCGCGCTGGATCCGCTGCTTGATCCGTGGCCCGTGCTCCTCGATGCACTTCGCCGCTCGCTCGCCGGTCTCGCCACGCCACGTGGCGTGGAGGATCGGATCGACATACGGAGG
>JANOPP010000312.1:0-14389 GCA_031421915.1 Myxococcales bacterium | reverse complement strand
GCCGCTCTGGCTCGCACCGATCGCGCGGCCGTAGCCGCCCGACGCGGCGAACGTGAGCTCACCGCGCGTCCAGCTCGCCCACAGCGCGGACATCACCATCACGTGACCCATGCCGAGGCCGTCGCGCTGCGAGCCGGTGGGCGCACTCACCGCGAGGCCCAGCCCGCCGAGGACACCCTCGGGTTGCGACGACCGTCGCGGCTCGACGTGGTGTCCATGATGGTGGTGCGGTTCGATGGTCGGATCCTCCTGCCGCGGCTGGATCAGGGTGACCTGACCGTGAACGAACAGATCACCGACGCCGTGTCTCAGTGCGCCATTCTTGCGGAGCCGATAGGCGCCGATGCCGGTCGAGGCCGAGAACGCCGACTTCGTCCAGTGCACGCCTGGTGTGATGCCCTGGTACTCGCCCTCGAAGCTCGTCTGTCGGTACGTGGCCGCCGTGAGGCCGACGCTCGCGGACAGCATCGATCCAGACACGCCGGTCGTCGTGGCGTCGTGATGATGCGAGTGATCGGCGAGCGCACCGCTCGGGATCGAGGTCCCGAGCAGCAAGGCCGCAATCGCCGAGCGGCCGGTCACCCAAGGGTTGTAGCAGACCTCCGCACGGCGAATAACACTCGAACCTCGCACGTTCGACGACCATGTCCGAGGAGGAGCTGAGACCGTCGCTGATCCGGCGTCGCCGCCGTCGTCTCGGGCTCGCGGTGGCGCTCGCGATCCCCACTCAGCTCGCGGGAACAGTCGCACTGCTCGCGTACTGCACGCCCAGGCCGCGTACCGCGACGTACGTGTTCACGACCCAAGCGGTTCACTCATCGATCGTCATTCCGTTCGCGACTCCGATCCTGTCGACGGTCGGGGTGCCGCAGGCGCCCGGCCCTGCCCCGGGACTCACGGCCGGCGGGCGGCGAGCGAGCTGCCCACCGCCGCGCACCGAGGCGCCCCGGATCATCCCGCCCGAGCTCGACGAGCCGATCGAGAACGTGCAGCCGGCGGTCAGCAACGCGGGCTGGATCGCGGCGTGGAACACCGAGCACGTGTTCGTCTCGACCGATGCAGGCGCGTCGTTCTCGCGTGTCCTCGATGGACCGGGGGCCGTGCGCGACGTCGACTTCGACTGCCATGGCAACGTGATCGTGTTGCGCGGTGCGCTCGTCGGCATGCGATCCGGCCCGCGCGAGCACTGGCGCTCGATCCCGGGCGTTCAGCTCGCCGACAAGAAGTACGGCGTTAGCGACGAGTCAGAGCCACCCCACGTCTCGATCATCGGAGGTGGCCCCGATCTCGCGGTCGCCGGCCACGAGATCGATCACGATTCGGACAAGGCGCGGCTCGCCGTCAGCGAGGATCTCGGCGAGAGCTGGCGCTACTACGATCTCCACTCGTCGGTCGAAGGCCCGATGATCGGGCGGCAGCGCGAGGACGGTCGGATCGACCTCGGCGTGATCGTCGTCGACTGCAGGAGCGAGGATCTGCTGTGGGTCCGCGTCGAGAACGGCGTGGCCGAGCACCTCATGCAGTGGATCCCCGGCATGAACGCATCACTGAGTGGCGACCTCGCGCTGACCGGCACGCAGTGGCGGCGCCGCCGCAGCGACGAAGAGGACTGGACGCCGATCACGGGCTTACCCGCCGACAGCCGCGCCTCGGTCCTCGAGAACTCGACGATCCTCGTCGAGGACACAGTGGCGTACAAGGTCAGCCATGGCCGCGCACGCAAGCTGCCGTGGCGGATCGAGGGCTCGGGGATCGCGGCGGATCCGGCGGGCCGGATCTGGAGCGTGGTGTGCGGGCAGCCGTGGATCGCGCAGCGCACGCCGAGCGGCCGCACCTGCGACGACGCCCAGTGATCAGCGCGCGGGCGCTTCGAGGATCTGGCCCGACGCCGCGACCGAGCGGCGCAGCCGGCGCAGCGCGACGTGATGACTCGTCGTGACCGCTGCGATCACGGGACCGCCGACTGCGAGCAGCAGGAACGCGACGTACGTGAGGTGGAGGACCGCCAGCAGTGCCGTGCTCCACACCAGGAAGTCTCGGCGCACGATGTGCGGGAGGTTGGTCGCGAGGAACTGCAACCACGGAGGCAGCGGCTTGGTCGGCGCGATCGCCGTCGGAGCGGCTGGCTGGAGGCGCACGGTGTTCGGCGCGGCTCCGGGTACGACGACAAACCGGCCGACGTAGTCCTGGCTGTTCGCCGAGCCGACCGCGACGATGATGTTGAAGTAGATGCAGTAGATCGACCAGCCGTAGGTCGCGGCGCCGACGATGATGCCGGCGATCCAGATGTCGAAGCCGGGGTGCCCGAACATCAGGTGACAGTGGTAGCCGAGCGCGGCCATATAGCCGATCGTCGAGAGCTCGTCGACGACCGTGTCGATCCACGCACCGAGCTTGGACGACATCAGCTTGAGCCGCGCGATCTCGCCGTCGCAACAATCGAAGTAGCCCGACGCGAGCACGACGAGGCTGCCGGCAATCGCCATGTTGAAGCTCGCGTGCGCGGTGAGCCAGCAGCCGAGCACGACGAGAAGCGCGACGATCCCGGAGACCTGGTTCGGCGTGATCGGCAACTTGACCAGGAGCTTGGTCAGCGGCAGCGAGACCGGGCGAAACAAGTAACGCGTGATCGCATTGTCCTGCGGCTTGATCAGGAGCCGATAGAGGAGCTGGTGCGCGCCCTTGCGATCCGCGGGCGTCGCGATCGGGTGGCACGCGATCTCACCGTGGACGATCCGCGTCGCATCGGCGGCGCCCTTGAACGTCGGGCCGAGCTCGCCGCGGCCGAGCGCCGCGAGCGCGTGACGCGCGGATGCACCGGCCGCGAGGTACGCGCCCGCGTACGCTCCGTCGGGTCCGACCGCGACCGCGACGCCATCGCCGTCCGGCATCGCCTCGACCAGCGAAGCGACGAGTGGAGTGTGCACGAGCTGATTCGCGCGGATCACGAGGAGGGGGCACGTGCGGTTCTCCCGCCACGCATCCAGGCCGCTGCGATCGGCATCGACGACGAGGACGCGCGTCGCGCCAGCCTTCAGCGCGGACCGGCGCGCCCGCTCGTACGCGGGGAGTCCGGCGATCCGCACGCGAGCGAGCGGGTCGTCGGCGAGCACGATCGCATCGAGCTCGAAGGCCACCTGATACGTCTACATGCCCCGGAGCCGATGCGCCAAGACCTGGCCGACGGTTGCCGGGGATCTGTCCACCGCTGCCCGGTGACAGGAATCGGTCGGATCCACGAGGTGGGAGGTCTGGATCTGTCCGGTTTTTACCAGTCCGAACGGGCAACTACCTGAAATCTGTGGGAGCACGCCCCTTGCAACCGCCGTAGGCGTCATGAAAGCCGCGATCCTGGCAGCCGGCGCACGGCGGCTCCACCGCCCCGGGGATGAGCTGCCGATGGCGCTCGTCCCGGTCGACGGCGTGCCGATCCTCCGGCGGACGATCACGAGCCTCATGCGTGTCGGCTTCGATCAGTTCGTGATCGGCACCGGCTACCTCGAGCATCTGATCCGCGACGCGGTCGCGAGCTGGTTCCCCGATCTCGACGTCACCCACGTGACGAACCCGGACTACAAGTCCACCAGCACTGCCTCCACGCTGCTCCTCCTGCGCGAACACGTCGACCGCGATGTGTTCATGTTGCTCGATGGCGACGTCGTGTTCGACCTCCGCGTGATCGAGGAGCTGATCGAGCGCGGTCCGTCGTCGATCGCGGTTCGCTCCGTCGGAGAGCTCGGCCTCGAGGAGGTCAAGGTCACCGCGGACATCGAGGATCGCGTGCTGCAGATCGGTAAGCACGTACCGGTGCGCTCCGCGATGGGCGAGTCGGTCGGCATCGCGCTGTTCTCGGCAGCGATGTCACGCAAGCTGTTCGAGGTGCTCGACGCGCGCGTGAACGTGCAGGGTCTGATCACAGAATACTACGAGGCTGCGTTCCAGCAGCTGATCGACGAGGGCTCGACGCTCTACGGCGTCGATATCGGCTCGATGTACGCGTCCGAGATCGACACCATCGAGGACCTCGCAGCGGCGGATGCGCGGCTCGCGAAGGAGCCGGCGTTCGATGTCGGCGTCCTCGGCGTTCGCCTCGCCGTCTGAGAGATCCCCGTCGGTTGCGAGTTTCTGACCGCGGCTGTCAGGATCTGAGGCGCGTGATAGCGCGATCATCGACGACGAATCTCGTTGTCACCGAGTCCCTCCCCTGACGATTATCCCGCCCATGTCGTACACGGGGCTCCTCATCGGTTTCGGGGTGGCGGCAGGGCTGGTCACTGGATGCGCGAGCGCAGGCTCGTCCGATCCGGGCAACGGGAACGGCGTCGACGCGAGCGTCGCCGTCGATGCACCGCGACCGATCGACGGACCGAGCACGCAGCCACCGATCGACGCGCCGAACACGCCGCCGATCGATTCGCCGCCGAGCTGCACGCCGATGAACATCAACGTGCTCGCGAACCCGGCGTTCGACATGGCGCCGATGGGCATGGGCTGGGTCCAGGCGCCGATCGATCCGCTCTACCCGATCATCACCGCGGACGGCACGCTCGTGCAGAGCGCGCCCAACAAGGCCTGGATGGGCGGCCTCGCGCGCGCGAACGCGAGCGATACGCTGCACCAGGACTTCACCGTGCCCGCGGGCGCGACCGCACTCCGCATCGCCGGCTTCTACGAGGTCCGCACCCAGGAGCTGTTCGGCGTCTACGACCGCGCCAAGGTCGAGCTCGCCCAGACCAGCGGAACGCTGATCCAGCAGGTGATCGCGGTCGACAACAGCGGCGCCACCACCGCGTGGACTCCCCTCGCCTTCAACGTCAGCACGCCCCACGCCGGCGAGACCCTCCGCCTGCGCCTGTCGACGACCAGCGACACCACCGACTCGACGTCGTTCTTCTTCGATTCGCTCTCGGTGACCGCGACCGTGTGCCAGTAAGCACGCTCTGAGCTGAAGACTTGGATTGTGTCCGTCGGGCTCCCTTGGCACGATGGGGAGATGAGGCAGTTGTGGTTTCTCGCGGCCGTCGCCGGCTGCGCAACCGCGACCGAGCCCAGCGCGACGGCCGACGCACCGACGGGTAGCATCGATGCCCCGCGGGTCGACGCGCCGATGCAGATCGATGCGCCGACCGGCTGCACGATGATGACGTCGAACCTCCTCACGAACCCTGCGTTCGAGATGATGGCGACGGGCTGGATGCAGACCCTGATCGACGGCGAGGCGATCGTCCGCGCAGATGGCCCCGTCGCCGCGCACACGCCCACCATGAAGGCGTGGCTGGGCGGCGTGCTCGGCGCGATCCTCGGTCCACCTGCCCAGGATGCGATCTGGCAGGACATCGCGATCCCCGCGTCGACGACCATGGTCCGGATCACGGGCATGTACGACGCGCGCACGACCGAGACGAGCACCGGCACCGCGTTCGACACCGCCACGCTCGCGCTGGTCACGACAGCGAACGCGCCGCTCGAGCCGATCCTCGCGATCAGTAACCTCACCCCGAGGACCACCTGGACCGCGATCGACCACCCGGTCACGGCGGCCGTCGCCGGGATGACGATCCGGCTGCGGATGTCGTCGAGTAACGACTTCACGTCGTCGAGCAGCTTCTACTTCGACTCGCTCGCGGTGATGGCGACATTCTGCGGACCCTGACGCCGCGCGAGTGAGTATGATGCGCCGATGAAGTCGCGCGCTCTCGCCTGCTCGCTGATCGGGCTCGTCGCGTGCGCGAGCGCCGGGGTCGGCGGCGGTGGCGACGACGGCAGCGGCGCCGAGATCGATGCGCCGGTTCCGAAGGACGCATCGCACGACGCGCCCGACGTCGACGTCGATGCGCCCGGCCCCGATGCCGGCCCGATCTCCGTGACGCTGACGCAGACCACCTCGGACATGGTGGGTTCGAACAACTCGATCGCGTGCGGCAATCCCGACGGCACCACGGCGGAGAACAGCTGGTACCGCGTCTACCGGCTCGCGGACTCGAACATCACGAACGGTCTGCGCGTCGTCGCGGTCACGTTCGGCGTCCAGGAGTCGACCGGGATGCCCGCCGTGCAGGTCAAGATCGGGACCTACTCCGGCAGCATCCAGCCGCCACCGTCGCAGCTCGACACCGGCCTGATCTCGCCGATCACCGCGGTGACGTTCATGGTGCCCAACGTCGCGTCGACGGCACCGATGACGGTGACCGTCCCGATCATCGCGAACGTCCCGCCGCTGTCCCAGATGATCGTCGAGGTGTTCGCTCCGAACCTCAACGGCACGTCGAAGTACTTCTATCTCGGCGGCAACAGCCTCGGCGAGGTGAAGCCCGCGTACCTCCGTGCACCGAGCGGTGCGTGCGCGACGCCACAGCCGAGGTCGACCACGGTTCTCGGCTTCCCGACGTCGAACCTCGTGATCGGCGTCAGCGGGACACACTGATGCCGACGCGCTCGTAGCTGCGTCGGCGATCCGCCGCGATGTCCTCGAGCGTCCGCGTGATCGTCTCGTGCGCTGCCGCGACCGTCACGTGATTCGCGGCCGCGATCCGCTCCGCCGCATCCTTCTTCGGCGGCGCTGCGGTGCCGCTCAGGATCTGCGCCTGGTGCAAGCGATCGGCCCCCGGGTTGCCGCCGCGCACCGCTGCGAGCACCGCGAGTGGCACGAGCTGGAGCAGCGGATCGGGCGAGCGGCGGATGTACGATACGAGGCGCGCGGGCGTCGCGAGATCGAGCTTTGCGTCGGGATGGAACTCGGCGACGCCGGCGCTCGGGATCAACGTGGTCACGTCGTTCCGCAGGTCGTGTAGATCGATCGAGTCGATCACGAGCTCGGGCATGACGATCATCACCACCTGGAAGCCCGACTCCAGGAGGGCCCGCGCGGGCGCCGCACAGGCCGCGGCGGTCGGCGTCCCCCACACCACCTCGATCCCGACCTCGCCGCGCTCCCGGGCCACCTTGGCCCACGGGCACAGGTCGTACTCCTCGACCACCTCGACCAGATAGCGGTGAAGCACGCGCAACACCTCGGTTCGTCGACGGTCTTGCGCCACCGCAACCATGGTACGCGCGCCGTGTCATCTTGAGTGACGTGAAGACCGCCTGGATCGCCGGAGCTGTGGCCCTGCTGACAACAGCACGAGCCGACGCGAGCCCACTCTCCGACGCGATCGCGCGCCACAACGAGGCGGACGTCACGACCCTGCGGGCCCAGCTCCCCGGCGACGCTCAGGTCCGGTGCACGCTCGGCGCCGTCTACGCGAAGCGCAACGACGTGACGCGCGCGATGCTCTACCTCGAAGACTGCGGCGACGCGGAGCTGCCCGAGGACATCGCGATGGACATCGTTCGCGCCACCCGCGACGTCAAGAAGAAGCTCGAGCAGCTGTCACAGCTCAACATCGTCACCGACCCGCCCGGCATGGTCGTCACCCTCGACGCGCTCGAGAACGAGAAGCTGACGTCGCCGGTCACCGTGTGGATCAAGGCCGGCACGCACACCGTGCGCGCGGGCGAGGGCACGCAGCAGATCCACAACTCGATCAAGACCGAGCCGCACGGCCGCTCGACGATCTACCTCGGCTCCGGCGTCCGCGTGACGCCGCCGCCGAAGGACACGAGCGTCGACTTCACCGAAGAGAACGCGACCGAGCAGACCTCGGGTCCGCCGCCCGACGTCGTGCGCCCGTCGCTCGTGAAGGGCAAGTACGCCGGCGAGCTCGGTCCCGCCGGCGAACAGCTCGAAGATCCACTCGCGTGGCGCGCATCGGCCGGTCCGCGCCCATGGTTCGGCCTCCGCGTCGGCGGCGGCATGTACGACGATGGCGCGGCGTCCTCCTCGTGGCGCCCGTCGCTCGCGGCGGCCGCGCGCTTCGGCCTCGCAACCCGCGTGTTCCTCGCAGCGCGCCTCGACTGGTCGCGGCGCGGTGGCTCCTCCGACACGGCCGTCGACTCCGTCGGTGCGAGCTTCGGTGCGGGCTACACGGCGCTCGCGTCCCGCTCGTTCGGGGTCGCGCTGATCGGTCAGCTCCGTGGCGACCTGCGGTTCGCCGATACGCGCAACATGATGGCGGTGTCGCGTGCCGGTGCGGCCGTCGCCGCGGGTGCCGAGGTCGCGTTCGCGGGAACACCGTTGACGGCGGGCATTCGCTTCGAGCAGGGCCTCACCGAGCTCGTGCCCGGTGCTCGCGATCGCGCGCTGCTCGTCGAAGTCGGCGTCGACTGGCGCTGAACCTCAGCACCGCGGCCTGAGGAACCTGCCATACTGGCATATGCTCGCGCGGCCCCAGCTTTCGATCGCCCGCCGCCGCAGCCAGCTCATGACCAAGCCCGACCTGACCTTGCTTGTCGACGTCGTGGCACCGCGAGTGCTCGAAGCGCTTCACCTGGCATCCCAGGCCTTGATCGCTGCGAATGTGCGCCACGTCGTCGTGGGTGGAATCGCAGTCGGCGCCAACGGTCACCCCCGCGCGACCAAGGACGTTGACTTCCTCGTCGGTGAGGAGGCATTCGAACATCACGGCAAGCTCGTGTCGCTACGCGCCGGCCTACCGTTTCAGGTCGATGGCGTCGCCGTCGATTTCCTTTCGCCGGAGCCCGACGAACCCTTCCTCGAAGCAGCGCTTGGAGCGCCTCCGGGGTCGATCATCGATGCCGCGCCTCTCGTGTACATGAAGCTCAAGGCGTCTCGGATGCAAGACCGGGCGGACGTCGTCGCGTTGATCAAGTCGAGTCTCGACGTCAACGGATGCCGTTCCTACCTGAGTCTGCATTCTCCGACGTTCATCACGCGATTCGACGATCTCGTTGCGATTGCCCAGGCGGAGCTCGAGTAGACCTGCGCACTGCGTCACGGCGGCACCTCGACCTCGCGCGTGGTGCGCGAGCCCGCCACAGATGGCGTCCGCGCGTTTTCGATGCGAGTATGAGGCGAGAGGGCCGACGCAGAAGCCCTTGCCGATCGGATGCGCCAGACGTTCGAGCTGTTCGAGTTCGGCGTCGAGGTCATGGCCACAAATCTTCGTAGACGGTTTCCCGACGCCACCCCCGAGGAGATCGAACGGCTCGTCGAGGTGTGGTTGGCAGAGCGGCCCGGGGCCGAGCATGGTGACGCACCAGGCGTACCGGTTCCGTTCTCGCGATTCCGATGAATGCGGTCGAGCGAGCGCTCCGAGACTTCGTCGCGGTTCGTCCGAGCTAAGTCGCGACCGCGTTGATTGGCGGGGTGGCGGTTTCGGTGCGCACCGAGCCTCGGTTCACGCGCGATCTCGACTTTGCAGTCGCCGTCGTGTCCGATTCTGATGTCGAGCACTACGTGTACTTGTTGCGGCAGCTTGGCTACGAAGTCGCGGTCGCGTTGGAGCAGGTCAAGCAGTCCCGATTGTCCACCGTCCGGCTTCGTCATCAGGGAAGAGGGCCGTTGGTCGACCTTCTGTTCGCCGCAACCGGAATCGAGAACGAGATCGTCGCGGCGGCCGAGCCTCTCAAGGTCGTGCAGGGCCTGGTCACAGAGGTCGCATGTGTTGGCCATTTGATCGCGATGAAGCTCGTCGCGCGCGACGACAAACACCGGCCCATGGATCGCGTCGATCTCGCCGCCCTCTCGAAGGTCGCCAATGACATCGAGTGGGCGCGAGCCGAGGCCGCAGTGCGTTTGATCGACGATCGCGGATTCAGTCGCGGTCGCGACCTGCGGGTAGCACTTGACGATTGGCGCGAGGGCTCGACCTAGCCGCCGCCGAGATCAAGTCGCTCCGCGAGATCCACCCTGCGACCGCACACCGACGCATTCTTCACGTGGGTCGAGGCTGGGTACGAGCGCGTTCGCGATCAGCGCGGACTGCTCCGCACTGCGCTCGGCTATGCGCACCGACAGCGCGGTCCGCTCACCCGGTTCTACGACGACGGTCGGCTCATGCTCGACAACAACGCTTCCGAGCGAGAGCTCCGCCGCGTCTTTCTCGCTCCTCCGCCATTGAATTCGTCGTTGATCGTTTCTCGCCCCTCCGCCGTTGAATTTCTCACGTCCCCAACCCCGGTCTGGTCTCACGCACGCGGTCTGGTCTCACCCACGCTGGTGATCGGCGGTATCGTCCGCCGATGCGCACGATTCCTGGGGCGGCCATGCTCGTCGTCGTCGCCGCCTGTGGTGGCAGCGACGATGCCTCCAACCCGACCGATGCGCCCGACCCGGCCGGTCTCGTGCTCGCGGTGCCCAAGGAGGTGTACGAGAGCTTCGTGGCCTCGGCATCGGCGCCCGAGCAGACAGAGGGGGTGGCGTTCTTCATCGATGCCGAGGTCGAGCCGCGTTGCACCGATCTCGCGCCGCCGTTTCGCTGTCTGATCCATCTGCCGCCCGACGGGCCTGCGGGGAGCGTGACGGTCACCGCGCGGGCCGCCACCGCACCGGATGCGACGATGACAACGACCCGCGTGTTGCCCGCACGCGAGGCGTGCATGGATCCGCTCGCCACCTGCGTGAACAGCTGGACCACGGCCGGGACGGCAGCGGGCTATGGCGGCCTGACGTACGAGAATCGCGACGGCGAGCACGCCGTGGTTGACCGGAGCGAGATGCCCGGCCTGACGTACGTCACGCACAACAACGGCAACTCGACGTGGGGCGTGACGGGCCCGAGCGCGGACCCGGCGGCGATCGTGCTCGCCAACCAGTCGCAGGCGTACACGACGGTGGGCTACAGCTTGCTGCGCTACGACCTGACGATGATCCGCGAGTTCGCTCGCTACGAGACGCTCTACACGCAGAGTAAGTGGCGGCTCTACCCCGAGCACACCGATTGCGGCGTCGAGGACATGTTCCCATTCATGACCCCGGTCTGGCTGGCGTCGCAAGGCAGCTCGGGAAGCGAGCTCGACGAGGGCCGGCGGTTGCTTCTGGCACTTGGAGCCCTGTCGCCAGCGGTTCGCGCGAGCTTGCACGCCGACGGTGCGCTCACGTCCGCGATGACCGCGATCCACCGGCGAGCACGCGTTGCCTCCGACGCCGAGTACCTGACCGGCGTCGCGCATCCGACCGCGTTTGGCAACCTCGACGCCGAACGAGCCACGGTCGAGGCGGCGCATGCGCTCACCGCTGACCACCTTCCACCCGTGGCGGCGCTCGCTGTCACGGCAGACGAGTTCGGTGTCCCGGACGAGCTCATCACCGGGTCGACGACCGTCGCGAGGGTGTTCTCGTCAGGGGGCGCGGAGACCCGGCGCATCACGGTCGACGCGTCGGGCAGCCGCGCGCTCGATCAGAAGCCTGTGACCTATCACTGGCGCGTTCTCCGGGGAGACCCGAGCCTCGTCACGATCACGCCGACAGCACCCGATGAGTCGACCGTCGAGATCACCTTCTCGCGCCACCCCTCGGTGACCTACGAGTCGCTTGGCAGCTCGAGTGGCACGCTCATCCCGCATCGTTCGAATCTCACCGTCGTGGGCTTGTTCGTCCACAACGGCCACCTGTTCTCGCCACCCGCGTTCGTGACCTCCTTCACTGCCGACCCCCGCCGTGGCGCTCCGGGCGACAACAATCTCGATTGATCACCGGAGAAGGCGCTTGGCCATGAGCTTCACGATGCACGCTTCCGTCTGTGCTCTCCTGTTCACGGCGGCATGCGCTGGCAGCCCGGTCGCCACCCCGCGCGCAGGCTCGCCAGAAATCGTTGCGACCGAGACGATCCGCCCGGGGCTGACGGTACGGTCCATCGCGCGTGACGCGTGGGTCGTCACGCACGAGGAAGCCCACGACTCCAACGTGCTTGTGGTACGGCTACCTGACGGGACGCTCCTCCTCTGTTCCTCGCCGTTCGACACGGACACCACGCGAGCGCTCCTCGCGTGGCTGCGCACGCGTTTCGCGGCTGCACGTTTGGTCGCGATCAACACGCACTGGCACATGGACGGTACGGGCGGCAACGACGCGTACCGTGAAGCCGGTGTAGCAACCTACGCTTCGACGCACACCCAGGCGCTCTCTCTCGAGCGCGGCGCACAAATGCGACAAGGTGCTGCCGAGGGCCTTCCCGCTGCGGTGGCCGAGCACGTCCGCGCCACGCCCGTGGTCGGCGCGGAGCACACGTTCGACGAGTCCGCAGGGCTCACGCTGTCATTTGGCGGCGAGCGCGTCGAGGTGACGTATCCCGGGCCGGCGCATAGCCAGGACAACGTCGTGGTGTACCTGCCCGCACGCCAGATTCTCTTTGGCGGCTGCATGCTCAAGATCGGCGACTCGCTCGGCTATCTTGGGGACGCATCGCTCGACACGTGGGAACCCGCGCTCGCACGCCTCGAGGCGCTGCGAGCCACGATCGTCGTACCGGGTCACGGCCGCACCGGCGGACCCGAGATCATCGCGAACACCCTGCGCCTCGTGCGCGCCTCGACAGGTCGCTAACGGACCCGATCGGTGCGTTGTCATCCTCGGCCGGAACGTGCGGCGAGGGCTTCCTCGAGCGCCGGAATCACCGACAGATCCTTGGTTCGTCCCGCCGCACGCTTGCTCGCGATGATCCGCTCGAGCTTCAGAACCGGGAGTCTCGTGCCATCAACTTCGATCTCGACCATGTTGACCAGTTCGTCGGCAAACCGGCCAAGACCGTGCATGTGTGTGACGACATCCAGGCGATGCCCGATATCGCCGCCGATCTGCGGCGGTCGCATGCCGAACGAGCCCGACACCCAGATTCCACCGACCGCGGTCGCCGCCTCGCCGATCCGCGGATCTGACGTTTGTTCGAACCAGAGGTCGATGTCCTGCGTGCTCGTGTTTGCACCCTGGAGGACGGCTGCTCCAAGTCCGACCACCATGAACCGCACCCCTCTCGTCTGCAACTCGACGAGAAACGCACGCTCAACGTGGGTTAGCGCGGAAACTTCGTCCATGACGTAGTCCATTGCGTAGGCGCTCGGAAGGCGATTTCTCGAGGTTCCGAAGGACGTGATACACGCCGCTTACATCGACGCTAGCGTGCAAGGCGATGGCATGCGCTTGCTGCCAGAGCAGCTCGTCGTGGAGCAGCCATGCCTGCTGTTCCGAGCTCAGCGCGTCAAACTCCGCGCGAACCTCTGGGCTCAGTTCGTCGAGCTTCACGAGCCAGATCCTAACACCTTCTACGCAGTCGGCCCGACGTTGAACTTCATCAGCGCCGTCGATGTGTCCGGCCGCCTCGCCCCTCCTCGCCTCGCCCCTCCGCCTCGCCCATCCGCCGTTGAACTCGTCGGCGATCACCAAAGCCACCGAGATGTCCGGCCGCCTGTCCGCAGCTCGGCCGCGCCCGGCCGACCACCGGAGAGCAGCTTCATCACGCACAAGTCCTCGGCGGAGACGAACCAGAGCGGCGGGCCACCCGGGTAGCTGAGCTGGACCCGCCGGCGCTCGCGCTCCATTCGTGCCCCGTGACTCGCATCGTGATCGTTCTCGCCGCTCCGCCGTTGAATTCGTCGGCGATCATCAGCGCCGTCGAGGTGTCCGGCAACCTGTCCGCTCCTCGGCCGCGTCCGGCCGACGACCGGACAGAACGATGGCCGTCGCAAGGGTTCTCGCGAACTTCGCCGCTGGCAAGCAACGTGCTCGTACCCGTCCCCATGTCGGTCCCACGCCAAGTCCTGCCCGGTCGCTTCTGGATGGACACCCGCCGCTGCACCCAGCGGCAGTTCCTGATGAGGCCCGATGCGGAGACCAACAACAACTTCCTCTACTGCCTCGCCGAGGCCGCGGCCCGCTTCGAGGTCGAGGTGCTGCTCCCATCGGCCCTCTCGAACCACCACCATACGATCTTCTACGACCGCCACGGTCGAATCATCGAGTTCGTCGAGCATTTCCACAAGATGTTCGCCAAGTGTCAGAACGCGCTTCGTGGTCGCTGGGAGAACATGTTCTCGAGCGAGCCGGTCTCCCTCGTCGAGCTCGTCGACGTCCAAGATGTCATCGACAAGCTCGTCTACGCCGCGTCGAACCCGGTCAAGGATGGTCTCGTTGACCGCGTTGACCACTGGCCCGGCGTCAATGGTCTCTCCGCCCTCCTCAACGGCCGCACCCTGCGAGCCACACGTCCCCGCCACTTCTTTCGCGCCGATGGCTGCATGCCCGCCGAGGTCACGCTCGAGCTCAAGCTCCCCGCCGAGCTCGGCGAGCCCGACGAGATCTTGCGCGCCGTCCGCCAGGGTGTTGCAGCCGTCGAGGCCGAGAAAGCGGCCCTTCGCGCCGCCACGGGCCGCGCGGTTCTGGGCCGGCGCAGGATTCTGCGGCAGTCCTGGCGTGACTCGCCAACCACCATCGAGCCCCGGCGCACGCTGAACCCGCGTGTCGCAGCTCGGAACAAGTGGCTCCGCATCGAGGCGCTGCAACGCAACAAGGACTTCGTCGCGGCGTACCGCATCGCACGAGCCGCCTGGCTCG
>JANOPP010000311.1:0-4082 GCA_031421915.1 Myxococcales bacterium | reverse complement strand
GGATCGCGGCCCGGCTTGGCGAGCTCGGCGACGATGTCGCGCAGCGTTGGCTCGCCGACCTCCTCGCTGACGTACGCAGAGAGATCGATCTTGTCGACGAGCTCCTGGTTGCCGATCAAGGCGGGCAGCTCGACGCCGAGGTCGGTCGCGATCTTCTCGACGAGCGAGTAACGCTCGGGATGAACCGCGGACCGATCGAGCGGGTGCGCCGCGTTCGCGATGCGGAGGAAGCCTGCGGCCTGCTCGAACGCCTTGGGCCCGAGACCCGAGACGTCCGTGAGCTGCGCGCGCGTGGCGAACGCACCGTTGGTGTCGCGATGCACGACGATCTTCTTGGCGAGCGACTTGCCGATGCCCGCGACGTAGCCGAGCAGCATCGCGCTCGCGGTGTTGAGCTCGACGCCGACCTTGTTTACGCAGTCCTCGACGACATCGCCGAGGCGCTTCGCGATCAGGGGCTGGTTGACGTCGTGCTGGTACTGGCCGACGCCGATAGACTTGGGCTCGATCTTGACGAGCTCGGCGAGCGGATCCTGGAGCCGACGGGCGATCGAGATCGCACCGCGGATCGTCAGGTCGAGCTCGGGGAACTCCTCGCGCGCGAGGTCCGAGGCGGAGTAGACGCTCGCGCCGGCCTCGTTGACCTGCACGACGAACGGCGCATCGGGAACGTCGCGGAGCCCCGCATCGCCGAGGACCTTCTTGACGAACTGCTCGGCCTCGCGCCCACCCGTGCCGTTACCGACGGCGATCGCGCGCGGGTTGAACTTCTGCACGAAGGCGAGGAAGTCCTCCTTGGCGTTCGCGAGCTGGGCGTCGCCTTGGGTGATGTAGACGGTGACGGTGCCGAGGAACTTGCCGGTCGCGTCGATCGCGGCGCACTTGCAGCCCGTGCGAAGGCCGGGGTCGACGCCGATCACGGCCGCGGTGCCGAGCGGCGCCGCGAGCATGAGGTTGCGAAGGTTGCCGGCGAAGATGTCCACGGCCTGGAGATCCGAGCGCTGCTTGAGCTCGGCACGCACGTCGTTCTCGACGCTCGGTCCGAGGAGGCGCTTGAGGGCATCCGCGATCGAGAGGTGGAGCTGCTCGGCCCACGGCGAGGAACCGTTCAGGTTGACGAGGCGCTCGATGCCTACGCCGACCTTGTTGGTGTCGACGATCACCTGCGCGCGCAGCACGCCCTCGGCCTCACCGCGACGGATCGCGAGGAACCGGTGCGACGGGATGGTCTTCACCGCCTCGCCGAACTGGTAGTACTGCTCGAACTTGGTCGGCTCGTTGCCCTTGCCGGGGACGACGCTCGACACGAGCTCGCCGTGCTCGGCGTACTCGCGGCGGACGAACGTCCGGACTTCGGCGGTGTCGGCGATCATCTCGGCGACGATGTCGCGCGCACCGGCGAGCGCATCGGCGGCGGTGGCGACGGCTTCGGCGATGAACGCGGCGGCCTCGGCAGCCGGATCACCCTCGGCGCCCTGGGCGCGAATCTTCTCGGCGAGCGGCTCGAGGCCCTTCTCGCGAGCGACGGACGCGCGGGTCTTCCGGCGCTGGCGATACGGCGCGTAAAGATCCTCGAGCTCGGACTTGCCCTCGGCGGCGCGCAACTTGGTCTCGAGCTCGTGCGTGAGCTTGCCCTGCTCGGTGATCGACGCGAGGATCGCGGCACGTCGGGTCTCGAGCTCCACTACATACGTGCGGCGCTCTTCGATCGCGCGGAGCTGGACCTCGTCCAGGCCGCCCGTGCGCTCCTTGCGGTAACGCGCGATGAACGGGACCGTGCTGCCCTCATCGAGCATCGCGAGCACCGCGGCGATCGCGCCGGGTGGGATCCCGAGCGTCGTCGCCAGGGTCGGCACCGGATCGAAGTCGAGGGCGGGAGTGGTCTCGTCGGTCATGGAGCCGGCGACCGTAGCCGTGGCACCGCCGACGAGCAAGGATGGAAGACCGTCGGTTCCGAGGCCTTCGTGTATTGTCCGCCGCCATGGCCACCGACCCTGCCCGCGACCGGCTGATCCAGCGGATCCCGAAGGTTGAGCTGCACCTCCACATCGAGGGAACACTCGAGCCCGAGATGATGTTCAGCCTCGCTGGAAAACACGGCATCCAGCTGCCCCACGCGTCGGTCGAGGCCGTGCGCAAGGCGTACGCCTTCCACGACCTGCAGTCATTTCTCGACCTCTACTACGCAGGCTGCGACGTGCTCCGCGATCGCAAAGACTTCTACTCGCTCGCGATGGCGTACTTCACGCGCGCGCACGCGGACAACGTCGTGCACGCCGAGCTGTTCTTCGATCCCCAGACGCACACGGTGCGGGGCGTCCCGATGGAGACCGTGTTCCTCGGCCTGCGCGACGCGATGGACGACGCGCACAAGCGCTACGGGATCACGTCGGAGCTGATCCTGTGCTTCCTGCGCCATCTCCCCGAGGCGGATGCCCTCGCGACCCTCGAGGCGGCGATGCCCTTCCGCAGCGAGTTCATCGGAGTCGGCCTCGACTCCGGCGAGCGCGGCAATCCACCGGCGAAGTTCGCGCGCGTGTTCGCGAAGGCAAAGGATCTCGGCCTCCGCCTCGTCGCGCACGCGGGCGAGGAAGGTCCCGCCGCGTACATCACCGACGCGCTCGACGTGCTGAAGGTCGATCGGATCGATCACGGCGTGCGCTGCGACGAGGATCCGGCGCTCGTCGAGCGGCTCGTGCTCGAACGCATCCCACTCACCGTCTGCCCGCTCTCGAACCTCAAGCTGTGCGTCGTGAAGGACCTCGCGCAGCACAACTTCGCGAAGCTCCTCCGCGCCGGCGTCGCCGTGACGATCAACTCCGATGATCCTGCCTATTTCGGTGGCTACATCGGCGAGAACTACCGCGCGACGGCGGCGGCACTGAACCTGACGACGGCCGAGCTCGTGCAGGTGGCCGAGAACGCCGCGCGCGCCGCGTTCATGGCGCCGCAGGCGAAGGCGTCCCTCCTCAACCGGATCCGCGCCGTCGGCGCGCACGGCTGATCCAGGCGTCGAGCATGCGAGTTCCTGCTATCCTCGCGCCGTGACCTGGTTGTCGTGGCGCCTTGCCCTCGGTGCGGTCGTGGGTTGTCTGCTCGCTCCGATCACGGCGCTCGCAGAGACGTCAGACGATCTGGTTACGCAGGGCCAAGAGCTCGCGCGCCAGGGCCGCATCGACGATGCGATCGCACGGTTTCGCGCGGCCGATGCGGTCGAGCCGCGTGCGGTCCACAGTTGCCTGATCGGCCTCGCGTACCTCCGCGGCGGCGCGCTCGGCAACGCCGAGGTTAGCTTCGCGCACTGCCACCAACGCAGTACGGCGCCGCTGCCTGTCTGGGTCGCGAAGGAAGAGCAGGATCTGGTCGCTCGACTCGAAGCGTCGACCCTCGGGACCGTCACGTTGGTGCTCGATGCCGACATCGTCTCGCTCGCGGTCCCGGCGCTGCTCGACGGTGGCGCGTTTCCGCCGATCCAACGACTCCGCCTGCCTGCGGGCGCGCACCGCATCGTTGGGAGTACCCGCGATGGGGGCGAGCTCGTGACGACCGTCGTGGTCGAGCAGCGCACCGCTCACGAGGCAACGCTCGTCGCGCCGCGTGCGACCGCGCCGGATCCTGTCGTACCCGCGGGGACCGGGGCCGGCGACGTTCGACCCATCCCCGCGCCGCGCCCGATCCCTCCGCCTCGCTCACTCGTGCCCAAGGTCTTCGTGATCGGCGGTGGCGCGGCCGTGATCGCGGGAGCGTTGGTCCACGTGCTCGCGGTCCGCCCCGCGCGGGTCGACCTCGAGGCGGCGCCGACCGGCGCGGACTACGACGCAGCGCTTGGCGACTACACGACACCCCGCAGCCTCACGATCGGGCTGTACGCGATCGGCGGCGCTGCGCTGATCACCGGCGCCGTGCTGGGCTGGCGCGATCGCCGAGCGCCCATCGTCAGCGCACGCATCGGCGCCGGGGGCGCGACGATCGGGCTGGTTTGGCACCGGTGATGCCCGACCCAGTATCCGACCGGCCCACCGACGCAGGCGGCCGGAATGCCCCATGCTATCGTCGGGCGTGACCGCGGAGCTGACCTCGCC
>JANOPP010000310.1:0-41644 GCA_031421915.1 Myxococcales bacterium | reverse complement strand
TCCGGTATCCGGAGGCTACCCAGTACCGCTGGCACGAGAGCCCTCCCGCAAGCCGTGTGCGGGAAATCCGCACGCACGGTTTCTATGGGGGTCGTACGGAAACTCATCCTCTGGATGAGGGAAAGTAGATCTACCAATGGTGGAGCACGGCCTCGGAAGGCTGGCGGCGATTCTCGCAATCGCAAGCAGCGGTTGCGTCGTCATGGTGCCCGAACGGCGCACGACGAGTCAGATCGTCCGCATCGATCGCAGCCCGCTGATCGTGGGGGCCGTCGGCGGCATCGTTGTCGAAGCTTCGATCACGGGTGCGGAGATCTCTGTGCGCACGAGCCGGCATCGTATGTGTCACCGCACGATCGAGCGAGTGATCGAGCAGCGCAGCAAGCGCGTCGCGAAGATCGAGTCCGGTGGTGATCCAGACTTCAAGGGCGCGACTGGTTACGGCATCCTGGTGTGGATCGCGCTGTTGCCCGTCGTGTTCGCTGCGTCGAGCCTCGTCACCGGCGTCGTCGTCGGGCTCGATGGGACCGAGGTCGCGCGCCTGCCACAGAGCGGTGGCGTCGAGCGGTTCGCGTGTCCCGCACAGGCGATGTTCACGCGGCTCGAGGTCGTGCTGCCTTCGGGATCGCTGATCACTGGAGCGACCGACGCACTCGGACGCGCGACGTTCGCGCTCCCCGCCGCGGAGCCCCCCACGGGAGCGGTGATCGTGCGCGCGGTCGGTGTGGTTGGCCCGCCGCCGCCACCGCCACCCGATCCCGACATGCTGGTCACCGATCCGACGCCGCCGCTGCCGCCAGCGATTCCCGAGATCGCGGTCCGCTACGGCGATTGATTCGCCGGGCGACGGCCCCGGGCAGACCACGCGACGACGGCGGCACCCGCGACCATCGAGCTCGTGGCGACGACCGAGGCGATCGTTCGATCGTGATCGTAGAGGACGCCGAGCAGCACGCTGCCGCCCCACCACGCGAGGCCCCACACGAGGTAGTAGACCCCGTACGCACGACCACGCTCCCCCTTCGGGACGAGCGTCGCGATCATCGCCTTGCCGATCGACTCGGTCGCGGCGAACGCGATCGTCCACAGTGCGACGCCGGCGACGGCGAGATACGGGGTACTCGCGTCAGACGACAGCACGAGCGGCGCATAGACAGCTCCGGCGAGCACGAACACGGAGATCACACCACCGCCGCTGCCGCCGCTCGTACGCCGGCGATCGAAGGCCGAGCCAGCGAGCAACGCCACGACTCCGTCGACGCCGGACGCCGCGGCGTACGCAACCGGCAGCCACGTGGCTGACAGCACGCCGGCCTTTTCCATGTGGTAGGAGAGCAGCGGCCAGTCGGCGAGGCCGATCGCGATCAGCGCGACACCGACAAGGTAGATCCGGTACCGCGACCCGAGCGCACCGCGCGCGTCATCCGCGCTGGTATCGAGAGCGCGTGGATCCGGAAACAGGCGGCGCGCGCGCAGGAGCACGAGGACCGACAGCAACGCAGGAATCCCCAGGATCAGGAACGCCCACGCGAAGCCTTTGAGGGTCTCACCCTTCCACGCGAGAACGCCGGCGACGACGAGCGGCCCGAGCAGGCCACCGATCTTGTCCATCGCCGTACTGATCGCGAACGCTCTGCCGGCACCGACGTCGCTCGCCGCAAAGGATGTCAGCGTCGACTTCGCGGGCGAACGGATCGCCTTGCCGAGTCGTTCGACCCCGACGAGCACGGCGACCATCGGCCAGTTCCCCGCGAGGGCGAGCAGCGGGACCGCGATCAGGTTGGTCGCATAGCCGACGATGGCCAGCGTCCAGTAGGCCTGGGTCTTGTCGGCGAGCCGGCCGCTGACGTAGCGCAGGCCGTAGCCGATCGCCTCGCCGGTCCCGGCGACCGCACCGACCGCGGTCGCACTCGCGCCGAGGATCGCGAGGTACGGCCCGAGCGCACCGCGCATGCCCTGGTAGCAGAGATCCGCAAACAGGCTGACCCAGCCGAGCAGGATCACGAAGTGGTGCGCGCGCGACTTCTCAGCCACGGAGCCTCGGGTCCAGCCAGAGGTACACGAGGTCCGCGAGCAGGTTCGCGATCGCGATCGCGATCCCCGAGATCAAGACGACCCCGAGGATCAGCGGAAGATCGACGTCGAGGATCGCGAGCAGCACTTCGCGGCCGAGGCCCGGCCACGCAAAGATGAACTCGGTCACGACGGCGCCGCCGAGCAACACACCGAGGTCGAGGCCGATCAACGTGACCAGCGGTCCGAGCGACGAGCGCAGCGCATGGCGGAGAACCACGCTGCGCTCGGACAAGCCCTTTGCACGGGCTGTACGGATGTAGTCCTCGCCGAGGACGTCGACGAGCTCGCTGCGCACGACCCGCGCATAGTAGGCGACGCCCATGGTCGCGAGCGTCATCGCGGGCAAGACGAGGTGATGAACGCGATCCCATCCGCCCGTGCCGTGACCGCTCATCGGGAACCAGCCAAAGCGATACGCAAATACGTACAGCAGGACGGTCCCGACGACGAACGTCGGTGCGCTCTGGCCGATCAGGCCCACCGCATGGGCCGCGTGATCCTGCCAGCGCCCGCGCCGCATGGCGGCCAGGAGCCCGAGTGGCAACCCGATGAGGAGCTGCAGGAAGATCGCCGCGAGGGCGAGCTGCACCGTGGGCCCGATCCGATCCGCCAGGATCGCGGTCACGGGGCGGTGCGTGCGGTAGCTCTCGCCGAGATCGCCGCGGGCGACGCGTGACATCCAGCATCCGTAACGACCAGCGAAGCCGCGGTCGAGGCAGTACTCCGCGCGAACGCGCTCGATCGCCTCCGCGCTCGCGTGAGGACCGAGCAGCGTCCTGCCAGGATCTGCGGGGATTGCCATCGTCATCGCGAACGTCGCGCTGACCACGAACCACACGACGACGAGCGACCAGCCGAGGCGGCGCAGGACGTGCCAGATCATCGCGGCACAGGATCCCCGTCGGCGCCGACGTCGAGCCACGCACTGGTGTAGTCGCGGAGCCAGATCGGGTGTGGCTCGTAGCCGCGGACGTACGGCTGGGTGACCTCGGTGAACGACCGATGGAAGCCCCAGATCCACGGAGCGTCGTCGAACAGGATCTTCTCTGCGCGCCGGTACATCGCGTCGCGCTTCATTGGATCGAGCTCTCCGCGCGCGGTGTCGAGCACGGTGTCGAGCTCGGGGTTCTTGTAGAACGAGTCGTTCGACGAGTTCTCCTCCGCGATTCCACGCGAGTGGAACTTGGCATCGAGAAAGCTCGTCGGATCGGGAAAGTCTCCGATCCATGCGTAGAAGCCGAGCGGCGGACCATCGGGTCGTCCGAGCGCGGTGAAGTAGCTCGACAGCGACATGACCCGGAGATCGAGATGGATGCCGACCTCCGCGAGGTCGCCCTGCATCGACATCGACAGACGCTCGAGCTCGTCGTCGTTGTAGATCGCATAGTCGGCACGGAATCCGTTCGGGTACCCGGCGTCGGCGAGGAGTGCGCGTGCGCGCACCGGATCGTAGGGATACGGCGCCGAGCTCTCGTCGCGTCCGTGCATGCCGGGCGGCAACAGGCCGTGCGACGGAACGGCGGTGCCGTGCAGCAGCTTGATCTGGTGGGCCTTGTTGAGCGCGAAGTTCATCGCCTGTCGGACGCGGCGATCGTCGAAGGGCTTGACGCGGACGTTGATGCGGCTGCCCTGCACCTGCATCGACGTACGGCGATGGAGAAACGGGGCCCAAGCCGGCTGGGAGGTGATCCACAGGTAGTCCGGGGCCGTGAGCTGTGCGGCCGCGTCCAGCTCGCCGCGCTCGAACATCAGGAACTGCGTGTCGCGCTGGATGTTCTCGAGCATCACGATCGAATCGAGGTGTGCGCGCGCGCGGTTCCAGTAGCGCGGGTTCTTGCGGACGACGACGCGAACTCCCTCGTTCCACTCCACGAGCTCGTACGGGCCGGATGCGAGCGGCCGCCGGCGCAGCTGATCTCCGGCGCTTGCCACGTGATCCGCCCGCTGTGGTGTCGCGAACTTCATCGCGAGCACGTAGAGAAATGCGGGCGCGGGCCTCACAAGCCGGATCACGAGCTCGCGCTCCGAGACTGCGACGATGCCAGCACAGTCGCGGGTCTTGCCCGCGAGCACCTCGGCCGCGCCCGCGACATCGGCCAGGAACGGACCGAACGGTGAATCGGCACTCGTCAGTGCGCGCTCGAGGGCGAACTTGAAGTCCTCGGCGGCGATGGGCTGCCCGGTGCTGTATGTCAGCGACGGTCGCAACCAGAACCGCAGTGTGGTGCCACCATCTGCGACTTCCCACCGCTCGGCGAGCTCGGGCCGCAGCTCGAGGCCCGACGGGTCGTACGCGACGAGCGTCGCGACCATCGATTGCAGAACAAACGTGCTGACCTCGTCATAGGCGATCGTCGGGTCGAGCGTGCGCAGGGAATCGGCGACCGAGAAGCGAAGCGTGCCGCCGTCGCGCGGGGTCGTCGCACCTGCGGGCTGCCAGCGCGGGCCGCGATCCTGTCCGCTGCACCCGACCAGCAGGCCGACGAGAGCGAGCACTCTCACCGCAACTCCTTCGGATCGAAGGCATCCCGCACGCCGTCGGCGACGAGATTGAAGGCGACGATTGCGAGCAGGATCGCGAGGCCGGGCGCGATCACGAGGTGTGGTGCGCTCCGGATGAACACGCGCCCCTCGTAGAGCATCCGCCCCCACGTCGGAGCGGGCGGCGGAGGGCCGAGGCCGAGATACGACAGCGTCGCCTCCGCGAGGAGGTTCTGCGCGAACGCGATCGCGACGACGATCATCACGACGCTGGCAACGTTGGGCAGGATGTGGCGCGTGATGATCCGGCCGGGGCTCGCTCCCAGAGCGCGCGCGGCCAGGACGTACTCGCTGCGTGCGATCGACATCGCCTTGCCGCGGATCACGCGCGCCATCGTCGTCCAGCTGACGACCGCGAGCGTCAGGATGATCGGCGTGCTCGACGACGAGAGCCCGGCTTCGCGCAGCAGGGCCGCGAGGAGGATCGCCAGCAGCAGCATCGGGAACGACAGGACGAGATCGACGGTGCGCATCAACAGGCCGTCGACCCAGCCGCCCGCGTAGCCCGCGACGAGGCCGATCGCGAGACCGATCGCGAGCGCGAGTGCCGTCGCGAGCGTCGCGATCCACAGCGAGGAGCCTGCGCCGGCTGCGAGCCGGGCCCACACGTCGCGGCCGAGGTGATCCGTGCCGAGGAGTGCATCGGCGGACGGAGCCAGCGGGGCCCCGAGCAGGGTCAGGCCGTGCTCGATATCGCGCGCGATCGGGTCCTTGCTGAACCACGGCGCGAGAACCGCGATCGCGACGAGCAAGACGACGGCGATCGTGCCTGCGACGCCCGCACGATTGCCGACGAACCGTCGTGCCCGACTCACGGAGCGAGCATATCGCGAGCGCTGGCTATCCCACAGTAACGCCTAGGGCGTTCTCCCATTACGCGCGTCCGCGCACGACCATCTCGCCTCACGCGTGGCGCCCGCGCGCGGTTGGCTCAGTCATTCTCTCGCGGCCGAACGTAAGTCGCCTCGCATCACGGTGTTCGCTGTGCGACGCGCAACGGAACACGCAGACGGCATCGACACTGCAGCCTCGTCTCAACAATGGCGACAGACTTCCTGACGCTGCTGCGACGAGATCACGCGGATCTCCAGCACGAGCTCACCCAGCTTCTGGATCCGGACGCGAGCGCAGACGATCTGCGGCTGAACCTCGACGGCGTACGCCTCGGGCTGATCGCGCACGCAGAGGCCGAGGACATCGTGCTCGGCCGGCTCGAGTGCGTGCCGCGGCTCCAGGTCGTCCTCGCACAGGCGCGCGCGGCACACCTCGCCCAGGAGCACACGCTGTCGGCGCTGATCTCTGCGCGGCCCCAGACGTCCTTCTGGTGCGATCGCGCGCAACAGCTCCGCGAACTGGTCGGGTACCACGCGACGCAGGAAGAGAGATATCTGCTGCCGGCACTGCGGCAACACGCGCCGGTCGCGACGTACGCACAGCTCGCGGGCCTGTTCGCCACGGAGCGCATGCGCCAGCTCGCGATGCTCCAGCCGTCCGCGCCGATGATGAGCCCCGCTTTCTCGATGCGAGCAGGTTGACGACACGCGCCGAGGCTCATGCCCGTTCTCAGGGATACCCATCCCTGCTTCTCGCCACCCGGTGAGGCGTCGAACGGGCAGGAGCGTCGGCGCGTGCCGCTCGTCTACAGCTCGATCTGGAGACCGAGCTCGACGACGCGGTTCGGCGGCAGATTGAAGAATGCGGACGGCGGGCGCGAGTTACGCGCGAGGAACGAGAACAGCATCTTGCGCCAGCGCGCGACCTTGCTCTTGCCGGTCGTCAGCAGCGTCTGCCGGCCGAGGTAGTAGGTCGTGTCGGAGGTCGCGGTCTCGAGCCCGTGCTTCACGCAGCGCGAGAGGATCTTGGGGACGTTCGGCTGCTGCATGAAGCCGACGCGGGCGAGCACGCGGTAGAAGCCGTGCTCGAGCTCGCGGACCTGCAGCGACGAGTTCCCGACCGCAAACGGGATGTTCTCGGTCGTGATCGACAGCAGCACGACCTGCTGGTGCAGCACCTTGTTGTGCTTGACGTGGTGGAGCAGGACGTTCGGGATGCCGTCGGTACCCGACGTCATGAACACGGCGGTGCCCGGGACGCGCGGCAGGCCGATGTTCGGGATGTCGTCGAGGAACAGCTTGTCGGGGATGGTCCCCATCTCCATCGTCTTCGATAGCTCGACGCGGCCGCGGAACCACGTCGTCATCACCGCGAACACGCCGACCGCGACCACGAGCGGGAACCAGCCGCCGTGCGCGATCTTGACGAAGTTCGACGAGAAGAACGCGCCGTCGATGATCAGGAGTGGGATGTAGAGCGCCAGCGATGCGCCGAGCGACCAGCCCCAGTTACGGCGGCAGACCAGGAAGATCAGGTACGACGTGATCATCATCAGGCCGGTGACGGCGATGCCGTACGCGGCCGCGAGGTTCGAGCTGGTCTTGAACGCGAGGACCAGCGCGACGCACCCGATCATGAACGCGTAGTTCACCTCGGGGATGTAGATCTGGCCTTCGTGCTTGTGGGACGTGTGGACCACGGTCACGCGCGGCAGGTAGCCGAGCTGGACCGCCTGGTTGGTGAGCGAGAACGCGCCGGAGATCAGGGCCTGCGATGCGATGATCGCCGCCATCGTGGCGAGGATGATCATCGGAATCAGCATCGGGCCGTCGACGAGCGCGTAGAATGGGTTCGTGATCGTCGCGCCGCCCTCGAGGTAGAGCGCCCCCTGGCCGAAGTAGTTGAGGAGGAGCCCCGGATACACCACGGTCGACCACGCGATCCGGATCGGTGTCTTGCCGTAGTGCCCCATGTCCGCGTAGAGCGCCTCGCAGCCGGTCACACACAGCACGGTCGAGCCGAGCAGGAGGAAGCCGTCGACGCCGTGCGTGAACAGGAAGCTGAAGGCGTGGAGGGGGCTGATCGCGGCGAGCACGCCGGGCTCGCGCGCGATCGCCGGGATCCCGGCGGCGCCGATCGCGAAGAACCACACGAGCATGACCCAGCCGAACACCGAGCCGATCTTGCCGGTGCCGTAGCGCTGGACCCAGAACAGGCCGACGAGGATTCCGATCGAGATCGGGATGATCAGGTAGGACAGGGCGGGGCTCTGCTCCGACAGTCCCTCGACCGCAGACAGGACGGAGATCGCCGGGGTGATCAGGCCCTCTCCGTAGAGGAGGCCGGTACCGAACAGGGCGAGCAGGATGGGGAACGCGATCTTGTTCTTGTTCGCGACGAGCTTCTGCTGGACGAGGGCCGCGAGCGACATCGTGCCGCCCTCGCCCTTGTTGTCGGCGCGCAGCACGAACGCGAGGTACTTCACGCACACGATCAGCACGAGCGACCAGAAGACGATCGAGAGGACGCCGAGCACCGCCTCGGGATCGGTCGCGTTCGCACGGTGCGGATTGACCGGACCGAAGCACTCCTTCATCGCGTACAGCGGAGAAGTTCCGATGTCGCCGTAGACGACGCCGAGCGCGCCGAGGGAGAGCCAGCCGAGCTCCTTGCGGGTCTTCGGCGTCTTGTGATGACCGCCGTGCCCACCCTGTGCCTCGACCGTACCTGTCGAATCCGATCTGGCGGTGTCGCTCATCGAGTCAGGTACAGGGCCGAGGGGCCACCCATCAGGTATCACGAGCGATCCGCGGATCCAATGGGCGTCCGGCTTGTTGACACTGCAAAGAGCGTCGGATATCGCATCCCCTGACCACGAGGAGAGTGCCGTGAATCTGAGTGCTTGGAAGTCGATCCCCATCGTGTCGTTCACCGTTTTGGCGAGCCTCGTGGCGATCGCCGGTTGCGACAAGCTCGGGGGCGGCGGCGGCAAGACCCAGGGCTCCGGCAGCGGAACCGCGACCGGCTCGGCCAGCGCCAAGCCGCCGCAGACCGGCCCGATCCTGATCGGACACTACGCATCGCTGACCGGCGCCGAGGCGACCTTCGGCGTGTCGACGGATCATGGCGTGATCCTCGCGCTCGAGGAGCGCAACGCGGCGGGCGGCGTGAAGGGCCGGCAGATCGCGATCAAGACGCTCGACGACGCGTCGAAGTCGAGCGAGGCCGGCAACGTCGTCCAGCGCCTGATCAGCGAGGACAAGGTCGTCGCGCTGATCGGCGAGGTTGCCTCGGGCAGCTCGCTCGCCGGCGGCAAGGTCGCCCAGCAGTTCGGCGTCCCGATGATCTCTCCCTCGTCGACCAACAAGAAGGTCACCGAGGGTCGCGACATGGTCTCGCGCGTCTGCTTCCTCGACGAGTTCCAGGGCTACGTCGTCGCGAAGTTCGCGAAGGACCAGAAGTTCGATCAGGTCGCGGTCCTGTTCGATCAGGCGGCGCCGTACTCCAAGGGCCTCGCCGAGACGTTTCAGACCGAGTTCACCGCCCTCGGCGGCAAGATCGTCGCGGCCGAGGCATACACCGCGGGCGACGCTGACGTGTCCGCGCAGCTCCAGACCATCAAGGGCAAGAACGCGAAGGCCGTGTTCCTCCCCGGCTACTACACCGACGCCGGCAACATCGTGCGCCAGGCTCGCAAGCTCGGCATCACCGTGCCGTTCCTCGGTGGCGACGGCTGGGACTCGACGAAGCTCGCCGAGATCGGTGGGGACGCGATCGAGGGCAGCTACTACTCGAACCACTACTCGTTCGACGAGACGCGCCCCGAGGTCCAGGAGTTCGTCGCGAAGTACAAGAAGCGCTGGGGCGAGGTGCCGGATGGCCTCGCGGCGCTCGGCTACGATGCTGCACGTGTGATGTTCGACGCGATGGATCGCGCACCCTCGCTCGGCGGCAAGGATCTCGCGGCCGCGATTGCCGCGACCAAGGACTTCCCCGGCGTCACCGGCAAGATCACGCTCGACGCGAACCGTGATGCGCAGAAGCAAGCCGTCGTCGTCCAGATGAAGGGCGGCCAGCCGCGCTACGTCGCGACCGTGGTTCCGAAGGGCTGGCCCGAGCCGGCCGCAGCAGGTAGCGGCTCGGCAGCAGGTAGCGGCTCGGCAGCGGGTAGCGGCTCTGGCGCCGGCAGTGGCTCAGCAGCGGGCAGTGGCTCAGCGACGAAGTAAGAGTGGACAAGCTTCTCCAGACGTTCGTCAACAGCATCGCGCTGGGTAGCCTCTATGCGCTCACCGCGCTCGGCTACACGCTCGTCTACGGCGTCCTGCGCTTCATCAACTTCGCGCACTCCGACGTGTTCACCGTCGGTGCGTGGGCGTCGTTCGTGCTCGCGACCACGCTCGGCTTCGCGGTCACCGACCCGCCGATGTACGCGATGCCGCTGATCCTGATCGCGGCGATGGCGCTGTGCGCCGGGCTCGGCATCGCGATCGAGACGCTCGCGTACCGGCCGTTGCGCCGCGCGCCGCGCCTCAACGTGCTGATCACCGCGATCGGCGTGTCGCTGTTCCTCCAGAACGTCGGACAGCTCAAGTTCGTGTTCGGCACCCAGCCGCAGCGAATGCCGGCACTCGTGGAGGATCGCTCGCTGTTCCAGATCCTCGGCGTTCACATCCGGCTCGTCGATGTCACGGTCGTGCTGCTCGCGGGCGCGCTGCTGTTCGGTCTCGAGGCGCTCATCTATCGCACCCGCCTTGGTCGCGCGATGCGCGCCGTTTCCTTCGACGAGCGGACCGCGTCGCTGATGGGCGTCGACGTCAACCGCATCATCTCGATCACGTTCGGCATTGGCTCGGCGCTCGCTGCCGCCGGTGGCCTGCTGTTCGCGCTCAAGTACGAGAGCATCAAGCAATCCGCCGATGCGACGTGGGTGCTGCTCGGCCTCAAGGCGTTCGTCGCCGCGGTGGTCGGCGGTATCGGCAACGTGCGCGGCGCGGTCGCAGGTGCCCTCCTGATCGCGTTCGTCGAGATGTTCGGTGCGGCGTACTTCTCGCCGCACATGCGCGACCTCTACGTGTTCGTGATCTTGATCGTCGTCCTCCTGGTCAAGCCGAGCGGTCTGTTCGGCAAGGCCGTCGTGGAGAAGGTATGAGCGGCGATCCCACGCGGCCACTGTCGGCACGGGTCGGAACGTTCAAGCCGAACGCGATCGTCGCGGTGCTGCGCTCGGCGTATCCGATCCTCGTCGGACTCGTGATCGCCCTGCTCCTGCAGGCGATGCTGGCGCCGATGCTGGGGCCGTTCTACGCGAAGCTCCTGCTCGACATCGGCATCGCGATCGTCCTCGCCGCCTCGCTCAACATCGTCAACGGCTTCGCCGGTCAGTTCTCGATCGGTCACGCCGGCTTCATGATGGTCGGTGGGTATGCGGCAGCGCTGATCACCTACTACGGCTCGATCAAGTTCGGCTGGCTCGCACCGGGTGCGTACGGTGTGGACGTCCACGGTGGGTTCCTCGGCAGCGGCGATGCCCTGTTCCTGTTCGCGTGCGTGTTCGGCGGCGTCGTCGCGGCGCTCGCGGGTCTCGTCGTCGGCCTGCCGTCGCTGCGGCTGCGCGGTGACTACCTCGCGATCGTCACGCTCGGCTTCGGCGAGATCGTCCGCGTGCTGGTGCAGCAGACCTCCGACGTGATCGAGCCGGCGAAGGCCGCGGGGGCGTCGTGGATCGATGCCGCGAAGGCGCTCGGCGGACCACTCGGGTTCACCGGGACTCCGACGTACGTGTCGCCGACGCCGTGGCTCGAGGACGCGTCAGGTCAGCAGACCGGTCATGCGGGCATCTTCTTCACGTTCGCGATCGTCGCGATCCTCCTGATCGCCTGCTACCGGCTCAAGACGTCGAGCCACGGCCGCGCGCTGCTCGCCGTGCGCGAGAACGAGATCGCCGCCGAGGCGATGGGCGTCAACACGTCGCGGGTCAAAGTCGTCGCGTTCGTGATGGCCGCGTTCTTCGCCGGCGTCGGCGGCGCGCTGTTCGCGCACGAGGTCGGCGTCACGCTGAATCCGAAGGAGCTCGGCTTCCAGAAGTCGATCGACATCGTGATCATGGTCGTGCTCGGCGGCATGGGCTCGATCACCGGTGTCGTGCTCGCTGCCGCGATCCTGACGCTGTTGCCCGAGCTGTTCCGCGAGTTCGCGGAGTACCGGATGCCGGTCTACGCGCTGGCGCTGATCATCGTGATGATCGTGCGGCCGCAGGGCCTGTTCGGGATCAAGGAGCTGTGGGATCTCGCGTTCTGGCGCCGCTACGTGATCCCGGTGTGGCGCAAGGTCGCCGGTGGCTGGCTGATCCCGAAGGCGGAGGCACGTCTCCCCGCGGCGATCGAGAAGGACCTCTCGAGGGAGAGGTCTACCTCGCCCGCCGGAGTGAATCCGGCGGACTCCACCTCCGGCGAGGACGAGCCCTCGTGACGAAGCCAGCGCTCGAGGCCAAGGGCCTCTCGCTCGCGTTCGGCGGCCTCAAGGCCGTCGACGACTTCTCGCTGTCGCTGCCGCCGCGCGCACTGCACGGTCTGATCGGCCCCAACGGCGCTGGTAAGACCACGGTGTTCAACCTCCTGACCGGCGTCTACCAGGCCGACAAGGGCGACATCTTCCTCGGTGGCCAGCGCCTCAACGGCAAGAAGCCGTCGGCGATCGCGCAGGCGGGCCTCGCGCGCACGTTCCAGAACATCCGCCTGTTCGGCGAGCTGTCGGTCCTCGACAATGTCCGCACCGCCGCCGGCGTCCGCGCGAAGAGCGGCCTGTGGCGCGCGCTGCTCCGCACGCCGCTCTATCTGGCGGAGGAGAACGCGATCGTCGAGCGCTCCCTCGATCTGCTCGACGTGCTCGGGATCGCGCACCGCGCGGGAGAGCAAGCGAAGAGCCTGCCGTACGGCGATCAGCGCCGCCTCGAGATCGCGCGCGCACTGGCGACCGAGCCCAAGGTGCTCCTGCTCGACGAGCCCGTCGCCGGCATGAACACCCAGGAGAAGCACCAGATGCGCGCGCTGATCGAGTCGCTGCGCTCCCGGTTCGACGTCGCGATCTTCTTGATCGAGCACGACATGGGGCTCGTGATGGATATCTGCGAGCACATCACGGTGCTCGATCACGGCGTCACGATCGCGGCCGGTGTCGCCGACAAGGTCCAGGAGGATCCGAAGGTGATCGAGGCGTACCTCGGGGTGCCGGACGAGGAAGAGGCCGCGAGCTGATGGCGCTCCTCGAGGTCAAAGATCTCGATGTCCACTACGGTGGCATCCACGCGCTCAAGGGCGTGTCGTTCGCCGTCGAGCAGGGCCAGGTCGTCACGCTGATCGGTGCAAACGGCGCCGGCAAAACCACGACGCTGCGCGCGATCTCGGGTCTCGTGAAGCCGTCGAAGGGGACGGTGACGTTCGATGGCCAGCCGATCACCGGCCTCGGTGCCCACCAGATCGTCGCGCGCGGGCTGGCTCACGCACCGGAGGGGCGCGGCATCTTCGCGAACCTCACCGTCGACGAGAACCTCCAGATGGGCGCCTACCTCCGAAAAGATGCCGCTGCGGTCGCCAAGGATCGCGAGCGTGCGCTCGAGCTGTTCCCGCGCGTCCGCGAGCGGCTCGCGCAGAACGCGGGCACGCTGTCCGGTGGAGAGCAGCAGATGCTCGCGATCGCGCGTGCCCTGGTCGCGCGGCCCAAGCTCCTGCTCCTCGACGAGCCATCCCTGGGGCTCGCCCCGCAGGTCGTCGCCCTGATCTTCAAGATCGTGCGGACGATCGCGGCCGAGGGCACGACGATCCTGCTCGTCGAGCAGAATGCGCACCAGGCGCTACGGGTGGCGACCACGGCGCACGTCCTCGAGGTCGGCACCCTCGTCGCGTCGGGCCCGGCCAAGGAGCTCGCCGCGGACGACACGATTCGCAAAGCGTACCTCGGCGTCCACTGAGCCAGGCGCGCAACAATCCGTTCCGCGCGGCCACTTGCCCCGAGGCGGCCGGTTGGTCATTCTCCGCGCCATGAAGCTCCTCGCCGTACTTGCCTCGCTTGTTGTTGCTGCTGCCTGCGGCTCGAAGACCCCTGCGACGACCACCACGGGGGGCGGCGGTGATCTCGGCTCTGCGAGCCCGGTGCTCCCCGATGTCCCGTTCGAGAAGCTCGATCACGATCAGCAGATCCAGTTCATGAAGGAGAAGGTCGTGCCGGCGATGGCGCCGATCTTCAAAGATCACGACGCGAAGGAGTTTGCCGAGTTCGGCTGCAAGACCTGCCACGGTGACGGCGCGGAGAAGGGCGAGTTCGACATGCCGAACCCGAACCTCCCGAAGCTGAACTTCGCCGACATGAGCAAGTACAAGAAGGAAGACCTCGAGTGGATGGGCGGGCAGGTCAAGCCGACGATGGCGAAGCTGCTGCAGGAGTCGGAGTACACGCCGGAGAATCCGACGGGGTTTGGTTGCCTGAACTGTCACACCGCCGAAGGTCAGTAGTCACTTCTCGCAGGCTCGTGCGCCTGCGCCCACCGTCGACGACCGCGCACCTGGTGGTCGCGATGTACGGAACTTCATACGCGTGCGATCTCGCGACGCCATGGCGTAGTCGTTGCAAATCCTCTGGTTACGAAATTCAACCAGAGGGAGACCGCAATGGCCGAGAACACCAAGAATCGCAAGAACCAGGCTCCGCAGCAGAACAAGCCGCAGCAGCCCGATCCGATTCGCGAGGCGAACAAGGACAAGATGTCGAACAACCCGCAGGCGGGCATCGACGAGTCCGAGCGCATGAAGCAGGGCAACCGGCAGGGCAACCAGCCGGGCATCTCGCCCGACGTCGCTGACAAGAATGCGCCGGAGGCCGCGAACGGCGTCGATGACATCGACGAGGAGGACGCTGACGAGGACAAGGTCACGCAGCGCAATCCAGCGCAGGCGCAGGGCCGTCCGGATCAGCGCAAGTAAGACGACGTTTGACTACCTAGCCTGGACTTCGAGGGCCCGAGGCCGCGTGCAACGCGGCGTCGGGTCGTCTCATTTGCTCGGAGGCACCATGGACATCATCGAGATCCTCACTGCAGAGCACGACGACATCACGCTCCTGATCGACCAGCTCGACCAGCTCGCCGGGGACGATGCGAGATCGAGCGATGCCATGCGGCACGCCGTCAAGCTCTCGGTCGCGATCAAGCTCCATGCGAAGGCCGAGGAGCGGATCGTCGACGAGGCGATCAAGACAGCGACGCCGCAGCTCGCGGCACACGCGCTCGAGGGACCGTACGAGCACCAGGCGATCGACCTGATGCTCGACAAGCTGGTGCTCCATCGACCCGGTCCCGAGCTGCGCGCGATCCTCCACGTGATCCGCGTGCAGTTCGAACAGCACGCTCGGATCGAGGAGGAGGGCATCGTGCTCCCCGCACTGCGCGCGGCGTTCACCGCGGAGGTGCGCGCGCAGCTCGCGACGGACTTTCTCGCGACCAAGCAGCGACTGCAGCCACAGATCGAGCGGCTGGTCGGAGCCCCGGCGCGTGCCACGCACGACGGTCGCGCGGGTTTCCACATCCACGGCCACCGCCGCTAGCCGTCCTGGTGCGGGCGCTTAGACCGCGACGTCGACGAGCGTGGGTGCGAGGACGCGCTGCGCGTCCTTCGGATCGATCGCGACGAGGAAGCCTCGCGAACCTCCGTTGATGTAGATCCGCGGCAACTCCACGATCGAGGTCTGCATGTACACCGGCATCGCGCGGCGCAGGCCGAACGGCGAGGTCCCGCCGACCTGGTACCCGGAGTGGCGGTCGGCGACCTCGGGGGGGCAGGGTGCGGTCGTCTTCACGCCGATCGCGCGGGCGAGATTCTTGGTCGAGACTTCGCGGTCGCCGTGCATCAGGATGCACAAGGGCTGCTTGCGGTCGTCCTCGAAGATCAGCGTCTTGATGACCACGTGCTCGTCGACGCCGAGGTGCTCGGCCGAGGCGGCCGTCCCGCCGCCGGCCTGCCACGGGTAGACGTGGGGCAGAAACGGGATTCCAGCGGCTCGCAGGGCGCGGACCGCCATGGTGACCGGGTGCTTGGGCACGGCTCGATGATAGGGCTATAACCCCCTTCCCGCATGCAAGCGCACGAGCTGTCAGCGCACATCCATCACGAGGATGCCGACGACACGGAGCACAACAAGGCCGGCGAACGCCGGACCAAGTGGGTGGTCCTGATCAGTCTCGTGATGATGGTCGGCGAGCTGACCGTCGGATACCTGACCGGGTCGATGTCGCTGACCGCCGATGGCTGGCACATGGGGACCCACGTCGGCGCGCTCGGCCTGACTCTCGTGGCGTACTGGTACGCGCGGACGCGCGCGGGTACCGACTCGTTCAGCTTCGGCACCGGCAAGGTCTACGCGCTCGCGGGGTTCACGAGCGGCGTGATGCTCGTGATCGTCGCGGTCCTGATGGGGGTCGAGAGCGTCGAGCGCCTGATCGAGCGTCCACCGGTCGACTACGGCGAGGCGCTGCCGATCGCGGCGATCGGTTTTGCCGTCAACCTCGTCTGCGCGCTGCTACTCAGCAAGAACCACCACTACGGTCACGGCGGTCACGGCCACGGCGGTCACGGTCACGATCACGGCCACGATCACGGCCACGATCACGCCCACGATCACGCACCGGCCAAAGCGACGACCAACGGCGGCTCGCTCGACTTCAACATGCGCGCGGCGTTCATCCACGTGCTCGCCGATGCGATGACCTCGGTGATGGCGATCGTCGCACTCTCGCTCGGCATGTGGGGCGGCCTGTGGTTCCTCGATCCGGCGATGGGTCTGGTCGGCGGCATCGTGATCATCTGGTGGGCGATCGGGCTGTGCCGCCAGGCGAGTGGTCAGCTCCTCGATGTCGTGTCGTCGCCCAAGCACGAGTCCGTCGTTCGCCAGAAGCTCGAGGCGATCGACGATGTTCGCGTCGCAGACCTACATGTATGGGAGCTCGGCCCCGGTCGTCGCAGCTGCATCGTCTCCGTCGTGACGTCGTCGCCGCGCGAGGTCTCGTACTACCGAGACACCGTTCTAGCCGCGCTGCCGCTCGCGCATCTGACGATCGAGATCCATAAGTGTGCGCTTTCTCATGACGATGTGGGCAATGTAGAGAACGAAGCGCAGGTTGCGCATCGTCACGAGCACTGAGGCCGATCGGTTGCAGGCTTACACGATTCGTTCGTGATTCTGCGCGATCCGCGCTGGCCTCGTTCGTGCTTTTACGCGCGCGTACCTTGAACCGCAAAGCCTTCGTGCTGGCGTTCCTGGTGGCGTGCTCGGGGGAGCAGGCCACCGAGGACTATTCGGATCTCGAACAGGCCGCGACCGTCTGTGGCAGTGGAGCGACGGTCAAGGGTATCGACGTCTCGTACTACCAGGGCACCATCGACTGGACCCGGGTCGCGGGCGACGGCGTTCGCTACGCGTTCATCCGTGTCTCCGATGGGACCGGCTTCGTCGATCCGAAGTTCCCGACGTACTGGGCGCAGAGCCGCGCGGCCGGCATCGTCCACGGCGCCTATCAGTTCTTCCGTCCGAACCAGGATCCGATCGCGCAGGCGAACCTCCTCCTGTCAAAGATCGGGACGCATCAGCCCGACGACCTGCCGCCCGTGATCGACGTCGAGGCCGACGGCGGCCTGACTCCGGCGCAGGTCGCGGCGAAGGTGAAGCTCTGGATGGATCACGTGGAGGCCGCGATCGGCGTCAAGCCGATCGTCTACACGGGCTTCTACTTCTGGCGCGATCAGGTCGGCGCGCCCGCATTCGCCGAGAGCTCTCCGCTCTGGCACGCGCAGTACTCGAGCGCGGCCTGCCCGAACATCCCCGCGCCGTGGTCGGACTGGGCGTTCTGGCAGTACACGGATTCCGGATCGGTCGACGGCATCCCGGGCAACGTCGACATGAACCGGTTCAACGGAACCTACGACGACCTTTTGGCGCTCACCGGCTCGACGGGGCCGACGCCCGTGGAGCCATGCGGCACGATCGCCGCCGCGGGTGGAACGATCGACGACGGCGACGCGTGCTTCACCGGCGGTGGTCCACAGGGATCGATGCGCCGCGTGACGACGGCCGGGGAGGGCGGCGACCTGACCTGGACGCACACGACCGAAGACGCGACCGAGGCCAACTATGGCCACTGGACGCTCGATCTCGCTGCCGGCGGCACGTACCGCATCGAGGTCTACACGTCGGCGACGTTCGCCGAGTCGACGTCGGCGCGCTACGAGATCCGGGCGAGTGGCGTCGATCACGAGGTCGCGATCGATCAGACCGCCGCCGATGGTTGGCAGTCCCTCGGCGAGTTCGAGCTCGCAGCGGGTGGTGATCAGTCGATCCATCTCGCGGACAACACCGGCGAGCTGCTCGCCAACAAGGTCCAGCTCGTGTTCGATGCCGTGCGGATCACGCCGGTCGCGCCTGGCCCCGACGTTGGTGGTGAGGGCAGCGGCAGTGGCGAGGAGCCGCCGCCGAGCGAGGGTGGCTGCAGCACCTCGGGTGGCAGTGCGGGCTGGCTGCTCGGACTGGCGCTCGTCGCGCTCGTCCGTCGTCGTCGCGCTCGTTGAGCTAGTCGCTGCGGCCGCTCGGCCGCGTCGACGAGCGCTTCTTGCGCTGTTTGCCGACCGCCGTGGGCTGAACCGCGGCGTTGAGGGTCGGCGCGCCGACCATCAGGTGACCGGCGTCGTTATCGAGATCCTCGCCGCGGATGTTGTTCTGGCCCTGTGCCGCGACGGTGTGCGCGGTGCGGCTGACCTCGGCGACCAGCTCGCGCGAGTTTCCCGGCCACGGACGGAGCAAGCACGCCTCGATCAGCGTCGAGTGGATCTGCAGCGCGGGCTCGGCGCCGCGCACTGCGTCGTGGACGAGGAACGCCATCTCGTCAGGACGATCGCGCAGGGGTGGCAGGATGATCTCCTCCGGCGACAACCGCTGGGCGATCTCCGTCGGGATCCCGAGGTGTTCGAGCGCCATCACGGCGGTCGTCACGACGCGCATCTGCGGGCGCGAATCGAGCAGCTTCACCAGGGTCGCGAGGTTCTGCGGGCCGAGCTTGCCGACCTGCTCGAGGATCAAGGTCTCGATCGCCGGGCCGGCCACGCGCTCGAGCGGAACCGCCTGGATCGTCGGGTTGAACACGGCCTCGGGCTTGTTGCGGATCTTCGCGTAGCCGCGGGCCATCCGCCCCTTGCCGCTGCCGGGCTCGCCGAGGATCAGGAGGTTGACGTTCGCGAGAGCACACGCCTCGACCTCGCGCCACAGGCCCGTCGTGCTCGCACCGACGATCGCGTCGTGCTGGCTCGAGATGCTCGCGCCTTCGAAGCGGGTCACATCCTCGAGCAGGACCGACACCGTGCGACCGGTGCGGACGACCGACGGCGCGGTCACCGTGACCTCGCGATCGACGAGCGGGTGGCCGCCGGCATACGTGCCGTTACGGCTCCCGAGGTCGGTGACGATGAACCGCTTGTCCTTCCACATCACCCGCGCATGCTGGCGGCTGATCCTGTCGTCTGTCGTGTTCTCCAGGAGCTCGCGACCGATCACGATGCCGGTCTCCGGAATCCGGAACGCCTGGACGACCGGGACCGAGCCGCTCCAGACGACCACTACCCCCGGAACGGGCGTATGTGCTGCGGGCGCCCCGGCGGCCATGGCCATCAGTATACCGCCCCGGGCCACCCGTGCGGTACAAGGGGGGCATCTCGACGACGCCGGTCATCACCTTCGACGCAGGCCAGACGCTGGTCGAGCTGGACCTTGACTTCCTCGCGCAGCGGCTCGCTCTGCGCGGTCTGGAGGTCGCACCTGGTGCGCTCGCGACCGCCGCGCCCGCTGCCTGGGCGCGCTACGACGCGCTGGTCGAGGCCGGCATTGGCCACCCGTGGAGGGCGCTGATGACCTGCCTGCTCGAAGGGGCAGGTGAGCGTGAGGTCGCGTCCACGGTCGAGTGGCTGTGGACCGAGCAGCCGCGCGTCAACCTGTGGCGCAAGCCGATCCCCGCGATGGTCGAGCTCGCGCGCGAGCTGGCACGCGGCGGGGCGCGGCTCGCGGTGCTGTCCAACTCGGAGGGCCGCCTCTCGCAGCTCCTCCACGAGATCTCGATCGCGGATCCGTTCACGGTCATCATCGATTCGGGCGTCGTCGGGATCGAGAAACCCGACCGCCGGATCTTCGAGCACACGCTCGCGGCGCTCGGGATCACGGATGCCGATCCGATCCACATCGGCGACTCGTGGGCCGCGGACATCGTGGGCGCCCGCGACGCCGGGTGGCGCTCGATCTGGTTCGGCCGCGGCGTTCATGCGACCGACGATCCGCGGATCGCGAGCGCGCGCGATGCGAGCGAGGTCCGCGCCGCGCTGGTTGCCTTCGGCGCGCTCTAAGCCGTCGGCGCAGGCGCGAGCTGCGCACGACCGCGTGCATGGATCGCGGCGAGCACGACCGCCGCGATTGGTGCAGCGAGCGCGATCCCGGCGACGGTGACGCGCACGAGCTGACGGAATGCGGCGAGGTGCTCGGGCTTCGGTGCCTTGCCGACAGGGACCAGCGGGCGAGTCAGGACGAGGATCGCGATCGCCTGGACCGCGAAGACCCCGACGATCACGCCGATGATCGGCAGGTATCTGGTGCGCGCGACCGCGATGCTGTCGGTCAGCCTGGCCGGTGCACCGTCCTCGGGGCTCGCGCCGGTCAGTGCGAGCAGCACGAGCAGGATCAATCCGGGGACCACGCAGGCGAGGCCGCCGATCGCGACCGCGGCGATCGCGAGCAGGCACGGGATCACGGCGCGCGCGAGCCCGAGGAGCCCGGCACCGAGGACCGCGAGCTGCGAGCGCGGCGCGCTGTCGGCGAGCCCGCGCACCGCGGGCGCGACACCACCGACGAGGACGAACAGCGGAATCAGGCTGACCCCGGCGAATGCCCACGCGTAGCGCAGCACGATCGCCGCCTGTTTGGCGTTCGCGGGCGCCGGCACCTTCAGGGCGAACAGGATCAGCGGCGCGAACGCGATCACCGAGATCACGGTCAGCGGCACGAGGTACCGCACGTAGGTCCGCACCGACAGCTGCGCGACCGACATCGCCTAGCCCTTCTTGTCCCAGCGCTCGAGGCGGCCGCGCACACCACCGAGATCGACCGGCATGGAGCGAGCGAGCACCAGGCCGCTGGCCTCGGCTGCCGGGGTGGTCTTGCGGTGTACAGGCGTGATCCACACGAGGCGCCCACCACGGGACAGCTGCTTCGCAAAGCTCGGCAACGCGTCGACGAGCAGCGCCGCAGCGTCGACCCGCACGCGGCTTCCGAGCGGCGGGTTCGTGATGATCAGGTCGATCGCGCCGGGCGCGTGCGTCCGCGCATCCGCGATCGCGAGCTCGGCGGTGACGCCCGCAGCGTGGAGGTTCGTGCGCGCGGCGGTGAGCGCCGCCTCGTCGAGGTCGGTGCCGAGCAGCGTGCGATACGGACCGCGGCGCGCGCGCTCCACGAGCTCGATGCCCGAGCCGCAGAACGGATCCCACACGCGATCGCCGGACCGCGCCTCCGCGACCCACGCGAGGGCGGCCGCGACGCTCGGATGCGACGCCGCCGGCACGTCGGCATCGCGATACGCGAACCGCGGGTCGTCGATCTTGCGGGGGACCAGGTCGAGCATCTCTTCATCGAGATCCGCGATGATCTCCCACGTCGTCGAGGTCGGATCGTTGATCAGCTCGGGCGCGAGCCGCGTGACCTCCTTCGCGACAGTCCACACGACAGCGCGCTGGTGGCCCTTCGCCATCCCGAGCCGCCAGCGGATCGGGCCGCGGGTCCACGCGGTCAGCAGGTCGCGCACCTCGGGGCCCGTGACGGTCGCGACGATCGCGTGCGCGGCCGCGTCGGCGAACGCGCGATCATCGGCGCCATCGTCGCTCGTGATCGTCGCTCCGCGCGGACGCGCGGGCAGACCCCGCAGCGGGATACGGATCGCCGCGGTCGCCCACAGCCGCGACGCGAACAGCGTCGACCACGGCCTGGTCAGCGTGACGTCGACGGCGTCCGTGCGTTGCTGCGTCTTCACCGCGCCGAGGTCGAGCTTGACGACCTCACCGTAGAGCAGCTCGCCGAGACCGGGCCGACAGCCGAGCCGCACCGCGAGCGGCCGTGCCGGTGTCACGTCGGTCGCAATGCTCGAATCCTCGCCGCGCTTCGCGGTGCGATCCGCGATCAGCACCGCGCGATCGCGGCGGCGCGCGAGCTCCTTGTCGTCGTCAGGATCGAGCGCCTGCAGGCGCGCCATCGCGGCGTCGCCGCCGACCTTGCCGAGTGCCTCCGCGAGCGCCCGCCGCTCGTCGGGCGTGACATCGCCCGCATCCCAGCGACCGAGCAGTGCGGCGCGAACATCGTCGAGCTCGTCGGCGCGCGCTTCCTCGAGCTCGCCGCGCTTGTCGGCACCGGTGCGGCGCGCGATCTCGCGCAGCTCGACGACGGGGGCATTGGCAGCGCTGCGGCGGTCGGCCTCGCTGCGCCGGTCGCCCTCGCGCAGCTCGACCACAGGGACCGTGGGTGCCGCCGCGCCGGTGGGTGCCGCCGCGCCGGTCGGTGCCGCTGCGCCGGTGGGTGCCGCGCCGGCGGTGCTGCGAGAGTTGAGCTTCGCGCCCTTCGACTCCTTGCCGCTGGTCGCCGCGAGCTTGCCGAGCGCGACGATCGCCGCGCGCCGCACGCGCGTCAGCGGATCCGCGAGCCGGGCGATCAGCACGCCGCGCGCCGCGCTGTCACCCGCGCGCGCGAGCAGGCCGAGCGCCGACACGAGCCGCGACGCACCGCCCTCGTCGAGCGCGCTCGGTGCTTGTGCGTCCTGCTTCAGCGGCGTTTCGGCGAGGCGCGCGGCCCCGGTCGCAGACGCGCTGGTCTTAGGTGCCCGTGCGTCAGCCTTCGGGGCGGCGGTCCCGTCGAGGCGCGCGAGGATCGCGGTGCGCGCGACGTCCTTCAGGCCGGCGAGGGCAGGGGCCGCGCGGGTGACGACGGTCTCGTCGCCGACGACGATCAGCTCGACCAGGGCCCCGGCATCGCGCGCACCCGGCGTGAAGCTCGGCTTCCCGAGCTCCTTTGCCAGATCGAACTCGGGGGTACGCGCCACGCGCGCAGCCTACCGCGTCCCAGCACACCATCCTACGTCCGGACGCGCCGAGTGGGCGCACAGGCGCATCAGGTCGCGAGCAGGTAGATCCAGCGAATCACGAGGAAGATCAGCAGGCCGACCGAGGCCACCAGCAAGAGGAACCCGGCGCTGACCATGATCGTCCCGATCCGCGACGGCAGCGGGGCCGAGGCAATCCCCGCCGCGATCTCCTTCAGCTTGTCCTCGTCGTAGACCACGCCCTCACCGCCCTTGATCGCGGCGCTCGCCGCGGCGAGGCCCTTGGCGTCGAGCGTGTGATCCGACAGGAGCATCGCCTTCGCGCGCTCGATGTCCGTCGTCGCGTCGACCTTGCACTTGCTGCACGGCGTCCACGCGCCGATCTTCATCGACCCACAGGCGATGCAGACCGCGGCCATGCGCTAGCGGCGGCTCTTCTTGCGCGCGGCCTTCTCGGCCTTGCGCTTGTCTTTCGACTTCTGCTTGTCGCTCGCGCGCACCTGGCCGACGACGCCCTTGCTGCCGGGAGGCGTGTAGCCCTTCGGCAGCCCGGGGACGTTGCCCGTCGGGATGCCCGGCATGTTCGGCATGTTCGGCATGCCGCCTTCGCCCATCAGGCCCGGCGGCATCCCACCACCCGCGCTCATCAGCGCGTTGATGTCCATGTTCGCGAGCTTCTTCATCTGCGAGAACTGCTTGAAGCCTGGGATCTTGCCCATCAGGCCCGTCGACGCGCCGAGCTGCACCATCATCTGGCGCATCTGGGCGAACTTCTGGAGCAGCTCCTTGACCTCGGTCTCGGTGCGGCCCGAGCCCTTCGAGACGCGCTTGACGCGACCCGGATCGAAGTCCGCGCGGCGGCGCTTTGCCTGACGACCGCTGGTCGCCATGAACTCTTCCCACGTCGTCGCGACGAACACCTGCGGGTTCAAGCGCTCTTCCGTGGTCATCGACGAGATCATCGCTTCGATCTTGGTGAGCTCGCGATCGTCGAGGTTGACGCCCTCGGGCAGTCCACCACCGAAGAACGGCAGCTTCTCGAACAGGTCCTTCAGCGAACCCATCTTCTGGATCAGACGGATCTGCTCCAGGAAGTCCTGCATGTCGAACTTGCCCTTGAGCATGCGGAGGGCGTCCTCCTCCGCCTTCTCCGCGTCGACGACCTGCTCGAAATCTTTGACGAGGCCGACGATGTCGCCCATCCCGAGGATGCGCGAGGCCAGACCCTCGGGACGGAACTCCTCGAGCTTGTCGAGACCCTCGCCCATGCCGAGGAACTTGATCGGCTTGCCCGTGAACTCCTTGACGGAGAGCGCGGCGCCACCGCGGGCATCGCCGTCGAGCTTCGTCATGATGACGCCGTCGAGGTTGAGCCGCTGGTTGAACGTCTTGGCGACGTTGACCGCGTCCTGGCCGGTCATCGCGTCGAGGACGAGGAAGATGTTGGCGGGCATGACCGCCTTGTCGATATCCTCGAGCTCCTGCATCAGGGGCTCGTCGATCGCGAGGCGACCGGCCGTATCGTAGAGGACGATGTCGCAGCCCTCCTGGATCGCCTTGGCCGTGCCCTCGCGGCAGATCGTGACGGGGTCCTTGCCCTCCATCGACCAGACCGGCATGCCGAGCTGACGACCGAGTGTCTTGAGCTGTTCGACGGCGGCGGGCCGATAGATATCGGCCGCGACCAGCATCGGCTTCTTGTTGTGCGTCTTCTCGAGCCAGCGTGCGAGCTTGCCGACCGAGGTCGTCTTGCCCGAGCCCTGGAGGCCACAGACCATGATGCCGGTCGGGCCCTTCTTCGCCCATTTGAACTCGGTATCGACCGGGCCCATCATCTTGGTCAGCTCGTCCTGACAGATGGCGATGAAGGCCTGCTCCGGCGTGATCTTGACGGTGCCGTATTCCTTGCTCTTCGCCTTGAGCTCGACCTCTTTGCCGCGCGCGGCTTCGCGCACGCGCTCGAGGAAGCGCTTGACGACGCTGAACTCGACATCGCCCTCCAGCAAGGAGAGGCGGACGTCGCGGAGCGCGTCCTCGATGACGTCGTCCGATAGCTCGGCGACGCCGGTCAGCCGCTGACGAGCGGCTTTGAATCCCTTGGCGAGGGTCTCCAGCACGAGGGCTCCTATAGCACGGGAGCGCTAGCCGGCGCGCAAGGCGACGGCACGTACCTCGGGGTCTGGATCCTCGATGAGGCGGGCCAGCGCGCCGTAGACATCCGCGACCCCGCGGCGGACCCAGGCGGCCCGCGCGATCTCCATGCGGACGGCGGGATCCGGATCCTTCGCGAGGTGGTCGATCACCATGCCATCGCCCACGAGCTTGAACTGCCACTCGAGGGAGTGCGCGACGGCGAGCCGGCGCATCGGATCGGAGGACATCGCCCAGCTCGCGACGAGCTGGGTGGCCTCGATCGGGCGCATCCGGCCGACGGCGAGGGCGAGGCTGCGACCGAGCGCCGCGGCAGCGTCGGGCGGGTCGATATGGTCGGGATCGATCGGGACGTCGGCGGTCAGGAGTATGTCGGCGTCCGGCTCGGCCTGGTCGGCCGCAACCGGTGTGGCATCAGCGCTCGCGGCTCCGATCGCCGTGGTCGAGAGGGCGATTGCCGCAAGGCGGCTGAGGAGGCGACGCAGCGAGACCTTTGACATGGGGGTGTTAAGCGTCAACGTGGTCATGGGGCCTCCGGCGGTCAACCTGGGAACATGGGGAGGGTGCTGGTGCATTCCCGTGGATCGCGCCGCGGGCCGCGGATACGTTTCGCGTCGATGCAATGGCTCGTGCTCGTCTGCGTACTTGCGACCTACGGGCTCGCTCACGCGGAACCCACGTCGATCCGCTGTGAGGATCTCGCGACGGGCGACATCGCGATCGACGGCCTGCTCGACGACTGGGGCCGCAAGATCCTGTTCCGGGCGGGGACCGCTCCCGACGGGCTGGTCCAGCTGCGCTGCGCGTGGGACGGCACCGCGCTCGCGGTGGCCCTCGACATCCAGGACGATCGCATCGTCCGCCTCGACAGCGCCCGCGCGCAGGACCACGTCACCATCACGGTGAGTGCGGGTGGCAAGCCGCTCGTCGTCGAGGTCTATCCGGGCAACGCGCTCGCGAAGCACAAGATCATGAAGGCTGCAAAGACCGAGGCCGCCGACTCGCTGCAGCCCAAGGGGTTCTCGATCGAGGCGAAGTTCCCGGCGTCCGCACTCAAGGGCCTGACGGCGTCGACGCCGTCGCTGGCGATGAAGATCGACTACGTCGACTCCGATCAAGCAATGGGAGCTGACACCACGAACGTCGCCATCGACGCGAACGTCGAGCTCGGCGACCGCAAGGATCTGCTCGACGACTTCTTGCGCGAGGTGCGGCTCAAGCGCTCCGACGTCAAGTTCGACAAGCTCGACAACCTCGATCCCGACCGCAAGGGCAACGAGCGCATCGTCGCTGGCGGCACCGTGATCGGCGTGCTCACCGATCAGTTCGCCTACGTCTCGTTGCCGGTCGCCAGGTCGTCCGACATCAAGAAGCTCGAGCTGCTCCCTCTCGGAGCAAAGAACCTCAAGGTCGTGTCCGCGATCGTGCGGCAAGCCGGCAACGGCGGCAGTCGCGATCTCCTGATGTTGTGGACGGTGTGGAGCGGTCAGCTGCAGCCGCTCGCACAGATCGAGATCCGCAAGGAGCAGGGCACCAACGTCCTCGAGTCGAGCTGGAAGCTCACGAAGGGCAAGAAGGGCCCCGAGCTGATCGTCGAGGCCAAGCCCGCGATCGGCTGGACCGCCGAGACCTGGAACGAGATGCCGGCCGAGGACGCTGACGCGATCGTCCTGCCGTGGGACGACAAGAAGGCCGGCGTTGCCTACACGCTCAAGGGCGCCGAGGTCACGCGCCGCGATCTCCCGGTTCCGAAGAAGAAGAACCGGTGAGACGAGAAGGGGGTCCGAGTGCTTTAGGACGAGAAGGGGGTCCGAGTGCTTTAGTGGTCAGACCAGAACAGGGGTCGGAGCACGTTATCGCGTAGCTCGCCGTTACGGAGTCCGCTGGGAGCCGAGCAGGATCTCGGGGTAGAGCGGCTTGCCGTCGGACGTCGCGCGAACGGTCGCGATCACCTCGAGCACGGTCTGGATCGGCATCGCGTCGGCCGCAGCGATCACGATCAAGGTGTCGCCGGCGTCCGCGTGCTTCTTGCGGAGCTCCGCGAGCTTGGTGCCGAGCTGCGCGAGATCGATGCCGGGGTTCGCCTTCATCACGAGAGCGGGCTTGTCCTTGGTGCCGGCGGTCCCCGAGATCGAGAACAGCTTCAGCTCGGTCGCGGCCAGCGCGACCACGGGCTGGATCCGCGGCGACGGTCCTGCTCCGGGCACGGCGTGCCTCACCCAGCCGCTCCGGTTCGGGCCAGGCGTCAGCTCGATCGGTGCGCTCATCAGCTGCGGACCCGAGCTCGCGAGGATCGACACGGCCCCGATGCCCTCGAGCTGGAGCGTCGACAGGATCTGGACGAGCGTCAGGTACGACGTGCGTCGATCGAGCTTGAGGATCACGCGGGCGGCGCCGAGCTCGCGTGCGTGCTCGCGCAGCTTCGTGACGATCAGGCCGTTGGCGCCGCCCTGCAGATCCGCGGCGCCGACCTGTCCGTCGGTGAGCGTGACCACGACCTTGCCCTTGACGGTCAGCGCTGTTGGCGAGACCGAGATCTGCGGCACGGCCTTGTCCGCGCGATCGAACCCGGTGCTCGGCACCTCGGGCATCTCGATGCCGGGCGACGTGGTGGTGGTGATCGGCGGACGCGTCGTCGTGACCACCGTCGGATCCGGCTCCGCGATCGGCTTCGAGGATCCACACGCGACGAGACAGGCGAGCAACAACAGGCGCATGCCGCACCCTACCGCGGGCGCGACGCGAACACCGCGTGAGGCACGACTATGGGGCGCGTAGTGTCTGGCGCAGGTGATCGCAGACGGCGCGGTACTGGACGGCGAACGCGAACTTCTCTGGCTCGGGTCCCGTGCGCACGCGTGCGAACGAGTCGCGGTGGTGCACGGCGCCGAGGTGATCTGGATAAGGCAGGGGAAGCCAGCGACCGAGGCGGTCCATGTCGTCGAAGAAGGGCTTGTCGATCGCGTAGCGCGCCGTGACCTCACCGTACTTCTCGGTCAGCGACATCGGGCGGTAGAGCGCGGCGAGCGCCGGATCCTTTGCGGCGAGATCGTCGAGCATCGCGAGCGCGAGCAGCTCGTCGAGCGACGCCGAGCCGTCAAAGTACGAGGTCCAGAATAGCCTCGCGCCGTTGATCGTCGCCTTCGGGTTTGCGTACGCGATGTAGCCGATGTCCATCACGGTCTTCGCGATCGACGGGATCGCGTAGCCGCGATCGAAGCGCGCGTACTCGGCGCTGTGATGCGAGAGACGGATGTCGACGTCGCGGACCGCGAGGCCGAGGCTCGCCAGCAGGACCGGATAGAGAATGCGCTCGTCGGTCGGTTTCGGTGCGGGCATCTCGCGCGCGGCAAGCTCGGTCTTCGCCGTGGTCGCGAACGACTCGTACGCGGCGACGCGCGCGCTCGGACCACCGGCGCGCATCGGAGCGTCGGGCCAGCCGCAATCCATCACCGTGAGCGAGACGAGCGCGGGCTGTGCCTTGTAGACCGCGGTCGCGCGGATCCGCGTCATCAGGCGGCGCGCCTGCAGTCGGTTGTAGAGGATGCCCGCGCGCGAGTTCGGGCGATGGAATAGCGCGCGACTCGCCTCGGCGAGGGCGAACTCGGTGTTCGAGCGGTACGGATACGTCGCGTGCAGCTCGAGGCCGAGCCATGCGCGCAAGACGGAGTCATCGCCAGTCGCCGCGTTGGCGAGCGTTGGAGTGGTCGACGCGGTCGGTTTGGCGACGGCGGTAGCGGTGGCGGGCGCGGGCGTCGGGGGCGCGGTCGGCCTGGCGTCGCCGGTCGGGGTGGCGGGCACCGGCTTCGCGGTGGGCAGCGGTTTCGCGGGAGGCGTCGGGTTCGCGGCTGGTGCTGGCTTCGCGGGTTTCGGCTTCGCTGGTTTGACCTGCGTCGCGAGGTACGCGCGGATCGCGGCGCGATCAAGCGCGGTGAACAGGTCGCCGAGGTACCCGTCGATCTCCGGCGCGAACAGCGCGTCGAGGCGCCCGCGCGTCGTGCCGGACGCGACGCCGGCCCCCGCTTTCGCGGCGGTCTCCTCGCGCACCGCACGCAACCACGCGAGCTCGTCGCGCTGCGCTGCCGTGTCGGCGGTGACCTCGTCGTTGTCCGAGCCGAAGAAGCCGGGCCAGTCGGGATACATCGGCCAGATCGGGCGGCTGTCGGGGCCGTGGCAGGTGCGGCAGTCGTCCTCGGGAACCGTCGGCTGATTCGGTCCGAGCACGGAGAGCGAGAACGCCGCCGTCGCCGGATCGACCGACAGCATCCCGAGGCGCTGGGCTCCACGCTTGACGCGGGGCGGCGCCTCCGCAGCCGGCGGCGTGCCGTCGTAGGTGATCGAGAAGCCCGTGGTCTCGTCCCACATCACCACGCGCGGCGCGTGCGGTGATGCACTCGGACTGTCGTCGGCCGGCTCCTGGACGTGGCCACGCTCGCCGGGACGGCGCGCGCCGTGCTTGAGCGTGACGTTCTTGCGGAACCGCGGCGGTAGCCGCGCGACGAGCCCGCTGAAGTCGAAGCCCGACGATGCGGGCACCGCGTTCGCCGCGCACATGAACGCCGCGAGATCGACGGTCGTCGCCGGTGTGGCGGGGCACGGCTCCGCCCCCTGGACGGACGCGCCCGCCGGCGTTGCAGGGCGTGCTTCGACGGCGGCGGTGGAGACCGGCTGCGTCGGCGCTGGTCTCGTGCGCTGCTCGGTGCGGCTCTCGTTGCTGCACGCGATCAGCGCGCCGAGCGCGAGCGTGCGCAGGACCTCCATGACGCGATGCTACGCGAACAGCATCAGGACGACGCGGCGTGGCCGTCGTCGTACGGCAGATCGTCGTACTTCTCGTGATAGAGCGTGCCGAGGTGGCGCGACACGAAGACCTCGATCAGGTCGGGGTCATACATCTTGCCGGCGGTCTTGCGCAGGATCGACTCGCACTCCTCGAGAGCTAGCGCCTTCTTGTACGGGCGATCCGTCGCCATCGCGTCGAAGGCGTCGGCGATCGCGACGATGCGCGCGACGAGCGGGATGTCGAGCGCGACCATCTTGTCGGGATACCCCGAGCCATCCCACCGCTCGTGGTGGTTGCGCACGGCCGGCATGATCGGATGGAGCATCTCGATCTTCGACGCGATGTCGTGACCCTTCACCGGGTGCTCGCGCATGTGAACCCACTCGGCGTCGTCGAGCGGACCGGGCTTGAGCAGAACCGCATCCTTGATGCCGATCTTGCCGATGTCGTGGAGGAACGCGCCGAACTCGAGCGTCTCGAGGCCATCCACGGGATAGCCCGCCTCGCGTGCGAGCACGAGCGAGTACGCGGCGACGCGTCCGCAATGACCCTTGGTGTACGGATCCTTTGCCTCGATCGCCTCGGCGAGTCCGAACAGCGCCTGCCGGTTTGCGATCTTGAGCTTCTCGTAGCTCTCCTCGAGCTCCTTCGTACGCTCCTTGACCACGACGTCGAGCAGCGTCTCGCGGCGCTGGAGCTTGCCCTGATCGATCGACAGCTTGCGAACGAGCTCGCGCTGCTCCTCGACGAGGTTGAGCAGCTTGACGCCTTCGCCGACGAGGCCGACCAGGCGGCTACGCTCGCTCGCCTTGGCGACGAGGCGAACGATGATGCCGGCGTGGTGCGGTCGGTAGTCGAGCTCGACCGCCTCGTCCGGAGAATTGACGAGTGCGATCCGGAGCGCCTCGGGCGAGTGGAGGATCGAGTGCTCGAGCAGCCCGACGCCATCGAAGCTGCCCGCGAGGCCGGAGAGGTGTGCCGAGACGATCACATGCGGCGGCGAATGCCGCATCTTGTTGATCGCTTCGACCGTCGAGCGCGACGTCTCGACCTGTAGACCGAGCCCTCCGAGGAGCTCCGCGAGCTCACCGAGTGCTTCGACCTGCGGGTGCGCCACCAGGGCACGAAACCGTCGAGTCACGGCCTGGATTATAGCCGTCGCCGCGCCGATTCCGATCGGTAGTTTCGGTCCTCACGCCCCGCTGATTCACGTGACCTTTTGCGGCCCGGACCCACAGCAGCAACTATCGGGCGCCTTACGTTGGGTGCCTCACGAAACAAAGCGGACGTGTTGCCGGTGGGTTGCAGTGGCATTCGCAACGGACCTCGGTAGAGTCAGCCGCTCAAGCGCATGCAACAAGAGGTGACGGGGAACCTCGCCGGTCTCAAGGCGAGCGAGATCAAGGCGCTGGAGCGTCTGTACCGACGTCGCGTCGCACCGACCGAGGTCGTGTCGTCCGAGCTCGCGACGCAGCTCGCGATCCAGAGCGCCGAGATCCATCGCCAGGTCGGCGTGCTGATCGATCGCCGCGGTGCGGTCGAGCACGTGTTCGTTGGCGATGCGTCGAAGATCTTCCTGCCGGACGTCGGCCGTATGCGTGGCGGCAAGGGTCGGTTCCGTGGCCTGCGCCTCGTCCACACCCACCTGCGCAACGAACCGCTGACGCGCGACGACCTGACGGATCTCGCGCTCCTCCGCCTCGACCTCGTGGCGGCGATCGCGGTCGATGCCGCGGGTCGCCCGGGCAAGCTGTTCGTGGGGCACCTCGTCGCGGACGGCACGCCGGATCGCCCGTGGAAGGAGCTCGACGCCGAGCAAGCCACCGCGTCGTCGCTCGACTTCACCGAGCTCATCTCCTCGCTCGAGACCGAGTTCGGCCGCGCCCGTCGTGTCGCCGACACAGATCGCGGCAAGGAGCGTGCGCTGCTCGTACACGTACAGATCGGCCGTGCCAAGGACTCCGAGGCGCGCGTCGCCGAGCTCCGCGAGCTGTGCCGGACGGCGGGCGTCAAGGCGCTCGACGTGCTGATCCAGCGCCGCCCCGAGGCGGATCCGAAGTTCCTCGTCGGCCGCGGCAAGCTCGACGAGATCCTGCTGCGGGCGATGCAGCTCGGCGCCGAGTGCGTGATCTTCGATCCCGATCTCACGCCTGGGCAGGCGCGTGCGATCAGCGACGCGACGGAGCTCAAGGTCCTCGATCGCACGATGCTGATCCTCGACATCTTCGCGCAGCACGCGACGAGCCGTGACGGCAAGCTGCAGGTCGAGCTCGCACAGCTCCGCTACGCCTTGCCGCGCCTCGCCGAGAAGAACACGATGATGTCCCGCCTCACGGCCGGCGTCGGCGGTAAGGCCGGTCTCGGCGGCCGCGGCCCTGGCGAGACGAAGCTCGAGATCAACCGTCGTCGCGCGCGCGAGCGGATCCACTTGCTCGAGAAGAAACTCGAGGACCTCGCGGGGGATCGCCGGCTCCGCCGCCAGCGTCGAACTCACCGCGATATCCCGATCATCGCGATCTGCGGCTACACGAACGCGGGCAAGTCGACGATGCTGAACGCGCTCACCGAGGGCGATGCTCTCGCCGCGGATAAGCTGTTCGCGACGCTCGATCCGATCAGCCGCCGCCTGCGCTTCCCGCACGAGCGCGAGGTCGTGATCACCGACACCGTCGGCTTCATCCGCGATCTCCCGGCGGAGCTGACTCGCGCGTTCTCCGCGACCCTCGAGGAGATGAACGACGCCGACTTGCTGGTCCACGTCGTCGACGCATCCGATCCGGATCGCGATCAGCACATCCGGGCTGTCGAAGGGATCCTGTCCGACCTCGGGCTCGGCGAGAAGCCGCGTGTGCTGGTGTGGAACAAGGCGGACCGCCTCGAGCCGACTGACGCCGAGTATCTCGCGCGCCACGGCGGCGGGTTTGTCGTGTCGTCGCTCGATCGCGCGACCTTCGGCCCGCTGCTCCTCGCGATCGAGCGCGCGCTGTGGCAGCAGGGTATCGAGACGCAGGTCGCCCGCGTCACCCACGCGCCGCCGCAGTAGCGTTCGCTGACGCCCTGGGCCGGCGAACCACCTTGGGCTCGGGCACGGGAGTGAATCCCGGGCCCTTCACGTTGGGCTCGGGCGCGGCCGCCCGCGCGGCACTCAGCTCTCCTTGGGCTGGCCCTGATCGTCGAGAACGGTGAGCGCGATCGCCATCGCCTTCTTCGCGCGCGCGACCATCGCCTCGTCGGTCTTGATCTTCTGGTAGGCGCGGAGGACCTGCTCCTGATAGCTGGTGTTCTCCTGCTCGACGGTCTCGATCTCCTTGCGGAGCTCGGCGATCCGCTGATCGCGCTCGGCGATCGCCTGGGCGTGCGTGCGCAGCTCGGAGTTGCGGTCGGCGATCGTCTGGACTGCCGCGGCGAGCTCGCCCTCGGTGCGCTTGTGTGCGTCGCGCATCCCGGACAGACCCTTGCGCAGCTCGTCGCGCTCCGCGGTGAGCTCGGCGTTCGCCCGCTGGTGCGCAGCATCGAGCGCGGCGAGCGCTGCCTTGTGCTCGGTCTCCTTCGCGGCCATCGCGCGGCCGTGTTCGGCGTCGCCGACCGCCTTGGTCCGCACGACCTCGCCGTTGACGACCGCGAGCGCACGCTCGTGCGCTGCGGTGATCTCCGCGAGCGCGGTCGCGTGGGCTTGATCGGCTGCTTCGCGCTCGGCGGTGTGCTTCGCCGTCGCGTCCTCGATCGACTTCTTGGCGGCCTGCAGAGCACTGCGGAACTCTGCGAGCTCCCGATCCGCAGCGTCCTTCTGCAGGGCGAGCTCGTCGCGGTGCTGCGCGGCAGCCTTCTCGACGGTGGCGCGGTGCTCCGCGGACGCCTTCTGGATCTCCTCGATCGAGTGCTGCTTGTCCTCGGCGACCTTCGCGAGCTCGTCACGGTGCTGGGCGGCGAGCGCCTCGGCGTCGCGCTTCTGTTGCTCGACGATCTGCTGCTTCGCGAGCTCGTGCTGCTCGATCATCAGGTCGACTTCGCGCTTGGCGACCTCGAGCTTGACCCCGTGCGCTGCGGACTGCCGCTCGAGCTCGGCACGGAGCTCGTCGAGAGCGGCGGCGTTCGCGGCCGCATCCGCCTCACGCGCGGCGCTGGTCTCCTTCTCGCGCTTCGCGAGCGCGGCATGGTGCAGGGTCGCCTGCTCGGCGAGGGCGCTGGCCTGGCTCGCGAGGGCCCTCTGCGTCGCCTCGGCATGCGCCGCGGCGGCTTCCTCCATCGCAGCCTTGATGCTCGCGATCTCCGCGCGGGCCTGTGCGAGTGCGCGATCGTTCGCCGCGGACGCCGCGACGACCTGGCCGCTGGCGTCGGCCTGCATCCGACCCAGCTCGGCGGCGTGATCCTCACGCACCTTCGCGAGCGCAGCGGCGTGGTTCGCCTGGAGCTGCGCCGCATGATGCTCGGCCTCGCTGCGCGCCTGCGCTGCCTCGGCCCGAAGCAGCTCGAGCTCCGCCGCCGCCGCAGCCTTCGCGTCGGCGATTGCTTGCGCCGCCTCGGCACGCGCTGCTTCGACGCCGCGCTCGGCATCGAGTCGGGCTTGCTCGGCAGTCTGGGTCGCGGCGATCTGTGCGCGCTCCGCGGCCTGTGCGGCCTCGGCCTTGGCCTTCTCGATCGCGCTGTCACGCTCGGAGGCGAGGCGCGCGATCTTTCCGGCGCTCTCGTCGCCGAGGCGCAAGATCTCGTCCTGGAGCTGCTGCAGCTCGGTCGACTTCGCCTCGAGTGCCGCGATGCTCTCGTCCTCGAGGCGCTTGATGTCCGCGGCCTGGCGCTGCTCGAGCTGGGTGACCGCAGCCTCGGCCTCGATCGCGATCTCACGACGACCCGCATCGGTGGCAGCGCTGAGGGCCGCAGCGTGTGCGGCGCTGATGGCGGCAGCCTCGGCAGCGTGAGCAGCCTCGAGCTCGCCACGGAACGCCGCGAGCGCGGCCTCCTGCGCGGCGGCGGCATCGGAGCGGAGCGACGCGAGCTCGCCCTGATGGCGGGCGATCATCTGCTCGCGCTCGATGCGCAGCGTGCGCTCGGCATCCGAGGAGCTCGACGCACGGAGGGCACGCTCGTTCGCGACGTCGCGTTCGAGTTGAGCCCGGACGGTCTCCGCATTGTCGGCGGCGAGGGTCTTGGCCGCGAGGTCCTGCTGCACGGTCGCGAGCTGCGTGACGAGCGCGCGCTCGCGTGCCTCGACGGTACCGGCGCGGTGAGCCTCTGCAGCGTGCTTCTGCTCGAGCTCGATCGCCTGGGTCTCGAACACCGTCTTCGCCGCTTGCGCCTGGCGCAGCTTGTCCGCGAGATCCGCGAGCTCGCGATCGCGCGCGCCGAGCTCGTCCTTCGCCTTCTGGAGCTCCTACTGCCCGTTGAGGAGGTTCTCGCGCAGCTTGAGGAACTCGCCCTCGCGGCCTGCGGGGCGGGTCGTCGACTCCGCGGTGGCGCGCGTGCGCTCGACCTCGGCCTTGAGCTGGGAGATCTGGCGCTCGAGCTCGTTGATCTTGCGGAGCTCGCGGCGATCGTGGAGGCCCGACTGATCGCGATCCGCATCCTCCGCGATCCGATCGAGGCCGAGGTCGACGACGTTGAGCACGCCCGACGGTCGTGACGGGGCCGCGGCGATGGGCGCCGGTGCGGCGCCGATGTTGGTCGCGGTCGAGGACTCGATGAACTTGGGCCGTGTCGGCTCGGGGGTCGCGACGACCGGCGGGGCGGGCACCTCGGGCTCGCGGATCGGCAGCTGCTCGATCTGGGTCACCGGCTCGGGCGCAGACTCCGGCTCCGGGTCGCGCTCGCGCAGGTTGGCGTGCGGCACCACCTCGGGGACCGCACTCTCCTCCTCGATCGCCTGGAGGTCCCCCTCGTCGAGGGCGATCGCCGGCGACGACTCGTAGCCGCTCGGGGCACGTGTCGCGATCAGCTTTTGCTGGACCGGCAGATCCTCGAGATCGTCGAGGTCGCGCGGACCTCGGGTCGATTGCTCGTTGAAGTTCTCGAACTCGTTGACGTCCTCGTCGGCCGCTGACAGGCCGCCATCGTGGATCGCACCGGGCACCGCCTCCTCGATCACGTCCTCGGCGACGTCGTCGTGAATCGGCGCGCCGATCAGGCTCGGCTCGGCCTCGTCGAGATCGGGGAGTGCGTTCATGCCGCCACCGCCGACCGCTTCGGGCACGGCCTCGGCTTCCACCGGCACCTCGAGATCGGGCACCATCTCGGACACCGAGATCGGCTCGGGCGCGGGGACCTCCTCGGGGATCGGGTCTGCGATCAGCTCGGCGGGCTCGGCCTGTGGCTCGACGTAGTCGTCGCCGAGGAGGCCACCGAACGCATCCTCGATGTCGGCATCGACCATCGAGTCCACGCGGCGCGCCCCAGCTGCCGCAGCGGCGGGCTCTGGATGAGGATCGTTGACGAGGTTCGCGGCGTCGCTGATCGACAGCGGAGAGTGCGGGTCGTCCCCGAAGTCGCCGCCGGCATCGTCGCCGACCTCTTCCTCGAGGACCATGTCGCCCTCGTCACCCATCTGGATGTCGTCGATCTCGAGCGGGATATCGAGGCTGTCCTCGACGAGCGGATCACCGAGCTTGATGAGCCCGTCGATCTTCGCGAGCAGGTCGTCCCTGGACACCTTCCGCTTGTCGACGTACTCGTCCGCGTGGGTCTTGAGGCCCTTGTGCTTCGTGAAGCTCTCGGTCGACACCGACGACGTGACAAGCATGATCGGGACCTTCGCGAGAGCGCCCTTCTTGCACCGCTGGAACACCTTGAACCCGAGCTTGTCGGGCTCGTCGACACCGACGACGAGGAGCGCCGGCGCCTCTGCGCCCGCGAGCAGGATCGCCTGATCGGGATCCGCCTCGTTCACGACGTCGAACGCGTACCGGCTGAGGGTATCGCTCAGGGTCTGGAAGAACCCAGGATCGGCGTCGATCAGCAGGATGCGTCGGTTCATGCCCCGCGGGCATGATACCCGACCTAGCGCAGCTGTTGTTGCGCGCGACCGATCAAGTCCGACGTGACGACGATCGAGAGCAGCTCCTTCATGGTCATCCGCTCGGACGTGAACACGTAGCCGACGCGGTTGTCATCGACGTAGGTGACCACGGGCTGCCCGTCGGCGTCGGCCAGGTGGAGCGTCAGGTTGCCGATGCGGACCGCCTCGCCGCCCTTGAGCATGTCGTCGTTGACGTCGACGATCAGCACCGCGGTCAGGGACACGCGGTTGATGCCCACGGAGACCAGGTAGCGCAGGAGCGCGGCGTCCTTGCCCTGCACGGCCGTGGCGCGGGCGCCGATCAGCTGGATGCCCGGCCCGTCGAACTGCGGGGGCTCGATGGGCGCGAAGTGCTCGCGCAGCCACGATCCGGTGCTCGCGCCCTGGACCTCGAGGGGCAGGGGGCGGGTCTGCTGGCGGACGACCTCGTGGGTCACGGTCGCGATCGCCTTGCTGCTCTCGGGAGACTTCATGCCGATGCCGACGAACAGCAGGAGGGCGGCGGCCGCCGCGGCGACCGCGGTGCCCGGCAGGACCAGGCGCGACCACCGCTTGCGACCGGCGACCGCGCGGCGCTGATCCTCCCCGTCGAGGGCGCGGGTGATTCGCGCCTTCACGGTGTCGGGGGCCGGAGGCGGGACGAGCGCCGTCCGTAGGAGCTGGAGGTCGGCCGTCTCCGCCTCGACGTGGAGCTTGCAGCTCGCACAGTCGACGAGGTGGAGCTCGAGCTCGCGCCGTTCTTCCGCCGCGAGCTCGTCGTCGAGGTAGGCCATCGAGAGCGTATCGATGCTTGTACAGAGACTCATTGGGAACCTTCCCGTGCCTTCTGAGCGCGGTACGAATCGAGGTCGATCGTCTTGTCCTTGGGGTCTGCGCTGGATGCGATCGCCGGCTTTGGCGGCGCTTCGTCACGCACGTAGCCTTGCGTCGTCGCGAACTCGCGCAGCGCGGCCGCGAGCAACTTGCGCCCGCGGAACAGTCGGCTCATCACGGTGCCGACCGGCGTCTGCATGATCTCGGCGATCTCCTTGTAGGACAGGCCTTGAACATCGCACAGCACGACGGCGGTGCGGAAATCGTCGGGAAGTGCGTCGAGCGAGCGTTGCACGTCATCGGACACGCTGCGATCGAGCAGCGCGCGCTCGGGTGACTGGCGATCGCTCGCATTTGCGTGAACGAGGACGCCGTCGGTCGTGTCCTGCTCCGCGGTCGCGGCATCGAGCACCTCGCGGCTGCGCTTCTTGCGCTGGTACTCGTTGATGAACGTGTTGGTCACGATCCGCAGGAGCCACGCCTTGCAGTTGGAGTCCTGCTCGAACGAGTCCCAGAACCGGTAGGCGCGGAGGAGCGAGTCCTGGACCAGGTCCTCGGCGTCGCGCGGATTGCGGGTCAGCCGGTAGGCCGCGCCATACAGCGAGTCGGTGTGGACGAGCGCCTGGCGCTCGAACTCCGCGCGCTTCTCGCGAGCTGGGTGCATCTGGGGTTGTCTACCTGTCCCCACCGACCAATTGTTCCCGAAAACCTCGGGACTGGCCAGAACACGTAACTTACTAGAATGACTGAGGTCTATCTCGCTCAGGCCTTGAACGGCTGGTGCTTCACGCCGAGGGCCTCGGCGACCGCCGCGTGCGGGACGCCACCCTTGTACGTATTGAGGCCGCTCACGATGTGCGGGGTGTCCGAGATCGCCTTCTCGAGGCCGAGGTCGGCGAGCTTGACCACGTACTTGATGGTCGCGTTGGTCAGCGCGTAGGTCGACGTCCGCGGCACGGCGCCCGGCATGTTCGCGACCATGTAGTGGATGACGTCGTGGACGACGTACGTCGGGTTGTCGTGATAGGTCGGCTTCGCCGTCTCGACGCAGCCGCCCTGATCGATCGACACGTCGACGATCACCGAGCCGGGCTCCATCTCCTTCAGCATCTGCTCCGTGACGAGCCGCGGTGCGCGCGCACCGGGGAGCAGCACGGCGCCGATCACGAGATCACTCTCGAGGACTGCCTTCTCGATGCTGAGCGGATCGGAGTACTGGGTCGAGACGCGGCCGGCGTAGATGTCATCGAGGTACGCGAGCGTCTTGAGATTCACATCGAGGACCGTGACGTTGGCGCCGAGGCCGACGGCCATCTTGACCGCGTTCGAACCGACGACGCCGCCACCGATCACGGTGACGCGGCCGCGCTTGACGCCCGGCACGCCGCCGAGGAGGACGCCCTTGCCGCCGCGCATCCGCTCGAGGTAGGTCGCGCCTGCCTGGACGCTCATGCGACCGGCGACCGCGCTCATCGGCGTCAGCAGCGGGAGATCACCCGGCGACGGCTCGATCGTCTCGTACGCGACTCCATTGACGCCGCGGTTCAGCATCTCCTTGCCAAGCTCCGCCGCCGCCGCGAGGTGGAGGTAGGTGAAGAGCAGCAGGTCCTTCCGCATCAGCGCGAACTCGGGCGCGATCGGCTCCTTGACCTTGACCACCATGTCCGCGCCCCAGACCTCTTCCTTGGTCGGGACGATCGTCGCGCCTGCCTTGATGTAGGCAGCATCGGGAATCGCGGAGCCGAGGCCCGCTCCCTGCTCGACGAGGACCGTATGACCGCGCTGGGTCAGGGTCGCGACACCCGCGGGGGTCATGCCAACGCGGAATTCTTGAGTCTTGATCTCTTTGGGGACGCCGATGCGCATATGCGCTCGCAGTATCCACGCGCGCTCGACCAAGATCCATCGGCCAGCGTCGAGAATCCGCTGACGCGTCGCGCCAGCACTCAGCGTCGCGCGATCACTCCGCCGCGGACGCTTCCTCGTCCTTGCCGTGGCACTTCTTGTACTTCTTGCCCGAGCCGCACGGACACGGATCGTTGCGTCCGACCTTGGGCTTCTCGCGGCGGACGGTCTCGCCCTTGGGCTCGCCGCCGTCGGCGCGGGCCATCCCGCCCTGCGAGCGGCGCGCGGCGGGGCGGCGCTGGGCTCCATCACCCTCCTGCTGCGCCTCGTCGTCCTCGGACTTGCCGGCGACGCCGCGCTCCTCCATGTCCCGCTCCTTCTCCTGGATCGCGGGGACCGCCTCCTGCTTGCGCTCGAGGACGACCTTGAACAGCTTGCCGATGGCGTTCGCCTGGATGCGACCCATCATCTCGCTGAACATGTCAAAGCCGATGCGCTTGTACTCCTTCTTCGGGTCCTTCTGACCGTAGCCCTGGAGGCCGATGCCCTCGCGGAGCGCGTCCATCGTCTTGAGGTGCTCGATCCACTGCTGATCGATCTCTTCGAGCCAGAACGTGCGCTGGAAGTACATCAGCCAGGTCCGGCCGCGCGCCTTGTCGCCGCCGTGGACCTCACCGAACTTCTGCTCGCGCTCGGCGAGCGCTTCCTCGATCACGGGCCACACCTGCGCGGCGACCTCGTCGGCCGTACCGGGCTGGATATCGAACTGGGTCTGGAACTGCTCCTGAAGCGCGTCCTCGAGCTCGTCCCAGTCCCACTCGTCGTCGCTCTTGTCGACCGAGAGAACGGACTCGATGATCGCCGCCATCCGGGCGTCGGAGCTGTCGTACAGGCGCTCGCGCTGCTGGATCTGCGACGCGGCGACGGTCTTTGTCGCGTAGTCGAGCAGCTCCTTGCGCTCGGCGTCGTAGCGCTTCTCGAGATCGAGCAGCGCGCCGAACTGCACCCAGATCTCGCGCTGCAGGATCTTCCACCCCGGGCGCGTGTCCCCGACGTCCTCGCCGCGGGCGATCGCCGCGTCGCGTTCCTTCACCTTGCCCTTGAGGCTGTCGATCATGTCGCCGAGCTGCTTCTCGAGGCCGGGCGACAGCGCCTCGACCGTCCAGTCACCACTCGACGTCACGGGCTCGGGCTCCACGCCCTCCGACTTCTCCTGCTCGGTCGGCTCGCGATGGTAGCGACCGTCGAGGATCTGGCGGCGCAGCGCATAGATCGTCTTGCGCTGCTGGTTCATCACGTCGTCGTACTCGAGGACGTTCTTGCGCTGATCGAAGTTGCGACCTTCGACCTTCTTCTGAGCGCCCTCGATCGAGCGCGTCACCATCGGTGACTCGATCGGGACATCTTCTTCGAGGCCAAGCCGCTCCATCAGGCCCGTCATGCGATCGAGGCCGAAGATGCGGAGCAGATCGTCCTGCAGCGACAGATAGAACCGCGAGCTACCCGGATCGCCCTGGCGACCCGCACGGCCGCGGAGCTGGTTGTCGATGCGGCGCGACTCGTGCCGCTCGGTGCCGACGATCTTGAGGCCGCCTGCGTCGAGCACTTCCTGCCGCTCGGCGTCGCACTGCTTCTTGAACATCGCGGTGAGCTCGGTGAGGCGCGCGTCCTCGTCGAACGCGGGCGCGATCGAACCGCGATACGGCTCGGTGCCTTCGCTCTCCTCCCCGATCGCCGGCTCGGACGCCTCGGGGTTCGGCGCGAGCTGCGCCTTCTCCTCGGCGAGCGCGTCCTTCGCCATTGCCTCGGGGTTGCCGCCGAGGATGATGTCGGTACCGCGACCGGCCATGTTGGTCGCGATCGTGATCGCGCCCTTGCGACCGGCCTGCGCGACGATCGAGGCCTCGCGCTGGTGCTGCTTCGCGTTGAGGACATTGAACGGAAGGCCCTTCGCCTTGAGCAGATTCGCGACGACCTCGGACTTCTCGACCGAGACCGTACCGACGAGCACGGGCTGACCGCGCTTGTAGCAATCCTCGACGTCGGTGACGACCGCGCGGAACTTGCCGGCCTCGTTCTTGTAAACGAGGTCCGGATGATCCTTGCGGACCATCGGGCGGTTCGTCGGGATCACCGCGACCTCGAGCTTGTAGATCTGGTGGAGCTCCTGCGCCTCGGTGTCGGCGGTGCCGGTCATGCCCGACAGCTTCTTGTAGAGGCGGAAGTAGTTCTGGAACGTCACGGTCGCGAGGGTCTGGTTCTCCTCCTCGACGGTGACGCCTTCCTTTGCCTCGATCGCCTGGTGCAGACCGTCGGACCAGCGGCGGCCCGGCATCGCGCGGCCGGTGTCCTCGCTGATGATGACGACCTTGTTGTCCTTGTCGATCAGGTAATTGACGTTGCGCTTGTACAGCGTGTGCGCGCGCAGCGCGTTCTG
>JANOPP010000309.1:0-2817 GCA_031421915.1 Myxococcales bacterium | reverse complement strand
GGGGGGGGTGGTTCCGGGGGTTTTTACCAACCCCCGTCGCCTAACAATCCCCCCGCGTCGCGGGGCCCACCCCGGCGCTGCCGACGAGCGCGACATCGGGCCAGTAGTATGCGGCGGCGAGCTCGGCCAGCTCGTCGGCAGCGACGGCACCGGACCGCGCCGCGATTGCCTGAGGCCGCTGCTGGCCGGATGCGGTCGCTGGAATCGGGCGCGCCACCGCCGCGAGCTCATCCGTGTCGACGTCGACGTCGTTCGATCCGACGAGCGCGCGCAGCCCGGCGAGCGCCTGAGTCTCGCCCATCGTCGCGTCGGCGCGCTGGACGCGGGCCTCGGCGAGCAGCACCGCGACGCGCTGGCGATCCTGGATCGAGACCTCGGGCTTGTCGGCGTTGCGTTCGTCGATCTTCACCAGCGCCTTGCCGATCTCGTCGATGCCGTCGTCGAGCATATAGCCGAGCTCGCGCGCGATCTTGATCCCCCAGTACGCGCGCGCCGCATCGACCGCGAGGTCACCGGCGGTCTCGTTCGCGAGGGCTTCCTGTGCCGCGAGTCCCGCGCGCGCCGCACTGCGCGCGTGTGCGAGCTTGCCGAACGTGTACAGCGGCTGGGTGATGTCGAGCTGGGCACCGACGAACACGCCGTCGAACCGCAGCGCGAAGTTCTGCGGGCTAGTCTGGGTACACGCGAGATCGAGGCAGTTGATCTCGGGGCTGATCGTGCCGAACGCGGTCGCCTTGATCCGCGGCAGGCGCGCGGCGTTTGCCTCGTCGATCCGCGCGGCAGCCGCATCGCGATCTCCGCGCACCATGCGCGCCTTGGGTCCGGCGAGGGCCTTCTCGATGACCTGTGGCAGCGTCAGGCGCGCCGGCTCGGCGATCGCAGTAGCGGGGAGCACGTACACGAGCGCGAGAAGCGGCAGGCGCATGGCCCGCGTTGTACCTGGTTTGGCCAGATCACGCAGCGTCGGCGGTCGCGTGTCCTGCGTTCGGCGCGCCGCAATGCGGACCGGTGACGAGCTCGGCAGGGTAGGGGCCGCCGCAGTAGCTACATCCGGGCATCGTAGCGTGACGTCAGGCGCTGCGCAGGATCACGCGCGTGATCTCGAGCGGTGCGAGCAGCCGGACCGGCGGGCCCCAGTAGCCGCAGCCGCGCGTGACGTAGAGCTGCGTGCCCTCGTAGTCGTAGCGACCCGCGAGCAGACCGCCCTGCTGGATCTTGACGATGTAGTGCCACGGCCAGATCTGGCCGCCGTGCGTGTGGCCCGAGAGCTGGAGATCGACGCCGTGCTTGTACGCGCGCCGGACCTGCCGCGGCTGATGCGCGAGCAGCACGAGGGCGCGGCTCGGATCGCGGCCCGCAACCGCACGCTCGAGATCCTCGCCGTGGCCTTTGCCGAACCCATGCGCACCGTGATCGTCGACGCCGGCGAGCTCGAAGCTCGCAGCTCCCTCGCCGATCGTTACGTGCTGGTTGCGCAGGTACTTCACGCCGATCGAGGTCAGGTACGCGATCCACGGATCGGCGCCCGAGTAGTACTCGTGGTTGCCGGTCACCGCGTAGGTCCCGTGTTTGGACTTCAGCGAGCCGAGCGGCGCGGCCTCGTCCTTCAGGTCGGGGACCTTGCCGTCGACGAGGTCGCCCGTGAGCACGACCATGTCCGGGTTCAGGCCATTCGTCAGGTCGACGACGCGCTGAACGAACACGCGATCGATCGTCATGCCGACGTGGAGATCCGAGAGCTGGACGATCGAGAACCCGTCGAGCTCCTTCGGCAGCTTCGCGAGCACGATCTCGACATCGACGATCTCGTGCGTCCCGCGCGCCGAGACCATGCCCTTCGCAACGCTAGTCGAACCGACGGCCATGGCCGCTCCTCCCGTGACCCGCGCGAGAAACCTTCGACGCGACAGCGACGCGGCAGCCTCGGTGCGAGGTCGCCGCGCTGCGCGTTGCCCGAGGTACGTCACGAGCCGGCCGAGGTCGACGAACGCGAACCACACGAACATCAGGCCCGAGAGCGCCATCCACGTCAGCGACACCCAACCGAACGTGGCGCTCAGCTCCGGAAATGCATTGCGGGTCCACGTCGTGACCGGCACCGACACGAACAGCAGCGCGAACACCGCCGTCGCGGCGAGGTGCCACCGCCGAGGCAGGTGCGCGGACCGCACCAGGCGCCACCACACGTAGAAGTGGATGCCACCGGTGATCAGGAGCCCCATGACGATCGCCTTGACGACTGACACCGAAACCCACCTTAGCAGCTGTTGCCATGACGGGAGGACACGGCATGATCTCGACATGGTCGCCGCGGAGACGCCCCTCGTGCTGTACGACGGGACGTGCGGTCTGTGCGCGAAGTCCGTGCGCTGGATCCTGGCTCACGAGGCAGATCGCGAGCTCAGGTTCGCGCCGCTCCAGGGCGAGACCGTCGCGGCTCTGCGTGACAGGTATCCCGACATCCCCCAGACCGTGGATACCGTCGTGCTGATCGCCGGCGGCAAGGCGTACCTGCGGTCCAAGGCGTTCCTCCACATGGGCAAGCACCTGCGCGCGCCGTGGCGATGGATCTACGCCTTCCGCTGGTTGCCTGGCTTCGTGCTCAACCTCGGCTATCGGTTCATCGCGGCGATCCGCTACCGGGTGTGGGGCACGGTCGATGCGTGCGAGCTGCCATCGCCCGAGAACCGGGCGCGGTTCCTGCCGTAGCAGGATCACTGCTTCGGGCTCACGATCGCCGGCAAGCCGCCGCGTGGGCGCAGCGTGATCAGGGGCTCGGGGACGACATGCGTCGTCAGCGTCCTGACCGTGGCCCGC
>JANOPP010000308.1:0-8837 GCA_031421915.1 Myxococcales bacterium | reverse complement strand
ATCCCGACGACCGAGCTCAAGCAGACCGGCGTCACCGATCGGCGCGGCACCAAGGTCACGTTCCATCCCGATCACACGATCTTCAAGAACGTCCTCGAGTTCTCGTTCGACACGCTCGCTCAGAAGCTGCGCGAGCTCGCGTATCTCAACAGCGGTCTCTCCATCAACATCCACGACGAGCGCACCGACAAGCGCGTCGAGTTCGCGTTCACCGGCGGCATCGCCACGTACGTCGCGGACCTCAACGCCAACAAGACCGCGGTCTCGGACGTCGTCTCGGTCACCGGCACGCACATCGTCGAGGGCGGCGAGAACTGCACCGTCGACGTCGCGATGCAGTGGAACGACGGCTACTCCGAGCTGACGACCTGCTTCACCAACACGATCAAGAATCGCGACGGCGGCACCCACCTGACGGGCTTTCGCCAGGCGCTGACCCGTACGGTCAACAACTACGCGAACGAGTACAAGCTGCTCAAGGACGCCAAGGGCGGCCTCTCCGGCGAGGATCTCCGCGAGGGACTCACCGCGGTTATCTCGGTCAAGGTCGGCGACCCCAAGTACTCGAACCAGGCGAAGGACAAGCTCGTCTCGTCCGAGGTCGCCACCGCGGTCTCGGCGGTGCTCAGCGAGAAGCTCGGCGAGTACCTCGAGCAGAACCCCAAGGACGCGCGCGCGATCATCACCAAGGCGCTGCTCGCCTCCCGTGCTCGTGAAGCAGCTCGCAAGGCGCGCGAGATGGTGCAGCGCAAGGGCGTGCTCGAGCTGTCCTCGCTGCCGGGCAAGCTTGCGGACTGCTCGGAGCGCGATCCGAAGAAGTGCGAGCTGTTCATCGTCGAGGGTGAGTCTGCAGGCGGGTCAGCCAAGCAGGGCCGCGACCGCGCGTTCCAGGCGATCCTCCCGCTCAAGGGCAAGATCCTCAACGTCGAGAAAGTCCGCTTCGATCGCATGCTCTCGTCCGTCGAGCTGACGACGCTGATCACCGCGCTCGGCACCAGCGTCGGCGACGAGAAGAACATCGAGAAGCTCCGCTACCACAAGATCGTCATCATGACGGACGCCGATGTCGACGGCAGTCACATCCGCACCCTGCTGCTGACGTTCTTCTTCCGTCACTTCAACGAGCTGTTCGAGAACGGCCACGTGTTCATCGCGCAGCCGCCGCTCTACAAGGTCAAGAAGGGCAAGACCGAGCTCTATCTGAAGAACGAGCAGGCCCTCGAGGACTTCCTCCTCGACAGCGTCTGCAAGGAGACGATCCTGACTCGCGCCGGTGGCTCGGCGCTGACCGGGAACGATCTCTCGGTGATCGTGAAGCGGATCAACCAGGCACGGCGCCTGCGTGCGCAACTCGACAAGCGCACCGACGGTCGGATCACCGCGCAGTTCGCGGACTCGGGCCTCACCGAGGATCACCTCAAGAACCGCGAGAAGCTCGAGCTGCTCGAGGCCAAGGTCATGGCCGAGGTCTCTCGCCGCTATCCCGAGCTCGGTCAGGCTGCCGCCGAGTACAAGCAAGACTCCGAGCACGGGACGTGGGAGCTGCGCTACGGCGCTGGCATGCACGGCGTCCGCCGCCACACCACGATCAGCGCCGACCTCGTGCGGGCGGCCGAGTTCGTCGAGCTGCGTAAGATCAGTGCGGAGCTACGTGCGCAGCTGACCGAGCCGCTCGTGCTCACGCACGACAAGGACGCACCGCGCGAGATCAAGGGCTGGGACGAGATCGCCACGGTGATCGAGGAGCTCGGTCGCAAGGGCCTCGGCATCCAGCGCTACAAGGGTCTCGGCGAGATGAACGCGGACCAGCTGTGGGAGACCACGATGGATCCGGCGAAGCGCCACCTCCTCAAGGTCAAGGTCGAGGAGATGGAAGAGGCCGACGGCATCTTCACGAAGCTGATGGGCGATCTCGTCGAACCGCGCCGCGAGTTCATCGAAGAGAACGCGCTCAACGTCCGCAACCTAGATATCTGAGCGAGCCGTGCGTGCTGCGCTCGTGGCCCTGCTCGTCGCCGGGTGCGTGAATCGTCCGATCTGGGTCGATCCGGTGAAGATCGAAGCCGTGAGCGCCGAGCTCCGCGCAGGACAGTCCGCCACGGTCGAGGCATGGGGCGGCACACGCGTGACGCTGCGTCCTGACCAGGTTGTCGATCTCGAGGACTACAACGGTCGCGTGATCTCGCTGCGCCTGGACGCGATCGTTCGCGACTGTCCGCTCGACGACAGCCGCCGGCACCTGTGCTCGGCTGGCGAGGTCAATCACGTCATCGTCGGTCACGAGCGCGCGATGTCGGAGAACGGCAAGGCAGCCGTGTCAGGCAGTGTGCTGGTCGTCGGGCTCGTCGGGCTCGGCTACTGCTGGAGCGAGTGCGGTGGCCCATGGGACACGGTATCGGCAGTCTCGCTGCTCACGATCGGTACGGTGGTCGTCCTGTCTGCGGCGGCGGCGTGGGGATTGAGCTGGGGCCGCTGAGGCTCCGACCGGTCAGAGCGCGCGGTGCAGTGCCTCGGACAGCAGCGGCGAAGCGTGCTCGCTGTCGTTGAGGCGAACGAGCTGGAGCTCGGCGAACGACGGGCCCGACAGGACATTGAGCGTCGCCGGTGCCTGACGGAACATCCACACGCGCGACAGCGGGAGGCCAAGCACCCGGCAGAGCAGGGCGCGATTGACCGCATCGTGGGCCGCGATCAGCCCGGTCTCGTTCGGGCCGAGACCCGAGCACAGCTTCAGCAGCACGGGCCACGCGCGATCCTCGACGTCGCCGAGCGTCTCCGCGCCGGGGCCCGCGGGAACGTTGCGGTCGGGGTTCGTGCGCCAGGTGCCGAACATCTCCGCGTGCGAGAGCTCGAGGTCGCTCGCGAGCTGACCCTCCCATTCGCCATGCGAGATCTCGAGCAGGCCATCGTCGAGCTCGAGCGGGGTGGTGCGCCCTGCGAGGATCGCCTCCGCCGTGCGCCGCGCACGCGACAGCGGTGACGAGATCGCACGCGCGATCGGAACGTGTGCGAGCCGTGCCCCGAGAGCGCGGACCTGCGCCTCGCCGTCCTCGGACAGCGGGATATCCGTGCGACCCTGGTAGCGACCTTCGCGATTCCAGTTCGTCTCGCCATGCCGGACCAGGAGCACGTTCATCGCGGCGGACTCTACCTCGCGTGACGCGCCGAGTCACCGCACCTGCTCGCACCCCAAGGGTGCTTGCTCGCCTGACAGCTCGCTGGCGAAGGCTATCGCTCTGGTCGGAGCGGCCGTGGTAGCCAACTCCAATGACCCATCGCAGCCGCATCCTCGGCATCGGTATGTCGGTGCCCAAGCGCATCGTCACCAACCACGACCTCGCCGCCAAGATGGAGACGTCGCACGAGTGGATCGTCGAGCGCACGGGCATCGAGCAGCGTCACTGGGTCGAGGACGGCGAGACCGGAACGATGCTCGCGACGGCGGCGAGTATCGAAGCGATGCAGCGCGCGAAGGTCGATCCGAAGGACATCGACCTCATCATCTACGCGACGCTGTCGCCGGACTTCTTCTTCCCCGGCACCGCCGTGTTCGTGCAGCGCGCGCTCGGGATGAAGGAGATCCCGTGCCTCGACATTCGCCAGCAGTGCACGGGCTTCATCTACGGACTCTCGATCGCCGACGCGTACATCCGCACCGGCATGTTCAAGAACATCCTCCTCATCGGCTCGGAGGTTCACTCGACGGGCCTCGACGTCTCGACCGCGGGTCGTGACATCACCGTGCTGTTCGGGGATGGCGCCGGCGCCGTCGTGATCGGCCGCGCGACGGACGACAAGCACATGATCCTGTCGACGCACATCCACGCGGACGGCAGCGAGGCCGAGATCCTGTGGACGGAGTACCCCGCGAGCGCGCGGAACCCACGCATCTCCGAGGCCGCGATGGCCGAGCGTGGTCACTTCCCGTCGATGAACGGCAAGAAGGTGTTCAAGCACGCGGTGACGCGAATGCCGCAGGCGATCATGGAGGGCATGGTCGCGAACAACGTCACGCTCGCGGACGTCGACATGTTGATCCCGCACCAGGCGAATCTGCGGATCAACCAGATGGTCTGTCAGATGATCGGCATGCCGCCGGAGAAGGTGCACAACACGATCATGAAGTGGGGCAACACCACCGCCGCGTCGATCCCGATGTGCATGTACGACGCGATCGAGCTCGGCAAGATCAAGGATGGGAACCTCGTCTGCCTCGTCGCGTTCGGCGCGGGCCTGACCTGGGGTTCGGCGTTCCTGCGCTATTGATCGATCAGGTCTCGTAACCTCGGTTGCTGTTCCTGAAAGGCCGAACCAATCGAGGCCTTTTGCGGCAACAGAACTGTTCGCTCGTCGGTGACGTGCATCGTGAAACCACGCTAGAAGTGCAATCGATGAGCGAGCATCAGCTGGGATTTGGCGACACGCTCCGCGGCTACGATCGCTGGGCAGCGTCGTACGACCACGCGCCCAATCCGTTGATCGCGGCGACATCGTGGGTGCTCCAGACCGAGCCGCTCGGCTGCTCCGACGCGGACGTGCTCGAGCTCGGGTGCGGCACGGGACGCAACGTCGCACGCGTGATCGGCGAGGGCGCGCGCAGCTACTGCGGCGTCGACGGGTCGCTCGGAATGCTGAACGTCGCGATGCAGCGCTACTACGATCCGCGGATCTCGTTCGTGGAGGCAGATCTGCTGGCGCCGTGGACGCCAACCCGGCAGTTCGACTTCGCGCTGCTGTGCCTCGTCCTCGAGCACCTGCCCGCCCTCGATGTCCTCGCCGAGACGCTCGCGCGCTCGGTCCGCGCGGGCGGCCGCGTGCGCATCGTCGATCTCCACCCCGAGCGCGTCGCGGCAGGCTCGCTCGCGCACTTCCATGACGGTGCGACCGAGGTTCGGTTCGCGAGTGTCGCGCACCCGGTGACTTCGATCTGCGACGCTCTCGAGAGCGCAGGCTTCGATGTCGTGCGTCGCGACTGGATCGCAGGCGACCCGATGATCAACGCGGTGACCGCGCTCGCGAAGCACCAGGGCCTCAAGGTCGTCCTCGATCTCAAGGCGTCGCGCCGTCGCCGGCTCGCGCGCGGTTCGACCGGACTCTAGGCCGCAGCGACGGCGAAGAGGGCATCGACCTCTGCACCGAGCTTGTCTTCGCCGACACCCTTGGCGATCGCGAGCTCCTTGATCAGGAGACCGCGCGCGGTGTCGAGCATCTTGCGCTCGCCGAACGACAGGTCCTTGGTGGCGCGCAGGACGCTGAGGTCACGCATGACCTCGGCGATCTCGAACACGCTGCCCGTCTTGATCTTCTCCATGTACTCGCGATAGCGCCGGTTCCACGTCTGCGTGTCGCGCGGGATGTCACGCGACTTCAGGATCTCGAACACTTCCTTCACCTGCTTCGCGGTGATCAGGTCGCGCAGCCCGACCGAGCCCGCGTTGACGGTGGGCACCATGATCTTCAGACCCGTATCGATGATCTTGAGGATGTAGACGGGAGTCTGGCTACCGCCGATGTCCCGGTTCTCCAGCGCCACCACCTCTGCCACCCCGTGGACCGGATATACGGCTTTGCTACCGACCGCGAATTGCTGCTTCATCAACAGTGGAACCTCAGCCTTCATACGGTAGCAGTGCGAGGTCGGTCTGTCAAACCACCATGAAGGTTAACTGGCTGAGATTTCAGGAAAATCGGCTACTCGACACCCACATATAGGTCGAAGGTATCGCCCTCCGGGGCACTCGCCTTGCGCACCCGGATGGTCGCCGTTCCGCTGTCGGTCAACCCCGTGCAACTCGCCGCAATGTCCGCCCAAACGACGTACTGAGCGTTGACCGTACAGCCGACTCCGAGCGCCGGATCGGTGAGCGCGTTCTCGTCGGCGGTCGTGTACCACTCGCCGCAGCGCACGCGGGACCCGGCGTCGGCGGTGTCGCATTTGAACCAGACCGTGAGCTCGTGGTTCGACGCGAGCCACCCGAGCTGGGTCCCGCGGTCGGCGAGCTGGATCGTCGCATCAGGATTGCCGCCATCGAAGCCGTCGACGATCTGCAGCTTGAACCAGTCGGTGTCGACGCGATCGTCGATCGACAGGTTGTCGACCCACATCGTCGCGTCGTCGTAGTCGTCGAACGTTCCGAGCTGGGTCGCCTGTGCGGTCGTGTTGTTCGGCTCGCGCGCATCGCGAGCGATGTCGCACTGGTGCTCGGCGCCGCAGCCAACCGTACCGAAGCACGAACCACACGAGATCTGGGTGCCGCCGTCGTCGGTGATGGAACCGCACGCGTAGCCGGCATCGGAGCACGCGGACAGGACGCACGCGCCGTCGAGCTTGGCGTACGGCGAGGGGCAGGTGACGTCGCAGGTTCCGTCAGTCTTGCACGCTGGCGTTCCGCCCTCGGGGGCCTCGCATGGCGTGCCGCAGCCGAGCGCGCAGCCGACCTCGGGCTCGTTCGCCCGGTCGCTGATGCAGAGCTCACCGCACGCGTGCTTGCCGGCCTCACAGCCGGGCGAGCCGGGCGGGGGAGGGGGCAGCTCCGAGTCTTCGCCATCGTCCTCGGGCAGCTCCTCCTCGTCGGCGACCGCCGGGTCTCTGCTCGCGCACGCAGGTGCTAGCGCGAGGAGGATCGCCCACGGGACTAGCCGGCCAGGATGCATCCCGGCGATGAGTGCAGCGGACGTGCCCGCGAGATCGGCGTGGATCGTGTGGATCCCTCGTCGATGACGCGGTCAGCCGACCACTCGAGTCGCCGCGTCGGCAGTACTTAGCGCGTCGCGTACTCGACGATGGTCGCGACGGCGAAGCCGGTGCCGCCCTTGGGCTGCGACGGCCGCGTGCTCGTGAGCGACGCCGGACCTGCGATGTCGACGTGGACCCACGGGGTGTCCTTGGCGAACGTCTTGAGGAACAGGCCCGCCGTGATGGCCCCACCGAACCTGTCGCCGGTGTTCCGCATGTCCGCGATCGGGCTCTTGAGCTGCTCGCGCAGGCGGCCGTTGAGCGGGAGGCGCCACATGTCCTCGCCCGTACGATCTGCCGTCGCCATCCAGCCACGGAGCAGCGACTCGTGGTCGGACATCACGCCTGCCGTGTACGGTCCGAGAGCGACCATGCACGCGCCGGTGAGCGTCGCGAAGTCGAACATCTCGTCGGGCTGGATCTTCGTGCGCGCGTAGGTGATCGCATCACCGAGTGTTAGCCGGCCCTCGGCGTCGGTGTTGTTGATCTCGACCGTGGTGCCGTCCATCGAGGTCAGCACGTCGCCGAGCTTGTACGCGCGCCCGCTGACGAGGTTCTCGCAGCACGCGGCGACGGCGTGGATCTCGAAGTCCGAACCGATCGTCGCGATCGCGTCCATCGACGCGATCACTGCGGCCGCACCCGACATGTCGACCTTCATGTCCTCCATCGACTGCGACGGCTTGAGCGAGTAACCGCCCGAGTCGAACGTCACGCCCTTGCCGATGAAGCACACCTTCTTCTTTGGCTTCTTGGCGGGCTTGTACGTCATGTGGATGAAGCGGGACTCCTGCTCGGAGCCTTGGCCGACGGCGAGGAACATCCCCATGCCGAGCTCGGCGCACTTCTTCGGATCGAGGATGGTCACGGTGACCGAGCCCTTGTGCTTCTTCGCGATCGCCTGCGCCTCGGCAGCGAGCGCCGACGGCGTCACGACCGCGGCGGGCTCGTTGATCAGGTTGCGGGCATGGTTGATCGCGCTCGCGATCGTGGCGCCACGCGCGGCCTGGGCCGCGAACGCCTTGGACTCGGTCGCGGTCGGCTTCTTCCCCTTGAGGTCCGTGATCACGCCGAACGTCTTGAGCGACGTCGGGCGCTTGTGATCCTCGCCGGTCATGTAGCGGCCGAACTTGTAGGTGCCGAGGTACACGCCTTCGGCGGTCATCTGCACGAGCGCGGCTTCGCGGTTCGCGCCGAGGTGCGGGAGCAGGAAGCCCACCGTCGCGGCCCCGGCCTTGTTCGCGGCCTGCGCGACAATCGCCGCGAGGTCGCGGACGTTGGGATTGGCGAACTCGCCACGCGGTCCCCCGCCCACCACCATCAGGCGCTTCGCCGGGATCTTGCCGTGCGTGTGGAGGGTGATCGCCTGGCCGGTCTTGCCTTCGAAGTTCTCCGAGCGGGCGACGTCAGCCAACACGCCACCGAGGGCGTGGTCTGCTGATTTGAAAATGGGGTCCTTGGTCGGGTCGCCGAATGAGACGAACGCCACAAGTTCGACAGGAGCCTGTAGTGCCGGACCGTGGAGATGGGTGACTTCGATGGTGCTCTTGTCGGCCATAAGCGTTCGTATTCCCTTGTGAAGTGCGCGCGGTTATAGTCTCGATGTAGGCTGCTAGTAAAGGAATGAGATTGCCTACATTGACAGTCGAAACACCGGATCCGTAGAGTCTCTACACACCACGACTCCGGGGGAGTTTGAATGCGATCCAAGGTGATGACGGCGCGTCCAGCGGCGCGTAAGGGTAATGGAAGTCGCACGAAGAAGACTGTGGCGGTGGCGTCCAGGAAGTCGGAGCCGATCATTCAGATGGTCGAGCGCCGGTCTTCTCGGAACATCATCGAGATGCCGAAGAAGGCAGGCGAGCTGCCGATTCCGGTCGCGACGTTCGTCTTCTAGCTGTCGAGCAGAGCTGGCAGTCAGTCGAGCGCGCCCTCTAGCGTTTTCTTGAGGTTGCGCGCGTCTGCCCATCGCGCGGGGGATTCGAACGCGATGGTCGCAGGGATGTCTTCGTAGGCCTCGAGCAGGCTGACGAGATCGTCCATGCGTTCGCTACGTAGCGGTCCACTGCGGCCGCCTCCAGTCACACGCAGATACAGTGCC
>JANOPP010000307.1:0-5197 GCA_031421915.1 Myxococcales bacterium | reverse complement strand
CGTGTGCTCGGCCCGCGGCGGGATCGAGAAGTCGTTGTACATCCACACGAACGGACCGAGCTCGTTGACGAGCGTGGACTCGTCGATCGTGAACCACTCGTAGGTCGGCGCGACGGTGAGCGGCTGATCCGTCGGGTTGAGAAAGTGCATCCGCGCCACGATCTCGTACGACTCGTTGACGCGGTAGCCGTGCCCGTCGGGGAACCGGTACCACTCCTCGCCGGAGATCTGCGTCGATGACGCGAACAGCACCATTCCACCGTTGATGATGTCGGTGCCCTCGTTCCCGGAGCCTGCCGGGCAGGGCCGCACGCCATCACCGGTCTTGGGGCGCGTCGTGATGTTGCCGTGGTGCAGGCCGGGCGGGGTGCGCAGGACGGCTCCGCCGACGATCCGCGAGGGTCCATTCGGGACGAGCGGGAGTACCCAGCACGGCTGGCGTTCCTGGCCCGGCGCGAGTGTGATCGACGGGATCGCCGCCGTGAACCCGCCGACAACGTGGGCAGGTGGCTCACCCAGGGGCGTGGTGGCAACCGGTGGCACAGGTCCGGCCGGCTCGTCGCAGCCCACGAGGGCGCAGGCGAGCATCAGGAGGCGGGACGTGAACATCGAGTGAAAAGCGTACCCGAGTTGCCGCTCCGGGGGCATCATTGACTCATGACCGCGCTGCGCATCACCTCGGTGCTCGTCGTCACGCTCGGGACCGCTGCCGCGGATCCGATCGTGAATCCGGCGCCGACGCCGACCTCGGCGCCGCCCGTGCTGACGATGCCGTCGCTGTCGCCGATGCTCATGGCCGATGTTCCGGCGCCGCCCGTACTGTCGCTGCGGCTCGAAGCGGCGCGCGTCGCCGGCGAACAGTTCGCGCTGCAGTGGCGGTATCCCGAGCCCGGGCCGCTGCTCGGGGTCGAGGGCGGCCTCTGGTACATCGGCGTGGGTCGCTACTCGCCGCGGTCGCGCCGCTCCGCCGCGCTCCACACCGGTTCGGTCGCTGCGACCCTGCTCGGCGAGATCTTGCTCGCGGCGGACTCGCCGATCGCCGGCATCGGTGCGCTGCTCACCGGCGCGACGCTCGACGCTGCGGCAGCGGACGCCGACCGCGACGCTGAAGCTCGCCGCTGAGCTGTGGACGCGATAGGGTCTGGCCGTGAACAAGCCGGCCTTCGTGATGGTCCTGGTGCTCGCCGCGTCCGCGCACGCCGAGGATCTCCAGATGAACGATCCGAACTTCGAGGTCCTCGTCGAGCTTCGTCGAACGATCGACAGTGCCTGGTACCGCGAGGACAACAAGGGAGCATGGCTCGTCGCCGATGACGCCGGGGACATGACGGGTGCCAAGTGCACCCGCGCACTCGCTGCAGCGGCGAAGGCCGGCGTGCCGGGCTCGCGCAAGATCCCGCTGTCGAACGACAACCCCGAGCTGATGCGCGGTGACCACTCGCTCGACTCACTCAAGCCGGTGTGCGCGAACATCGAGCGGGTCGCCAAGATCAAGGTCTGGGAGAGGTGGGCGATCGGCGCGGCGCGCGGTGGCTCGGGGTCGTCGAACGACGAGCGCCAGTTCTCGAACTGCAGGGAGACCTACGATGCCTTGCTGAAGGCAGGCATCGAGAAGACCGCGAAGGTGCAGGAGCGCGAGATCCTCGGTGACGACCAGACGACGAAGATCAAGTGGTCCGGCACCGTCGAGCAGCTCCAGAAGAAGTACTGCGACGATCCGCTGAAGAAGAACAAGGCGGACACCGCGGAGCGCGAGGCGCCGTTTCGGAAGGTGCTCAAGGCCGACAAGCTGTCGATGGCGCTGACGACCGGCGCGTTCTACATCCCCGGCGGCAAGGTGACGAGCGACCCGGCCACGCTGGCGGCCGCGAAGGTCTGGTTCTCCGATACACAGTCCGCGAACAGCACCCGCAAGACGTGCAACGGCGGCCAGGAGATCCACACGGTCCATCGCTACCAGTTCGACGCCGCGCACAAGCTCGTCAAGACGACGGACGCGCTGTACTGCGGCGCTGTCCCCGCTCGAGCGTTCAAGTAGATGAAGTGCGCGAGCTGCGGTCGGGAGATCGCGGAGACGCCCGCTCCGGGAACCCCGTGCCCGACGTGCGGCACCGAGCTCTTGCCCGATGCACCGCTCGAGGTCGACCCGGCGTGGGTCGCGTCGCGTGCCGCGGGGATCGCCGCCGCCACGGCTCCGCCGCCGAAGCCGCGCGGCAGGGGCGGCATGCTCGTCGTCGCGATCGCGCTGGTCGTGATGGTCGGCGTGTTCGTCGTGATGCTCATGCAGCGGCAGCCGTCTGCACAGGGCACCGAGCTCCCCGATGGCGTCGAGCTGACGATCCAGGCGCCGCGGCCCACCAGCTTCACGATCGATGGCGTCAAGTCGGGCAAGACACCGATGTCGATCCGGCTCAAGGGCGGCAACCGCGTCGTCAGAATCGAGGGCGGCGGCGTGCTCAAGGAAGTCCGAGCTGATCGCGATCAGGTTGTCAACCTCGTGAAGTGATCCGGACGCGCGCCCGAAAACTGGCGCCGGATCTCCGAGGTAGGCAGGCTGAATTCATTGATGCAGTCCCCACCCGGTGTCGCCGCGCCAGCGCGCTGCGTACCGTGCCTTCGCCTGTTTGCCGAGACCTTGTTCGTCGACGATGGCAGCCGCCATGGCGACGAGGTGCGGACCGCGATGGTGCGGCTCGACTTCGACTACCAGGGGCGCAAGGTCCGCGCCGCCGATCCGCGCCTCGGGGGCCGCGATCGCGAGGCCGAGCGGGCCGCATGCCGCACGCTCGAGGGCCTCGGGGCGATCGAGCTCGCCCACCTCGATGACTGCGCTGTCTCGCCGGGGGCCGGCGTCGACTACGTGCTCGCGGTCGACGGCGACGTTCATGCACTGTGTGCGTTCGGTGCGCACGCGGTGCCGCAGCTCCGCGCGCTTGGCTGGCGCGTCGAGATCGAGCCGAACTATCCGTGGCAGGTGATCGGGACCGACATCCCGCTCTACGCCGCCGCGCTGCCGGATCCCGAGCGCCCGGACTGGTTCGGGCTCGAGCTCGGCGTCGAGGTCGATGGCCACCGGATCGATCTGCTTCCCGCCCTCCTCGAGCTGCTCGACTCTGCCGGCGATCTCTCGTCGCTGACGCGCTCCGCTCGCCGCTGCATCGCGGTTCGCGTCGACGACACGCGCTGGCTCCCGATCCCACCCGCGCGGCTCAAGCTCCTGTCCAAGGTGCTCCTCGAGCTGTATCGCAATGGCCCCAAGGCCGGCGCTCCCGCGATCCGCGCGCCGCTGATCGCGGAGCTGTGCGCGACGCTGCACGATGGCTCCCGCCCGCTGCGCTGGGTCGGTGACACCAAGCTTCGCGAGCAGGCCTACGCGATCGCGATGGGTCCGCGCACGCAGGCCCAGGTCGTCGCGCCCGAGGGACTTCGCGCGGATCTCCGTCCCTATCAGCGCGAGGGTGTCGCGTGGCTCCAGCACCTGCGCACCCACTCGGCGGGCGGTGTGCTCGCCGACGACATGGGCCTCGGCAAGACGCTGCAGACGATCGCGCACATCCTGATCGAGAAGGAGGCGGGTCGCCTCGATCGCCCCGCGATGATCGTCACGCTGACGAGCCTCGTCGGGAACTGGAAGCGCGAGCTCGAGCGGTTCGCGCCGACGCTCACCGTCGCCGTGCACCACGGCCCCGATCGCGGTGAGCGGCTCGGCACCCTGCACACCCACGACGTCGTGATCACGACGTACCCGCTGGTCGCGCGACCGCGACGAGCTCGCGGCGATCCCGCTGCACCTCCTCGTCCTCGACGAGGCGCACGCGATCAAGAACCACGACGCACAGGCGGCCGAGGCCGCGCGTAAGCTCGACGCCCGCAACCGCGTCTGCCTCTCGGGCACGCCGATCGAAAATCACCTCGGCGAGCTGTGGTCGCTGTTCGACTTCCTGATGCCGGGCCTCCTCGGCGGCCGCGAGGAGTTCCACGTCCAGTTCCGCCAGCCGATCGAGAACAACGGCTCGCGCACCCAGCTCGAGGCTCTCCGCGATCGCGTGCGCCCGTACATCCTTCGCCGGACCAAGGACGCGGTCGCGCCCGAGCTCCCGGCGAAGACGATGCTGGTGCGCTCCGTCGAGCTCACCGGCCCGCAGCGCGAGCTCTACGAGTCCATCCGCGTCTCCGCACACGCGGACGTTCGCAACCACATCAAGCAGCGCGGCCTCGCAGGCTCGACGATCGCGATCCTCGACGCGCTCCTCAAGCTCCGCCAGGTCTGCTGCGATCCGCGCCTCGTCTCCGGCGAGGCCGCCCGCGGCGTCGAGGGCAGCGCGAAGTTCGATTCGCTGATGGAGCTCGTCACCGAGTCGCTCGGGGCCGGCCGCCGGATCCTCGTGTTCTCGCAGTTCGCGCGCATGCTCGGCCTCGTCTCCGAGGGCCTCCTCGCGCGCGGCATTGGCCACGTCACGCTGACGGGCAACACGCCGGATCGCCAGAAGCCGATCGACGCGTTCCAGAACGGCCGCGCCGATGTCTTCTTGATCTCTCTCAAGGCAGGTGGGGCAGGGCTCAACCTCGTCGGTGCCGACACGGTCATCCACTACGATCCGTGGTGGAACCCAGCCGCACAGGCGCAGGCGACCGATCGCGCCCACCGCATCGGCCAGACCAAGCCCGTGTTCGTGCACGACCTGATCGTGGCGAGCTCCGTCGAGGAGCGCATGGTCGGGCTGCAGAAGCACAAGCGGAAGCTCGCCGAGGCGATCCTCGATCGCGGTGGCTCCGCCGGCGCCGCGCTGACCGAGCGCGACGTCGAGGATCTCCTCGCGCCGCTCGCGACGTAGGCGCGACGAGGTCGTCGCGAGCTTCGACCGATCGCGCATGCTGGCGACGGATCACCTCGCGGGCCTCATCGACAGCCGGTTTGTGATCGGCTTACTCCTCGCGCATCGGCGTACATGAACAGACGCGCCTGATGCGAAACGCGCCACCATCGACGACCGTCGAAGTTGTTCGTTGCCGTCGAAGAGCGACACACACGTTCGGGCTTGCGGATCTTGATCGCGATCCTGTATCGGTAGAGACGATGGGGGTCGTGGGCGCGAAGGTTCTGACGTGGAGCGCCTCGCGCCTCGCGCCTCGCGCCTCGCGCCTCGCGCCTCGCGCCTCGCGCCTCGCGCCTCGCGCCTCGCGCCTCGCGCCTCGC
>JANOPP010000306.1:0-3285 GCA_031421915.1 Myxococcales bacterium | reverse complement strand
CATCTCGCGACGTACGTCCGGTTCTCGCTCGCGCGTGGAACAACCGCGCGCTTCGCTGCGCTTCCGGGCGTGCGCCGCGATCTGCGCCGCGCTGCTCGGTCTCGCTCGACGTCGTGATGAATGATCCGGGTCAGGGAGCGGGCGGACCCTTGATCGTGTTCGCGCCGGCCGTGAGGTCGACGTGGAAGTGATCGCGGTGGAGCGAGTTGTAGTTCGGCGTCAGGACGATGTTCCAGATCCCGCGCGCCTTGATCTCGCAGATCATCGCGTGCATGAACGCGTCCTTGCCGGGCACCGTCGGATCCATGCAGGTCTTGTACGGCGATGGGTCGATCACCCAGTCGTCCTTGACCGAGTAGGTCGTCCCGTCGCTGTCCTTGAAGCTCGCGAGATCGATCGCGTTACCAAACGAGTGTTCGGACAACCCGATCGTGCAGTTCGGTGGCGTGCCCGAGTTGTTGATGCAACGGTAGTTGTAGACGCCGAGGTCGGTGACCTCGACGATCTTGCGCGAGCGCCAGCTTGCCGCGGCCTCGGCGAGTGACTTGATCAGACTGCAGTCGCCGAACATCGTCGTGCGCGCGGCGCCGCCGCTGCGGAACGCGACGCCGTTGATCGGCATCATCGCGGTCACCGGATCCATCACGCCGTTGCGCACGGGACCGACCGTGTAGCCGACCTTGTAGAGGTCGAGCCACGCGTGGCAATCGGCGACCGTGGGGTCGACGATCGTGATGTCGACCGAAGCACTCGCGAGTACGAGTCCGTCTGCGTCGTACGCGGTCGCCGTCAACGTGGCAGGGCCGGGGGCGGCGATCGTCGTCAGCGCGTTGCCCTCGACATCGAAGTCGCCGAGCTGCGCATCCCCGATCGAGAGCGCGATGCGGGCGGGCATCCCGACGACGCCGACCTCCACGGGAACCGATGCGACGAGCGCGCCGATCGCGTCGAGGCTGTCGCGCGAGACTTCCGTGCCGGGCGCGGGTGACTCGATCGCCAGCGCGAACGAGGCCTCGTCCTCGCCCCCGCACGCAGCGAGGAGGGCGGCGATCACGACGAACGAGCGAGGCATCCCCCGATTGAGCCCATCGCGAGGGTGCGGGTCAAGCGAGAGGTTCGGCCATGCGCCGTTCTGCCCACCCAGCAACCCAGTTCGCCGGCCAGCCGGTCCGCCACCCCGCCGATCCCGTATGGGATTGCGACGGGTTGGCTCCCAGTCCTCCTGGCATCAACCGTGCTCAAGCACATCCGGTTGACCATGACCCGCATGACCCCGTCCGTCGCCGCGTTCGTTGCCCTGGGCCTCTCGCTGGTCGCCTGCGCCATCCCCGAGGAGGCGACCGACGACCTCGACGTCGACGGCGACGGGAAGGCCGACGGCATCTCGATCGTCAAGAAGCGTCGGACCACGAGCGCGATCAAGTGCGCGCCCGGAACCGCTCTCAAGAAGGTCGCGTTCTTCGATGCGGACTCGACGATTCGCGTCTCGAAGTCAGGCGCGGTGACCGCCGATAGCGCGACCGACGTCAACGTCCTCCCGTTCGCCGCGAAGGAGATCAAGCGCCTCGCAGGCGAGGGCTTCCTGATCGCCGTCGTCTCCAACCAGGGTGGCATCAGCGCGGGGCACCAGACGCTCGCGACCGCCGAGAAGGCTCTCGCCCTCGCGATCTCCAAGCTGCGCAAGCTCGGTGCACCGGTTCACTACTTCGACTTCGCCGAGAAGAACGACGACTTCCGCAAGCCGAAGACCGGCATGGCGGAGCTCCTCGACGACAAGATCACGGCCAAGTGCGGCGAGGGCATCGACTACGCCGCGTCGTTCATGGTCGGCGACTCTGGCTACAAGAAGAACGTCGACGGTCCGCATCCCGACGGGCGCCCTGCTGACGACTTCTCGAACTCCGATCGCCTGCTCGCCGAGAACCTTGGCATCCCGTTCCACGAGCCGACCGACTTCTTCCACTGGCGCGACTACGAGGTCTTCAACATCGCGCAGCCCGGCGAGCTCACCGACTTCCTCGATGCCATCGATGCACGGGCGGAGGTGCTCCGCGCAGACGGCGACGAGGCCGCCGCCACGGCTCTCGAGGACGAAGCAGCGCGCAACCGCGAGGTCAACGGGCTCTGAGCAACGCCGGCCCGGCCTGATGTGAAGCCGTGGATACTCCCCCCGCGATCTTTCGCAGGGATGGCGACGGCACCACGGGTGCACGTACGATGGCGGGGGAACCGGATGCGCCTACATCTCATGACGCTCGCGTGCATCGTCGCCAGCACGGGCTGCTACACGGGCTCGCGTGCCGCACGCGACATCAACCTCGCGTGGCGGGGCCACGCACGCGTCGATCTCGAGGCGCGCCTCGGCACACCTCGCGTCGTCACGACCCAGCCCGATGGCACCACGCTCGCGCGCTGGACCCATCGCGGTCACACCGTGGTCGACCTCCCGAGTGGCGGGTTCTCGCTCGACGTCACGTCGACCAGCGTCGACATCAACGCGGAGCTCGACCCGGGAACCGTGACCGCGGTCGAGTACGACATCGCGTCGGCCGTCTTCGATCCGAACGGCACCGTTCTCGCGTTCGACAGTGGCTGGCTGTCCGCCGGGATCCCCGACGGCCACAACGCGCACACGGGCATCGTGTTCGGCCTCCACGGCGGCGCCGGTCGCCTCGACGACGCATCGACCCCGATGCCATCCCTCGGCGTGTACATCGGCGGGATGCTCACCGCGCAGGTGGCTCTCGTCGGCGCCTACGCGTTCGTCAACGGCAAGCAGGGCGATGACTTCGTGCAGGGCCACTCGTGGGGCCTCGCCGCGCAGTACTGGCCGACCGCGCGCTTCAACGTCCGCGCCGGCCCGGCGATGGTCATCGATACGGACCCCGAGCCCGGCAACGCAGCGCTCGCACCGGGGGGCATCGCCGGCGCGAGCTTCGCCGTGCTCCGCGCCGGATCGTTTGTACTCGACGTGCGGTTCGACGCGACCGTGTCGACATCGAGTGCGTTCGGTACGCTCGGCGTCGGCGTCAACGTCAACTAATCCCGGAGCAACCACGCGATCGAGGAGTGGGTGTACTCGTCGAACTCGGCGGGGGAGAGCCCGAGCAAGAGAGGGATCACGAGGTCCTCCTCGAGCTCGAGGTGGGACTCGAGAACGGTGTCGTGGCGCGTGAGCGCTGCGACGACCGCGGAGCGTTCACCTGCCGCGAACGCCTCGAGCACGAACCGATGAGCCTCGTGCAGCGCATGATGTCCGGCCGTCGCCTCGTCGAACGACACGCC
>JANOPP010000305.1:0-4361 GCA_031421915.1 Myxococcales bacterium | reverse complement strand
GGCGGCGGACTGCGCGTGCTTGTGGAGCGTCTGCGCTGCTGCAATCAGGACGGGGCCGGTGTCGCCCTTGGCCTCGGCGATGCGAACGGGGAGGGAGGGCTCGTGGCGATCCTTGGCGAGCTCGGCGCCGAGCGCGGCGATCCGCTCGAGCTTCGTGGGCTCGGCGTCGGACGCGACGGCGTTACCACCGGCGAAGCGAACGCGCTGGCAGCGGCTGCGGATCGTGGGGAGGAGCTGCTCGGGGGCGGTGGTGCACAGTACGAACAGCGTCCGTGCGGGCGGTTCCTCGAGGGTCTTGAGCAGCGCGTTGGCAGCGGGCGGGGCGAGCGAGGTCGCTTCCTCGACGATGAACACGCGGACTTCGCCCTCGTGAGGCGACGATCCCATGCGCGCGATCACCTGGTTGCGGATGTTCTCGATCGGGATGATCTGGGCGGCGCCTTCGCGCGCGAGTGTGACGACGTCGGGGTGGATACCCGACGCGATCTTCGCGCACGCGTCGCACTCGCCGCATCCAACACCTCGGGAGCGCAGGCAGGACATGGCCATCGCAAGCGCGATCGCGGCGTCGTACATGGGCGCGCCGCGCGGGCCGGAGAACAGGTAGGCGTGGGGGACCCGGTCGCGCTCGATCGCGCGCTGAAGCTGAGCGACGACGCGCTCTTGGCCCGGTAATCCTGTCCAGACAGACACGGCATGACGCTACCACGGCCGACCGATCCTGGCGCCCGCGCGCGGGCGGCGATAGGGTCGGGCCATGACGCAGTTCCCGCGCGCGAAGACCGGCACTGGACCGCAGACGCCGGGCGACGCGCCCACGTTTCAGGCGTTCCGCGAGGTGCCGCGCACGGGCGTCATCTTCGTCACGACCGAGGCGCAGCGCCGCGGCTATTCGCCGTCGTCAGATGACTGGTGCAACCTCGGGCAGGGTATGCCCGAGGCCGAGGCATTGCCGGGGGCGCCTCCGCGGATCTCGGAGCTGCCGGTTCTCGACGGAGATCACGAGTACGCGCCGGTCGCGGGTCTGTGGGAGCTGCGCGAGGCGATCGCGAGCTACTACAACGACCTGTTCCGCCGCGGCATGGGCAGCAAGTACAGCGCGGAGAACGTCGCGGTGTCGGGTGGCGGGCGCTCGGCGCTGACGCGGGTTGCCGCGTCGCTCGGCAACATCAACCTCGGTCACTTCTTGCCGGACTACACGGCGTACGAGGAGCTGCTCGGCGTGTTCCGGTTGTTCTCGCCGATCCCGATCCTCCTCGAGCCAGAGCGCGGGTACGCGTTCTCGGGCGCGGATCTGCGGCGCGAAATCCTGGGGCGCGGCCTCGCCGCGATCCTCGCGAGCAACCCGGCGAACCCGACCGGCAAGGTGATCGGCGGTCGTGACCTGTCGGAGTGGGTCGCCGCGGGTCGCGAGCTCGACTGCGCGCTGATCTTCGACGAGTTCTACTCGCACTACATCTGGCGTCCGGATCTCGTCGCGAACGGCGCGATCGAGACGGCCGCGCGCTATGTCGAGGACGTCGATCGCGATCCGGTCGTGATCCTCGATGGCCTGACGAAGAACTGGCGTTATCCGGGCTGGCGCGTCACCTGGACCGTCGCTCCGAAGAAGGTGATCGAGGGTTGCGTGTCGGCGGGCTCGTTCCTCGACGGCGGTGGTTCACGACCGCTGCAGCGCAAGGCGATCGAGCTGCTGGCACCGACCGCGGCGATGGCCGAGACCAAGGCGATCCACACCGTGTTCAGCAAGAAGCGGAACAAGTTGCTGAACGGCCTCCGCGATCTCGGGTTCGAGATCGATCTGCCGCCCGAGGGGACGTTCTACGTCTGGGCGTCGGCGAGGAACCTGCCGCCGTCGATCAGTGACGGCATGAGCTTCTTCCGCGCCGCTCTCGAGAAGAACGTGATCACGGTCCCGGGCGAGTTTTTCGACGTCGATCCGGGCAAGCGCCGCGGTGGTCGCGTGTCGCGGTTCCGCCGCCATCTGCGGTTCTCGTTCGGACCGGCGATGCCACGTCTCGAGCTCGCCCTCGAGCGGTTCAAAGAGCTGATCGCCAGCGCGACCTGATCGTGTGACATCGGTACATCGCGCGACGCCGATGTCACAGCCATTCTGAAAGCTGAGGCGTGGAACACGACGGCAACGGAGCCGAGCGCGCTCGGCGGTGGCACATCCGTTGCTCGACCCGCGGAGTGCTCACGCCCCGCCGGCTGTTTGTCGCCTCGTTCGTGACGTGGTGCGCGTGCATCGCGCTCGGCTGGGCGATGGCGTGCCCGCTCGGTGGCGACGAAGCCGCGTATGCGCTGCTCGCGCGAGGCGGCGGTGATGGCTGGCTCTACCGGCCCATCGGCATGGTCGCGTTCGCGCGGATCGGAGCACTGCTCGGCGACTCCGAGCTCGCGCTGCGGCTGCCGAGCATGCTCGTCGCACTGACGCTGGTGCCTGCGGTGTACGCGGTCGGCCGTCGGATCGGACCGTGGTGTGGCGCGTGGGCGGCCGCGGTCGTCGCGGGCACACACACGTTCGTCGTGCGCGGACCGCAGCTCCTGACCGACATCCCGTCCGCGATCTGCATCCTCGTGGCGATCTCGATCGTCATCGACGAGCTCGATCGCGAGGACGGGCCGCGGTACCGGCTCGTCTGGGTCGCGCCCGTGCTCGCCGTGGCGTTCCATATCCGCTACGGCAGCGCTCCGACGATCGCGATCCTCGCGATCGCCGCAGCTGCGCTGTGGCGGCGCTCGATCGCGCGGCGCCCCGGGCCGGTGATCGCGACGGCGCTCGTGTTCGTCGTGCTGCTCGTCCCGTTCCTGATCTACTCGCAGCGGATGACCGGCTCGATCACCGGCATCGTCGCGCTGTCGAGCGAGGTCGCCGGCCGGCGCTACATCGGCCACGGCCTCGTGATCTATCTGGTCTCCAACCCGCTCGTCTATCACGGTGCGCTCGTCACGCCGCTCGTGCTCGCCGGCATTGCGAGCGTGTTCCGGCCACCGCCCGCGCATCGGCGTCGCGCGCAGTTCCTCGCGAGCGTCGGGCTCGGTCAGTTCTTCGTGATCGGCCTCGTCAGTCACGCGAACGCGCGGTTCATCTTCGTCGCGATCGTGCTGCTCGTCGTGCTCGGGGTCGATGCCTTCGATCGCGCGCTCGCAGCGTCGCGGCATCGCGGACGAGCGCTCGAGGTCGCGGGGCTCGCCGTCGGTGTGCTGTGGATCGGGATGCTCGCCGCCGTCGTGCCGATCCATCGCAAGATTCACCACGGGCTCGCGGAGCTGGTCGCAGCGAGCCGGGCGATCCGCACGGATGCGGCAGGGCGACCGTGCATCGTGATCGCGCGCGCCACGCCGCAGGTCATGTGGTACTCGGGCTGCGCCTCGAGCAAGCCTCCGAAGGGATTCGGCGTGGTCGCGCCGCTGCCTGCCGATCATCGCTGGTACACGGCATCGACCCCGCGCCGCGGCACCGAACCCGAGAAGGTCGGTGGGCTCGTGGATGCCGAGCCCGTGCTGCTCGCGCCGGGTGCCTGGTACCTGCGCCCGCGAAACTGATCGCGTGGCTCGCATGGCACATAGCCGGCGCACTCGTGCCGCGGTTGCTAGACTGACGACGTGGGCAAGGAACCCGTCGCCGCCGCACCCGCCGTTGAGGCAGCGCCTCCGCCGGGCACGCTGAAGCGCGTCCTGCGCCGGTTGTGGTGGTTCCACTCGTTCTTCGCGCTGTCGTTCGGCATCGGGGTGATGCTGTTCGCGCGCGCCGGCCTCGCGCACGCGGACAAGGTGATGATGGCCTTGTTCGCGTCGTGGCTGATCATGTTCATCGCGCTGCGCTTCATCGTCGGGCCGGCGAATCGCAAGGAGCAAGAGAGCGTCGGTCGCAAGGGCGTCCGCGTGGTCACGAACTACGTGATCAAACAGTTCTATCAGCAGATGTTCTTCTTCCTGACGCCGCTCTATGCGTCGAGCGCGACGTGGTCGCTGTCGTCGTGGAACTGGTGGATCGCGCCGCTCCTCCTGATCTGCGCCGTGGTGTCGACGATGGATCTCGTGTTCGATAACTTCATCATGGAGCGACGCTGGCTCGCGTCCGCCATGTACGGGCTCGCGATGTTCGGCGTGCTCAACGTCCTCTTGCCACTCGTCGCTGGGTTCGATCACCTGACGGGCCTCGTGATCGCCGCGCTCGCGACGCCGACCTCGGTCGCGCTGCTCTCGTTCTCCGTGCGCCAGGTGCTGTCACCGCAGGGCGTGCTGCTCACGGTGGGAATGTCGGGCGCACTGCTCGGAGCCGTCTGGTACGGGCGCGAGCTCATTCCGCCGGCGCCGCTTGCCATGCCAGAGACCTCCATCGGTCACGGCACACG
>JANOPP010000304.1:0-30337 GCA_031421915.1 Myxococcales bacterium | reverse complement strand
CGTAGTCGAAGTAGCCGCTCGGATCACCTAGCTTGCCGTCCATCGCGGCGCGCGCGACGGTTAAAAACTCGCGCGCGGTCACGTAGTGGAGCGAGTCGCCGACGTCGATCACATGCGCGCGGAGTGCGCGATGCAGTGCATGACCACCGTCGCCGAGCAGTGACTTCGCGGCGCTCTCGATCGCGCCATGCGTGTGGACCTTGACGAACACCCACTCGGGACGCCCCTCGATGTGAATGCCCTGCTTGATCCAGGTCGCGACACGTTCGGCGTTCGGTGGGTCGTCCCCGGTGATCGCGCCGTTCTCGATCCGGATGCCGCGCGAGCCCTTGCGCGCGATCGCGAGCGGGCCCGTGATCATCAGCAAGCGATCGTCGTGGAACGTGCCGACCTTCGCGCGCTCGCCATGCTCGTAGCAGCGTCGCTTGGTGAGATCTCCCACGGGCCAGTAGATCTGGTTGACCTTGTCGGGCTGACACGGATCGGGAGCGGACGGAAAAGTCAGATCGACGTAGCAGCCGAGCTCGTGGAGCATCGGGAGCTCGTCATCGACGCCGCACCACTTTCCGTCGGGGCGACCGTTCGCGAGGCTCCAGTTGCCGTGGATGAACGCCCAGCGAAACGCGCTGCCCTCGCGCGAGAGGTGACCATGCTCGGAGAACGTCTGCAGATGCTCGGCGATGCGCGGCGCGAGTGAATCCGACGTGTCGCCATCGTGATGGAGATGGAACTCGACTTCACCGAACCCGGCGCGCGCGAGCTCGGCGAGCTGATCGAGGAAGTGCGGGCGATACTCCTCGCCAGGGAAGAACCACCCGTGGCGTGGCGGCCGCCCGTTGCTGTCGCGAAACGCGCCCAGCGCGGGATAGTGGTCGGCCCAGGCATCGACGCGGGCGATCCCCACGTCGTCGGGAGCGCCGTGCCACAGGGGCTCGTAGTGATCACAGAGCGCGAACAGAACGTGGCGTGGACCGCTCGGCTGTGGCGCTCGCGCACGGCGAATCACGTGCTTTACGTAGTCACGTACCCAGTATTGAAGATTTTTCTTTCGAAGTCGGCCTAGCACGCACCGTGCATCGTAGTCCCAAATCACCGTGCTGGATCTCTACGGACCGCTCCTGGCGAAAGCACTGTTCCCCGCATTCGAAGCGGTGCGCGGTCGACCCACGGTGCCACTGCTCCGCTACCTGGAAGGGACCGAGCGCTGGAGTCGACCTGCGCTCCACGATCTCCAATCGGGCTTTCTCCGTCGGTTGATCCGTCACGCGTACCTCCACACGTCCTACTACCGCGAGCTGCTCGATCAACGCGGACTGCGCCCCCAGGACTTCGATTCGGTGGACGCGCTCGGCAAGCTCCCGCTACTCGATCGCGACACCGTGAGGACGTCCTTCGATGCACGCACGGCGGCGGCTCCGCCGAAATGGGTCATCCAGAAGTCGACCAGCGGCACGACCGGGCAGCCCGTGGTCGTGAAGTACAACGCCGAGTCGCGGCACTGGCGCGATGCGACGCGCTGGCGTGGCTACGGCTGGTCCGGGTACCGCATCGGTATGCGCGCGCTGCACTACTGGGGCTTCGGTCCATCGGCCGATAGCTGGGTCAAGCGCAGCAAGGTCGCGCTCGATCGCGCGATCAAGCGCGACCTCTACGTCGACTGCACGCCGCGGAGCGAGCAGGCGCTGCTGGCGTCGGTGCAGCAGCTGCGCAAGTTCGATCCTCAGGTGATGGTCGCGTACACGGCCGGCGCCTCGGCCCTCGCGAAGTTCGTCAACGAGCACAAGCTCCGCACGTGGAAGTCGTTCCCGGTGCTGGTCGGTGCAGAGCGCCTGTGGCCGCACGATCGCCAGATCATCGAAGAGGCGTTCGGACCCGTGTTCGAGACCTACGGCTGCCGCGAGGTGATGTTGATCGGCTCCGAGTGCGAGGTCCACGATGGGATGCACACGTCGATGGAGACGATGGTCACCGAGCTGGTCGTGCGCGAGGCCGATGGCACCGTGCGGACCGCGAACCCAGGCGAGACCGGCGAGGTCGCGATCACCGATCTGCACAACCTCGCGTGCCCCATGATCCGCTACATCACCGGTGACCTCGCGGTCGCTCGCGAGTACGAGCCGTGCCGCTGTGGTCGTGGTCTCGATCGGATCGGTCCGATCGAAGGGCGCGTCACCGACACGCTGCGCGACGGTCATGGCAACGCCGTCGGTGGGCTCGTGTTCAATATCCTGTTTGGCGTGATGAGCCACGTCGCTCGCAAGTTCCAGGTGATCCAGAAGCTCGATGGCAGCGTCGTGATGAAGGTCGTTCCGAACGTCGGTGACCGGCTCCCGGAACCAGAGCTCCACAAGGTCCAAGCGTTTGCTGCCAAGTACCTGCCGGCCACGCCCTTCAACGTCGAATACGTCGACGACATCCCGCTGTCGGCCGCCGGCAAGCGGAAGGTCGTCATCGTCGAGAAGCCAGCCGCGTAGCGCTGAGGTACGCTCGCGGCGTGGTGCCGCTGGTTGTCGTCACGGGATTTCTTGGCAGCGGGAAGACCACGCTCGTCAATCGGATCCTCGCGCGCCGCGCGGCTCGCAACGAGTCGACCAAGCTCGGTGTGATCGTCAACGAGCTCGGTGCCGTTGGCATCGATGGTGCGCTGGTCGGCGGTGCGGACGCGAAGCAGATCGAGCTGCCGGGTGGATGCGTGTGCTGCGTGCTCGGCGACGAGCTCGACAAGACGCTGATCGAGCTCGTCGATTCTCGGCCCCTGTCGGCGATCGTCCTCGAGACCACGGGGGTCGCCGAGCCGCTGCCGATCGCGTGGGCCGTCCGTCGCGAGCCAGTCGCATCGCGCGTGCGTCTCGCGGCCGTGGTGACCCTCGTCGACGCCACGCAGTTCGTGCTCTCGCGCGCGGTGTCGGCGTCGGTCGACAGCCAGGTCGCCTATGCCGATGTCGTGCTCGTCACCAAGGCGGAAATCGCAGGGGACCACGACACCGATGCCGCGATCGCTGCTGTGCGTTCGCTCGCCCCACGCGCGCTGGTCCGTCGCGGCACCACCGACGAGCACGCTGCGTGGCTCGAGGGTGTGCTGGCAGATCCACCCATCGCCCACCCGAACGGTGAGGTAACTCCGCACGTTCACGACGAGAACTGTCGGCATCCCGACGTCAAAGCTGCACATGGAATCGACAGCGTCTGGGTCCCCGTACACGGGGTGGTCGATCTCGAGGAGCTCGAGGATCGGCTCGGCGATCTGCCGGACAACTACGTGAGGATCAAGGGGATCCTGCGAGCGGTCGATGCGCGGCGTGGTGACGATGGAGCGCAGTGGACCGCGGTGCACCGCGTCGGCCTCCGGGTGTCGAGCGAGGTCGTTTCCGCACCAGACTTCGAGGAGGGACGCCTGGTTGCACTCGGCCCTGGTGTCGACGACGATCAGCTGAGCGCTTGCGTCACCGGCGCGGGCATCCGACTTGCTACGTAGCTCGTATACCGTGATGACCTCTCGCCTGACCCTCGCGCTCGTCCTGCTCGCCGCGTGCGAGCGGCCGGCGGTCCAGGTCAAGCCGAGTGACTCGACGGAGTACAACCGCAAGGCGCTGAGCGTCGCGGTCGATCAGTTCGTCGCGGGTGGCCGCACGACGACAGCGTACGCCGAGCTCGCGCAGACCGTGCTCGAGCTGCGCTCGGGGATGGATCGAACCGTCGCCGAGGAGGCCGAGCTCAAGCTGGTCGTGCTCGCGCTGCCACCCGTGAAGAGCGTGCAGGCGAAGCCGATGGCCGAGCAGGTCGATGCGCTGGCCCTCACCGTGTGGCCCACGCTGTTGTCGCCACCGATCGAAGCGGATGCCGTGCTGATCCAGCGCGACGCGAAGGCCGCGCTCCTCCAGCCCCAGCAAGGCGAGGATGCACGCGCGTATCTGCAGCGTCTGTGCGGTGGCCCGCTCGCGGGTGACTGCAAGCAGGTCGTTCCCGAACATCAGGGTGCCGTCGTCGCGACGGTCGCCGCGCGGCGCGCGATGGAGCGCGTCCGCAATGCCGTCGCCGACTGCACGATGTGCAGCTCCGACCCGGGCTGGCACGAAGCCGTTCGCGCGTGGGAGCAGATCGATCGCGCCGCGCACGCCTACCTGCATGACATCGAGCTTCGCTCCCATCCCGACAACTGGCCGATCGCCGGCAATGCCGCCGAGACCGGCGCGAACCTGACCGACCCGAGCGCGCTGTGGCGCGAGGCAGAGATCAACGCGCTCGGCGAGGTCGTGATTGGTGGTCAGCGCTACATCGGCGCCGAGCGCATCGAGGCGCTCGAGGAGCTGCGTGCCGAGAGCGACACGATCACGTTGCACCTGCGGCCCGAGCTGACGCTCGCCCAGGTCAAGGGCATCCTCTCCGACGCGAAGAAGTCCGGCGCGAACAAGGTCGCGATCGTCGCGCGTGCGGCGGAGTATCCGTGGGAGCGGCGGTTCTACTGGCTGTCCGACGCCGGCAACACCCGCGTCGGCCTGCGCCCGACGGATTCACTCCAGCTCCTGCTCCATACGATCGACCACGTCGCGAGCCCCGGCGCCGTCGCACGTGTCGACTAGCATCGTGCGCAGCGAACGCCGAGGTAGCCGCAGCGAGCTGTGACAAGTCCGTGGAACCCATGCGCGAGAGCAGCGGTCGCGGTCTCTCGAGGATCCGGCGATCACGGCAGCCGGCACCTGGAGGTACTGGTCAGCCAGCGCCGTCGGCCTTGTCGACGCGGTCGCGGCTGACGAGCATCGCCTTCGCGTAGTCGCGATTGAGCTCGGCGATCACGTCGCGCTTGATGTCCTTGGGACAGGCTGCCTCGCACTCGTAGTGGTTCGAGCAGTTGCCAAAGCCGGCCGCATCCATCGCGGTCACCATCGCCTGCGTGCGGAACAGCCGCTCCGGCTGGCCCTGCGGGAGATGGTGCAGGTGCGAGAGCTTCGCGGCGACGAACAGCATCGCCGAACCGTTCGGGCATGCGGCAACGCACGCGCCGCACCCGATGCAAGCGGCGGCATCCATCGAGTGGTCCGCGCTGTCCTTCGGCACCGGCAGCGCGTTCGCGTCAGGTGCCGAGCCGCAGTTCGCGGTGATGAAGCCGCCGGCTGCGATCACGCGATCGAACGGCGTGCGATCGACGACGAGATCCTTGATCACCGGGAACGCGTGGGCGCGCCACGGCTCGATCCAGATCTCGTCACGGTTCTTGAACGTGCGCATGTGGAGCTGGCACGCCGTCGTTCCCTTGCGCCCGCCATGAGGCCGGCCGTTGATCATCAGCGAGCAACTGCCGCAGATGCCCTCGCGGCAGTCGTGGTCGAACGCGATCGGCTCCTCGCCCTGATCGGAGAGCTGCTCGTTGAGGAGGTCGAGCATCTCGAGGAACGAGGCGTGCGTCGACACGCCCTTCAGCTTGTAGGTGACGAGCTTGCCGGGGGCCTTGCGGTCCTTCTGGCGCCAGACGTGGAGCGTGAGATCGAGGTCCGGCACTACTTGTAGCTCCGGGTGGCGAGCTTGACGTTGTCGAAGACGAGTGGCTCGATGTTGCGGATCGGCGCGTTGCCGTCACCGGCGTGCTCCCACACCGCGGCATGACAGAACTTCGCGTCGTCGCGCTTCGCCTCGCCGTCAACCTGGTGCTCGACGCGGAAGTGACCGCCGCAGCTCTCCTCGCGGGCGAGCGCGTCCTTGCACATCAGCTCCGCGAACTCGAGGAAGTCGGCGACGCGGCCAGCCTTCTCGAGTGACTGGTTGAACGAGTCGCGGTCACCGAGGACGGTGACGTCCTTCCAGAAGCGCTCGCGCAGCTCGGGCAGCTTCGCGAGGGCCGCCGTCAGCGACTCCTTGCTGCGTGCCATCCCGCAGTGCTCCCACATCAGGGTGCCGAGCTCCTTGTGGAACGTGCCGATCGACACCTTGCCGCGGACGTTGATCAGCCGCTCGAGCTTCGCGACGACCTCGCGTTCGATCGTCCGGAACGCGGCGGAGGACGGATCGGCGAGCTCCTTCGCGGCGACGCCAGCGAGGTAGTGACCGAGCGTGTACGAGATGATGAAGTATCCGTCTGCGAGGCCCTGCATCAGTGCCGAGGCACCGAGGCGATTCGCGCCGTGGTCGGAGAAGTTCGCCTCACCGAGGCAGAACAGGCCCGGGATCGTCGTCATCAGGTGGTAGTCGACCCACAGCCCGCCCATCGTGTAGTGGACCGCGGGATAGATCCGCATCGGTACGTGATACGGGTTCTCGCCGGTGATCCGTTCGTACATGTCGAACAGGTTTCCGTACTTCTCCCGGATCGTGTCCTCGCCGTCGCGTTTGATCGCGTCGCGGAAGTCGAGGTACACGCCGCGACCGCCTGGCCCTACGCCGCGGCCTTCGTCGCAGACTTCCTTCGCTGCGCGGCTCGCGATGTCGCGCGGCGAGAGATTCCCGAAGCTCGGATACTTCCGCTCGAGGTAGTAGTCGCGCTTTTCGTCGGAGATCGAGTCGGGGTGGACCGCGACGTCTTCCTTGCGCAGTGGCACCCATACGCGGCCATCGTTGCGGAGCGACTCCGACATCAGCGTCAGCTTGCTCTGGTAGTCGCCGGAGACCGGGATGCAGGTGGGATGGATCTGCGTGAAGCACGGGTTCGCGAAGCCTGCGCCGCGCTTGTATGCGCGAAACGTCGACGTGACGTTGCAGCCCTTCGCGTTCGTCGACAAGTAGAACGCGTTGCCGTACCCGCCGGTCGCGAGGACCACGGCGTGCGCGGAGTGGGACGTGATCGTGCCGGTGACGAGATCGCGGGCAACGATGCCGACGGCCCGGCCGTTGTCGACGACGACGTCGAGCATCTCGGAGCGTGAGAACATCGTGACCTTGCCCGCACCGATCTGCCGCTCGAGCGCGGAGTACACGCCCAGCAGGAGCTGCTGGCCGGTCTGGCCCCGCGCGTAGAACGTGCGCGAGACCTGCGCGCCACCGAAGCTGCGGTTCGCCAGCGTTCCGCCGTACTCGCGTGCGAACGGGACACCCATCGCGGCGCACTGATCGATGATGTCGACCGAGACCTCGGCGAGGCGGTGGACATTGGCTTCGCGCGCGCGGAAGTCGCCGCCCTTGACGGTGTCGTAGAACAGGCGATGGATCGAGTCGCCGTCGTTCTGGTAGTTCTTCGCGGCGTTGATGCCACCCTGCGCCGCGATCGAGTGGGCGCGGCGCGGCGAGTCCTGGAAGCAGAAGCAGGCGACGTCGTAACCGAGCTCGGCGAGCGTCGAGGCGGCTGCGCCACCCGCGAGCCCGGAGCCGACGACGATCACCTTGTACTTGCGCTTGTTTGCCGGGTTCACCAGCTTCATCTCGAACTTGCTGGTCGCCCACTTCTGCTCGATCGGGCCGTGCGGAATTCGTGCGTCGAGCTTCATCGGATCACTCCAGCGAGCACCGCGGTCGGCGGCAGCATGTAGCCCGCGAACAGCACGATCGAGGTCACGGTGCCGACGCGATCGAGTGGATATTTCGGGTGCCGCCAGCCGAGCGACTGCGCCCAGCTCGAGGCGCCGTGGCCGAGGTGCATCGCGAGCAGCGCCATGCCGCCGAGGTAGATCAGGAAGATCGTCGGCTGCTGGAAGCCGTGCACGAACATCCGGTACGCGTCGTAGCGCTTGCCCGTTGCGTCGAGCAGGTGGAACGCATCGGGCTGCACCTGACCGACGGTGAAGTGGAGGATGTGGAACGCGATGAACGCAGCAACCGCGAGCCCGGTCCACGCCATCGAGCGGCCGACCGCCGACGACAGGGCGGGCTTGAACCTCGCGTACCTGACGGGGCGCGCCGCGCGGTTGCGCGAGACGAGACCGATCGCGACCACGATGTGGACGATCACCAGCGCGAGCAGCCCCGCACGGACGGGCCACTTGACCTCCCACAGGCTCTGCAGGAAGTGCGCGTACGTGTTGTACATGTCCGGCCCGCCGAACATCTGGAGGTGGCCGATCATGTGGACGATCGTGAACAGCAGCAGCAACAGGCCGGTCACGGCCATGACGTGCTTCGCGCCGATCGAGGAGCGCGCGTAACGGACAAACCAGCTCATGATGCTTCTCGGAGCTTGGATGCGGCAGCGCGTCGCATGGTCGCAGCGAACATATGGGAGAACCTACAAGCCTATAGATGCCGCGGACAGGTCGGCCGATACACTAGACGACGCGATGGAGCAGAGACTCGCCGCGCTCGAGGCGGCCGAGGTTGTCGATGACGACGTCGACGATCCGCGCGTAGGCTTCCTCGGTCGAGCCGGCGACGTGGGGCAGGGCGACGACGCGCGGGTCGAGGTAGAGCGGATCGCTCATGTCGGGCGGCTCGGACCAGTGAACGTCGAGGCCGACGCCGCCGAGGCGACCAGCAGCGAGCGCCGTGACGAGCGCGGCTCGATCGATCACGTCACCGCGCGAGACATTGATGACGAAGGCTCCGGGGCGAAGCGCGGCGAACGCCGTCGCGTCGACCATCCCGCGAGTCTCGGGCGTCAGCGGGCAGTGGATGCTGACCGCATCGCTCGCGGCAAAGAAGGCGCGGCGATCCTCCGCGCTCGCGCCGCGCACGAGAGAGACCACGGTCATCCCGAGGGCCCGCGCGCGCTCGGCGAGAGTCGTCCCCGAGCGGCCGAGGCCAATGATGCCGAGCGTCTTACCCGCGAGCTCGATGCCGAGTGGCTCTCCGATCACGCGTGCTACGAGCATCCGCTGCGCGACCGGCGCCCGACGGGCGAGCGACAGGAGGAGGAACAGCGCGGCCTCGGCGACCGAGACGTGATTTGTTCCAGGCGCGTTACAGACAGGGATCCCTCGCGCCATCGCTGCCTCGCGATCGATTCCGTCGGTGCCGGCAGCCGGCTGCTGGATCAAGCGAACCCGGGTGGCGGCGGCGATCACGGCGGCGTCGACGCGGCCGTTCGACGGCAGGATCACGTCGGCGTCGGCGACGGCTTGATCGAGCGCTACACGCCGATCCCAGATCTGGATCGAGGAGCTGTGGGGCAGCCGCGCAGCGATGTGAGTGACGATCGTGTGCCAGCCGGAACCGCAGAATAGCAATCGCACGGTCAAGAACGTACACTGATGCCGGTGAGACGCTACGCGGTGCTCGGTCTGCTCGCGGTCGTTGGCTGTGAGGGGGTGTTCAGGCTCAACAGCGCCGAGGTCGACGCTGCAATCGGCGGTCCAGACGGGTGCTGGGATGTGTTGCTGGACGGGAACGAGGACAGGGACGCGTACCTCGACGGATGCGATCCATGTCCCGCGGATGTCGACCCCGCTGTTGTCCTCAATGGCGACGCGGATGGCCTCGCTGACGCCTGCGATCCAGGAGCGGGCGAGGCGCAAGAGCTGGTGACCTTCGATGGGTTTCGGACGTTGACCGGATGGACATCGAAGTCGAACCCGAGCACGTGGATGGTTATGAACGACGAGGTCGTGCAAACCAGTCTGATCGGTGCTGACTACATCTCGCGAATGATCCCGGGGACACTGCACCCCGGTGCCGACGTCATCTTCGAGATGGGTGTGGGCGCGTCCGGAATGGCGGGGGCGAGCTTCGATCTCGGCTTGTACGACATCGAGTGCAGCCTCGAGGTGCGTAACCCCAGCGAGGATCGGTTCGTCCTCAAGGTAGACAACATGCTGGTCGCCGAGACCAACGTGTTCGGCGGCGGGCCCGCGCGGATCCAGCTGTTCATCAATGCGGCAGGCGTCGTCGCATGCCGCGTGGCGCGGGGTGCGAACGCGTTCACGTTGCTCACTGCGACTCGGGGGCAGGCGGAGACCTCCGCCACGGTCAGCCTCGTGACGATGGGGTCGGCGGCGCGGTTCAAGTCCGTCGCCGTGTTCTCGACTCCGTGACCGAGCCGCGCCGAGGCCTCGCACCCCACCGAACATAAGCAACTCGCAGCGGGTCAGGCGGGGTCTGCTCCCCCGTACGCCGAGGGAGTGCTCACCAGCGAGAGCGGTCGTCAGCGCGCGGTTTCGCTACGATCACGCGACGAGCCGTGCACGACGCGAGCACGTGTTCCGGATCGACGTGCAGACCGCTGCACAACAGGTGCAACCCGATCGATCACGCGTGGTCGCGTCGCGAGCGGCCCGGCCCTTGCTGAAGCTGCCGACCACGATGAAGTCGAACAACCGTTTCGCTCGCTTGGTGACTGCACTCCCCCCGACTGCTCGCATGGGACTGCACACCGCTCTCGCAGGAGTGCTCGCTGTCGGCTGCATCTCTACCGAAGAAACCTACAGCGAGACATCGTCCGAAGTGTCGGTGTCTACCTACACGTCGTCGGGATGTTCGACCGCTGTCGTGCTCGGACTCTCGAAGCAGATCGCGGACGAGATCAGCTGCATGAATCCGAACAGCCTGACGAAGTTCACGCCCGGCGGGAACCTGACGGTCACCGGCAACGCGGTGCTTCCGTACCTCGGCGCACCCGCGAAGACCGCGCTCCTCAAGGTCACCGCGAACAGCACGATCCAGATCAACAGCGCGTTCCGCACGGTCGCGCAGCAGTACCTCCTCTACCGCTGGTACCAGCAGGGCCGCTGCGGCATCACCGCCGCCGCCCAGCCGGGTCGCTCGAACCACCAGAGCGGACGTGCACTCGACATCGCGAACTACAGCTCGCGGATCACCGCGATGCGAAACCAGGGCTGGTCGCACTCGGTCCCGGGTGATCCGGTTCACTTCGATCACCTTGGCTCGCCCGACATCCGCGGCAAGGACGTCCTCGCGTTCCAGCGCCTGTGGAATCGCAACAACCCGAACAGCAAGATCTCCGAGGACGGCGCGTACGGACCACAGACCGAGGCCAAGCTCAAGGCCGCACCGGCGACCGGCTTCACGACCGGCGCGGTCTGCGCCACGCCCCGCGAGCTCGGTGCGAGCAGCGCGAACATCCTCGCCGTCGATGGCCCGGATCGGATCGCCCCGGGTGCCCACGCGACGTATTCGATCACGGTCGAGAACACCGGCGACGCGATGTGGCCGGCGACGACGCGCCTGATGGTGGTCGGCGGCACGCCGAGCGAGCTCTATGATTCGGCGAGCTGGACGTCGCCGAGCGAGGTCGGACCCATCAACACGATGATCCCGCCCGGTGGGCGCGGCGTCATCGACATCGAGATCGTCGGACCGATGGTCAGCGAGGAGACTCCTGCGTTCACCCAGTTCACGCTGAACGCCGACGGCAACGACCTCGGCACCATCAACGTTGCCGTCACGATCACGCCGAACGGCGATGAAGGCCACAGCAACGAGTCCGACGACCTGCACGATGACGGAATCGAAGTCACGGGCGGATGCAACGCCGGAGGCAACGGAAGCTGGGCCGCTACGCTGTTGCCGCTGCTCGCGGTGCTCGCGGTGCGCCGGCGCCGCCGCCGCTAGGGCGCGCGCGCTATGCTGCGGTCATGCCGGTGTTCCGGCTCGATGACCGCCTCGTGTTTCCGCCAGTCCACCTCGCCGAGGATGGCTTGCTGGCTCTTGGCGGGGACCTGCGCCCCGAGCGACTGCTGCTCGCGTACACGCAGGGCATCTTCCCCTGGTACGCCGAGAACCTCCCGATCCTGTGGCACTCGCCCGATCCGAGGATGGTGATGACGACGCGCGATCTGGTCGTCGGCAAGAGCCTCCGGAAGACGATCCGGCGCAGGCCCTACGAGCTGAAGATGGACACCGCGTTCCTCCAGGTGCTCGAGGGCTGCTCGTCGGTGCCGCGGCCCGGGCAGACCGGGACCTGGCTGATCCCCGAGATGGTCGCGGCATACACCAAGCTCCACGAGCTCGGCTTCGCGCACTCGATCGAAGCCTGGCAGGACGACAAGCTCGTCGGCGGCCTCTATGGCGTGTCGCTCGGTGCGACGTTCTTCGGCGAGTCGATGTTCGCCCACGCGCCCGATGCGTCGAAGGTCGCGTATGTCGCGTGTGTGCGGCAGCTCGACGCGTGGAAGATCGGCTTGATCGACTGCCAGGTGCACACCGAGCACCTCGAGCGGTTCGGCGCGTACGAGATCTCGCGGCTGCGCTACATCGAGCTTTTGAAGGTCGCCCTCGACGAACCGACGAAGCGCGGGACGTGGACGTTCGAGCTCGATCCGGTCGCGTTCGCCGCGTCGGGAGGTGAGATCACTTCGTCTGCGTGATCGTGTTGCCGTTACCCGAGTTGCCGATCTTCGGCTTCTTCAGCTTCGCGTCGATCGGCTTCTTCCACGTCGCCGTATTGTGATTGCCGGGCGTCGTGAGCTTGTCGACTCCATCGAGCACGGCGGTGTTGTGATTTCCCGAGATCGAGACGAGGTTCGCGGAGCCCGTCACGGTCGCGTGGTTGCCGCTGATGCTGACCTTCTTGCAGGTCCCGGTCAGCGTCAGCGTGGTGTGGTTACCCATGATGCTGACGTTCGGATCCTTGGCGCAGTCGACGGTCACGGTCTCGTGGTTGTCGGTCACGGCCACATCCGCGGCGGCGAGCGGGAGGAACGACACGACGGCGGCGACAAAGGCGATGGTCTTCATAGGTTTTCACGATAACAAGCCTTCCGGCCGTTGCCGACATCAGGGCGACATCAGGCCGGCGGTGTGGCCTCGCCCACGAGGACCTGGGCAGCCACGGGAGAGAGCGCCTCCGCGAGGGCGAGTGCGAGCCGGCCGAGGCCCTGGGGGGCGATCCGGTCCCACATCGCCGCGTGGACCGCGAAGCCGGCGTCGTCGTGGATCGCGGCGCGTGCGCCGAGGTCGGCCCACCGGATCGCGCGAGCCGCGATCAGGTTTCGCGCGGCGGCGGCGAGGGGTGCGGGCACCGCCTCCGCGACGAGCTCGGCGAGCGCACCGCGGAGGGCCGCCGGGAACGCCTGGCCGATCACGTAGCTCCGCGACGCCGGGATCGCGTGCGGCCCCTCGAGAACCGAGCCGTCGGCCGCGAGCGTCGCGACGTGGACCCAGACGGCGTCGCCGAACCAGACCTCGGCACGCGCCTCACCGGTCTCGTCGCGCACGAGCCGCGCGGGTGAGCCGTCGGGGACGTAGCCGACCCCGTCGAGGACGACGCGCTCGACGCCCTCGCGCAGCTCGACGTGGCCACGCGGGATCACGAGGCGCTCGTGCGGGGCGGGAACGAAGTCGATCGACACCTCGTCGAACGCCATCCGGGCCGCGCGGCCGAGGGCATCGGCGGTGAACGCCTCCTCGGTCGCGGTCGTGCGGAACGAGCGCAGGAGCGTTCGCCACAGCGCGTGAGTCGGGTAGGGACCGGCGTAGCGCAGGGCAGGGACACCCGCGCGCGCGGCGAGCAGCGCGATCGTGTTCATGATCGGCGCGGCGCCGCCGTGCGGGATCCTCGCGGGCGCGGCGATCGCCGGGATTTGGGTCGGGCGCGCCCAGTCGATCGCGGACATCGTCGTCGCGGGGCGTGGTGGCAGCCCGCGCGGGTTTGCGTCCGGATCGCGCGGATCGATCGTCGTCGCGTGATCGATCGCGTGGGCGGGACCGAGCAGCGGATCCTCGGTCACCGCACCGTGGACGAGGGCACCGGGCACGTCGAGGAGCTCGAGCGACCTCCCGCGCCAGGTCAGCGTCGCGTGCACGCACCCGGTCCGATCGATCACGCGTGTGAGCAACCCCGCCTGATCGTCGTACCGCGTGCCGTGGTCGGTCACCGGTACGGATCCTTGCCGCCGCCGACCTCACCGTCGAGCACGTGCAGGTATTTCTCGTGCGGTTCGAGCGCACCCGGATCCTTGACCCACCACTCGACGAGGCCGCAGGACAGGCACACGTACGTCTCGAGCTCGCCCTGGGTGGCGCCGTAGAACCAGCTCGGCTTGAACAGCGCCATGTTCGTTCGCGAGTCGCTCTCGCCGCGATCGAGGACCGTGGGCACATGACCGATCTTGCGCCCGCTGCAGGCGCGGCACCGGAGCTGGTTCTTCATCGTCAGGTCGACGCTGCCCTGGGCGCGTCGTAGCTCGGCGTCGAGCGAGGTCACGAGCCCCCGCAGGGCGTCGAGGTCTGCGCGCAAGGCCTGGATCTGTTCGTCGTGGTCGTTTCGATCAGCCATCGGCGGAGTCTTGCACGGCGCACACTACCTTTCAGGCCCCAGCCCTTTCGCCAAACTGCGCGGTTTGGCATCGTGCGGCCTTCTCATGAAGTTAGGCATCGTCAAGGAGATCCGCGCCGAGGAGCGCCGGGTCGCCGCGTCGCCGCAAGTCGTCGGAAAGTGGATCAAGGGCGGCTGGGAGGTCGTGGTCGAGCGCGGCGCGGGTGACATCGCGAGCTACCCCGATTCGCAGTACGAGGCCGCGGGCGCCACGCTGGTCGACAGGTCCGTCGCGTGGGCCAGCGATCTCGTGGTCAAGCTCCGGCCGCCCGTCCTCAACGATGACGGCACGAGCGAAGCGGATCAGATGCGCGAGGGCGCGACGCTGATCTCGTACATCTTCCCCGCCGAGAACGCTGGTCTCGTCGATCGGCTCGCGACCAAGAAGCTCACGGTCCTCGCGATGGACCAGGTCCCGCGCATCAGCCGCGCGCAGAAGATGGACGCACTGTCGTCGATGGCGAACATCGCCGGCTATCGCGCGGTGATCGAGGCGGCGAACCGCTACGGCAGCTTCTTCACCGGGCAGATCACGGCGGCAGGCAAGGTTCGTCCCGCGAAGGTCCTGATCATCGGCGCGGGCGTCGCCGGCCTCGCGGCGCTCGGTGCCGCGCGCGGCCTCGGTGCGATCGTCCGCGCGTTCGACGTGCGTGCGGCCGTCGAGGATCAGGTCAAGTCACTGGGTGGCGAGTTCCTGACCGTCACGATCAAGGAGTCGGGCGACGGCGCTGGCGGCTACGCCAAGGAGATGTCGAAGGAGTTCCTCGACGCCGAGTACGCGCTGTTCCGCGAGCAGGCGAAGGATGTCGACATCGTGATCACGACGGCGCTGATCCCGGGTAGGCCGGCGCCGAAGCTGTGGTTCACCGACATGGTCGAGCTGATGAAGCCCGGCTCGGTGATCGTCGATATGGCTGCGGAGAAGGGCGGCAACTGCGAGCTGACCAAGCCGGGCGAGGTCGTCGTTCACAAGGGCGTCACGATCATCGGCTATCCCGACCTCGCGATGCGCATGCCGCACGTCGCGAGCGAGCTGTACGGCACGAACCTCCTGCACTTCCTCGACGAGATGGGCGGCGCCGGCGGCCACAAGATCGATCACGAGAACGACGCGGTCCGCCCAGCGTTGATCCTCGAAGCCGGTGAGAAGAAGTGGCCCCCGCCGCCTGCAGCGAAGAAGGCAGAAGCACCGAAGCCTCCCGTCGAGGCGCCGAAGGTCGCACCGGCACCGCAGCCGGTTGCCACGCCGGGTCACTCGGCCGCCAAGGGCCATAATCACGGTGCCGCGGCACGTCCGCCGTCGAAGACGGTCGGCACGGTGATGGCGGTCATCGGACTCGTCGCCGCGGTCGCGTTCCTCTACCTCCGCTACGGAACGAACGACGCGCTCGCCGGCGACGCGACGCGCGAGCTCTTGCAGCACCTCACCGTGTTCGTGATGGCGGTGTTCGTCGGGTTCCAGGTCGTGTGGAACGTGGCACCTGCGCTGCACACGCCGCTGATGAGCGTCACCAATGCGATCAGCGGCATCATCGTCGTCGGCGGTCTGCTCGGCGCGAGGTCTGACGGCGCGCTGTACGGATCGACCATGGTCGCGATCGCGGCCACCCTGTTCGCGACGATCAACATCGCCGGCGGGTTCCTCGTGACCCGCCGCATGCTCGCGATGTTCAGGAAGTGATGCCATGCCCTTCCTGAACTCACAGGCCCTGATCAACGCGTCGTACCTCGTCGCCGGCGTGCTGTTCATCCTCAGCCTCCGCGGACTGTCGAGCCAGGTCACCGCGCGCCGCGGCAACCTCTACGGCGTGATCGGCATGGCGATCGCGATCGCCGTGACGCTCGCATCGAACCCCGCGCTCGGCGGCAAGTTCCATCCCGCACTGTTCGCGGCGATCCTCCTCGGTGGCGTGGTCGGCGGCGTGATGGCCGCGCGCGTCGGCATGACGCAGATGCCGGAGCTCGTCGCGCTGCTGCACAGCTTCGTCGGCCTCGCAGCCGTGCTCGTCGGCTTCTCGCTCGATCTGCTCGGCGATGGCGCCGGTGGCCCTCCGCACCTCACTCACCGCGTCGAGATCTTCATCGACGTATGGATCGGCGCGCTCACCACCACAGGCTCCGTGCTCGCGTTCGCGAAGCTGCGCGGCAAGATCTTCGGCGCCAAGGTCAGCGGTACGCCGCTCCTCCTGCCCGGACGCCACATGCTCAACCTCGCGATGCTCGGTGCGTCGCTCGTCGGTGCGTACCTCTACGCGAAAGACGGCAACCAGCTCGGTCTCCACATCGGGGCGGCCGTCGCGTGCGTGCTCGGCGTTCACCTCGTCGCGGCGATCGGTGGCGCGGACATGCCGGTCGTCGTCTCGATGCTCAACAGCTACTCGGGATGGACCGCCGCCGCGGCGGGCTTCATGCTCGGCAACGACCTCCTCATCATCACCGGCGCACTCGTCGGTTCGAGCGGCGCGATCCTCTCGTACATCATGTGTCGGGCAATGAATCGCTCGATCTGGAACGTCATCTTCGGTGGCTTCGGCGCGGCACCGCCCAAGGCGGATCCGAACGCACCGAAGCAGCCCCAGGGCGAGGTCCAGGAGATCGATGCGGCCGGGCTCGCCGAGAAGCTCAAGGAAGCGAAGAACGTCGTCATCATCCCCGGCTACGGCATGGCGGTTGGTCGTGCGCAGCACGCGGTGCGCGAGCTGACCGAGGTGCTGCGCGGGCGCGGCGTCAACGTGCGGTTCGCGATCCATCCGGTGGCCGGCCGGCTCCCGGGTCACATGAACGTCCTCCTCGCCGAGGCCAACGTTCCGTACGACATCGTGATGGAGATGGACGAGATCAACGGCGACTTCCCGACGACGGACGTCGCGATGGTCATCGGCGCGAACGACATCGTGAACCCGGCCGCCGAGGACGATCCGACGTCACCGATCGCCGGCATGCCGGTGCTCCAGGTCTGGAACTCCAAGCTCGTGATCGTGAACAAGCGCGGTCGCGCGGCCGGCTACGCGGGCATCGACAATCCGCTGTTCTACAAGCCTGTGACCAAGATGTTGTTCGGCGACGCCAAGGACGCGGTCGAGAAGGTCGTCGCGGCCCTCAAGGCCTGAGCAGCACGCTAGCCCGTGAGGCGTAGGTGACGTCGCTTGCGCCCCTGCCGGTCGCGGAGCACAACGTTCGCCGAGTATGACCCTGTCGCCGTGGTTCGTCGCCGTCTTCGCGTGTGCCGTCGGGTGCAAGCGTTCACCGGCGCCGGGTCCTGATCTGCAGATCGTCGGCGAGTCGACGCGCCTGCGCGCCGAGGCTCCGGTGCCCGCGACCTCACCGTGGTTCGACGGTGCGCGCGTGTCCCTCGCCGGTGCGCGCGGCGAGATCCTCGGCATCCAGGTCCTGCACCGCGACAAGCAGCCCGCGTCGCTCGCATTCTCCGACGCGGCGATCACCGTGCGCGGCTATTCCGTCGAAGCGTTCGCCGCGCGCCGTGCCTCGACGGCGATGTACGGCGGGACGCAGGGTAAGGGCACGTATCCCGACGCGCTGACGCCTGCGGCATCGCCCGCGAGTGACCCCGCGTACTTCGAGATCGCGATCGCGCGCGACGCGGCGGCGGGACCGCGCACGGGCGAGCTCGTCGTCGGCGATCGCCGAATCCCGGTCGCCCTCGACGTCGCTGCCGTCACCCTGCCGCCGCTGCCGCGCAGCGTGTGGGCCTATGGCGACCCGCGCGAGCTGGTGTGGGCCGGATCGCCCGCGGGCGATCCTCCGCGCGCGGTGCCGAGTCCCGCCGAGCGTGCGTGCATCGAGGTGTTCCAGCGCCACGGCGTGCTGCTGACGCCCGACATCAAGCTCGACTGGTGGCCCGCACGCAAGGAGCTGATGGCCGGGCTCGATCATCTCCCCGTCAACATCTCCCGCGATCCAGCGCTCGCGCCCGACGAGGTTCGCGCGTGGATCGCGGCGACCCAGGGCATGGGTGTGGTCCCGTTCACGATCCCGATCGACGAGCCGCGCACACCGGAGGCCCGCGCGAAGGTGAAGGCGCTCTCGAAGGCCGTGCGCGACGCGGGGGGCGGCCCGACGACGTTTCGCTATGCGGTGACCGCCGCACCGCATCCCGAGCTCGGCGACGCGATCGATCTCTACATCTCGATGTCCGCGGCGCACCTGCGCGGCGATGACTATGTGCGCTGGACGTACAACGGCGCGCACCCGTACGCTGGCTCCATGGTTCTCGACGCGATCACGCCAGGGATGCGGACGTGGGGCTGGATCGCGTGGCGTTACGACATCGCGACCTGGTACGTGTGGGATGCGCTGTACTGGCACGATCGCCACAACCGCACGGGCGCAGAGCTCCCGGGCCGCGCGCTCGATCCGCGCGTCGATCCCGTCAGCTTCGACGACGGTGAGGATCACGGAAACCTCGACGGTGTGCTCGCGCTGCCCGTGGCCGGCGGTTGTCAGCCGACGCTGCGACTCGCGCAACTCCGCCGCGGTCTGCAAGATCGTCAGCTGCTCGAGCTCGCCGCGGCCTGCGATCCTGCGGCGACCGCCACGGTTGCAGCGGAGCTGGTACCGCGCGCGCTCGCAGACGCGAACGGCGGCAAGCCGTCGCAGTCGAAGCCATCGTGGCCGACGACGGAAGAACCGTGGGAGGAGGCGCGCCGCAAGCTCCTCGCGATGGCCGCCTGCGTGAAGTGACCATGGCCCGAGGCCGACCCTGGCCTCGGTATTGTGTAGGCTGGCGCGATGAAGACGGCGTGGGTGTGTCTGCTGATCGCCTGTGGCGGTGCGAACACCGCGGCGCCCGTCGCCAACACCCGCCCGCTCACTCCAGTTGTCACGCCGGACCTCGAGAGTGACGGCTCGAACCAGATTCCGCTCACGGGTGGCTACATGCTGCGGATCGGCTTCGGCGACAAGCACGCGAGCAGCGCGACGACGGAGGCCGAGCTCGCCACGGCACGGATCGACGTCATCCGTGACGCAGACCAGAGTGTGATCTGGAAGCGTGTCGGGCTCGATGCGATCGCGGACGAGGCGATCCAGGAGGCGTACTTCGAGAGCTGTAACGAGTACCGCGCGCTCGGCGGCGCGTTCATCTGGGGCGAGGCCTCCGGCGTGCGGATCAGCCTGTCATGCGCGAACGGCGCGGACAGCTTCCGCGCCGAGGAGATCGCGGTGCTACTCGAGATCACCGACGCGAAGACCGAGCCGTATCCACCGCTGTGGGTCGGCAAGGCCGACGTTCACACGACCGACTACGCCGAGGGCGCTGCCTGCCTGACCTGGACGCTCTACGCGTTCGAGGTCAAAGGCACGACGCTGGTGCAGACGATCAGCGAAGAGGAACGAGCCCCCGAGGGCGAGACCGGCTGCGCGGCGACTCAGTCGACGCGGATCGAGCGCGTGTCGATCCAGCGCTGACGAGCGCTCGTATGCCCAGCAAACGTCGCACCTGGACTCGCCAGACGATCCTCGACGAGATCCGTCGGCTCCATCGCCTGCGCCACCCTCTGACGAGCACTGCCGCGCCGCGCTCGCTGTACAAGGCGGCCGAGTACCATCTGGGCTCGTGGCGCGTCGCCATCGAGACAGCCGGGTTCGACTATGACTCGATCCGCGCTGTCCCGGCTCCCTCCACCGACGCCGAGCTCCTCGACAGGCTGCGCACCACGGCGCGCGAACATCCAGCATTGACGCTCGGCGAGCTCGATCGGATCGTCCCGGTGAACACGCTGAAATCGCATTTCGGTTCATGGCAGAACGCAGTGGCGCGCGCAGGCCTGAACGACTGGCCAACGCACCGGCGCCGTTGGACCGAGCGCATGATCCTCACGAGGCTGAAGGAGCTGTACAGCTCGGGCCGCACCGCGAACGACGACCCGAAAGTCTACGCGGCCGCCAAGTCGCACTTTGGTTCGCTCGCAGCCGCATGCGCAACGATCGGCGTCGAGCTCAAGATAGGTCGAGCGTGGTCGCGCGACGAGGTCGTCGATCTGCTCCGCCGGCTCGAGCGCGATCACGGGCTCGTCACGATCGCATTGGTCGAGGAGGCAGGTGCCAAGCACGCGATCGCCGCACACTTTGGCGGGATCAAGAGCGCCTGCAAACAGCTCGGTCTCTCGAGTGTGTACACGCAGCGCTTGCGCGAGTACGCGGCGCTTGACGATCGCCGCGAGGCGCTGCGTCGACTGCGTCGCTTCGCCAAGCAGCACGGTCGTCCGGTGACGGCTGCAGCTCTGCCGGCGGCGCTCCGCGACGCGCTGCTCCGACTCTTCGGAACGATCGAATCTGCGCGCCATGCGGCCGGCCTCCGAGCTCCCGTTCCACAGAGGAAATGGGACCGTGCGCTGGCGCTGGCAGAGCTGCAGCGCGAGCACGCCCGAGGCACGCGGCTGACGCTGTCAGGGCTACTCGATGCAGGGCGCAAGGATCTGACGCACGCGGTCAACGAGCACATTGGATCGCTTCCGGCCGCACGTCGCCTCGCCGGGCTGCCAGAGCCCGCCCCGCTGCCGCGGAAGCACGTCCCCTTCCAGAAGGAGTGGGATGAGGATCGAGTCCTCGACGAGATCCTCGGCCGCGCGACGGACGGGCAATCATTGGCGCCGTCGCGGATCCCACGTCCTCTCTATGGTGCGGCGACCCGATATCTGGGTAGCTGGCGTGAAGCGGTCGAGGCCGCGGGATTCGAGTACAACGCGGTCGTGCTGAATCGGCCGTTCGAAGACGGCGAGCTCCTTGCGATCCTGCGCAAGCTTGCTGTCGAGCGCCCGGACATGACGGTGACGGAGCTGCAACACGAGCCGATCGCCACGTCGCTACATCGCTGGTTCGGAGGATACGAGAGCGCCGTGCGGCGAGCCGGCATCCGCGACTGGCCGGTGCGCATCAACGTTCCCCGGTTGCCGCGCAGCGAGATCAGGGAAGCGCTGCAGGCGCGGTTGGCCAGCGGACGATCGATCGAGCGCGTGCACGTCACCGAGGACGAGCCGAAGTTGGCCTACGCGGTCAGGATGATTCATCCTGATTGGACCGAAGCGATCGCGCGGCTCGAGCTGGGACGAGCTACTCGCCGTCGCGGACCACCGTGAGGGCCTCACGGAGCGAGCTGACGCGGATGCCGTTGACGCGTCACCGGGAGATGCGACAGCGCTTGCCGTCGGTCGCGCACTCTTGCGGCGCTGACAGCGAACCGCGAGAGCTACGAACCGATCGATCTGTTCACGCTCGTCGGAGCGCTCTCGAAACATAGACGCGCGACAGCTGCCATGCGTAGACGTGGCGCAAAGTGCGCCACGTCTACGTGTGGAACGAGATCCTCGTCGCGATCTATCCAACGAAAGATTCTGTTGCGAAGTTAGATCGCGATCGTGTAACGAAGAAGGCGATGGTGGAGGGCGCGTTGTTCTTTGAGGTGGAGCGCCTCGCGCCTCGCGCCTCGCGCCTCGCGCCTCGCGCCTCGCGCCTCGCGTAGCCGAGAGATTCTTGGTCGATCGACGAAGACTGCGCCCGCGTTCGGGATCCGTCTTCCATGGAGGACCGATGAGGACGAGTGTCCTGTTGTTCGTGCTCGTTGCGGGGGGCGTGGGCTGTGGTGCTGACGAGGAACCGGAATCCTCGCCACGCGCAACGGCGTGCGAGCGGCTGCGCGATCACTTGATCGATCTTCGCCTGGCCGACGCGAAGCATGTCGATCGAGCGGCCCACCGCGATGCCATGAAGCAAGCGATGGGCGGCGACTTCCTCGCGAGCTGCGCGAAGCTCGACGGCGCTGAGATCGACTGCGCCGTCGACGCGCCCGATACGACCACCGCGTCGGCGTGCGCGACGCGTCCTCCACGAGCCGATCGCTGAAACGATCCAGGTCGACGAGTGTTGGCGGGCACGGGCACCGCGGCTTCGCTAGCACTTCGAGGCTCGGTGACCGGGGCACACGTGGCCCTCACGCAGCCCACTTCCGCATGCACTGCGCAACCACGGAGAACCAACGATGAAGCGTTCAAGCTCGTGGCGAACGGCGTTCTCTCGCGGCCTCGCGGCGCTCACCGCCGTGCTCGTCGTCGGTACGATGCGGCCGGCGCACTCGTCTCCCGGGGAGATCTTCGCCATCGCAGCACCGGCCATCACCGACTCGCCGCTGGCCACGGCGGGAATCGCCGACGGTGAGTCCGGCGTATCGACGAGCACGGGGGCGTTTACGTACTCGTATCCGATCGGCGCGCCACCAGGCCGTCGAGACATGCAGCCGAACATCAGCCTTCAGTACTCGAGCCACGCTCCGATTTACGGCACCCTCGCGGCCGGCTGGACCCTGTCGGGCTTGCCGATTATCACGGAGGAGGCGAGCGGGGGCCGATTGTGGGGAACAGCGACGGTACCTTCCCTCACACGCTACCAATCGTCGTTGTCTGGAAATCGACCGTTGTTCGTGGTGACCGAGGCATCGCCCGCAGGAACAGGATCGTATCGCGCGGAGAACGACAGCTCATGGCTGCGGTACCAGTACTACCCGACCGGTGATTTCTGGTGGCGAGCTCTCGCGCCAAACGGGACCACCCACTACTTCGGCCACAAGGATGCCCGTACGTCCGGTTGCACGATCGTCTCGCGCGGTTACGCACCGGTGACTCGCATCGAAGACAAGTTCTCGAACCAGATCGATTTCTACTACGAGCAAGGCGTCGCCGGCGAGTGCCGGATCCGAGCCATCACCTGGGGACACAACCCCGTTACCGGGATGAATCCGTTCGCGGCGATGCTGTTCACGTACGAGACAACACCGCCTAGCTGCGTGTCCGCGACGACCACCGTCCCCGTCGGTTCGCAGAGCTCGTACCGCAGCGGCACGATGATCGTCACGGGCGCGAGTCAGCTCCTCAAGATCGAGAGCATCGCGTACCCACCGGCCTCGTCGGGAGGAGTCGCTCCTCCACCTCCCTTGATCCGCGATCACACACGCACGATCACGCTCGGATACTCGAGCGCGACGGCCAGCTGTTCGGCGGCGCATGCCCCGTACCGTGCGCTCGTGTCGATTCAGGAGAGCGCGGTCGGGACCGATTCACCGCAGGTCAATCTGCCGGAAATCTTGTTCGGCTACGGGGATGCGAGCGTGAACTACGGCGCCGCTCAGTCGCGATCGGTTCCCTGGGTGGTTAGCGGTCTCCAGTGGGCCTACAACCTCGGCTGGGGATATCGGCCTGAGGGCCCGGATGCATGGCCGACGGTCGAGGCGATGATGCTCGATGTCGACGCCGACGGGCTCATCGACAGGGTCGTGAGCGAGCCCGTCGTCGACGCGTCCAGTCGCACGACGCGATGTCGCGCGCGTTGGTACCGCAATCGCGGACCGGCGTTCGGGGCAACGAGCCAGTTCATAGGCGCGGGCTACGTGGAAATGCCCACGCTCAAATGGGCGACCGTCGGGTTGCCGGCGTACGCCGGTGGAGCGCACGCGGGCGCAAATTCCTCGACGGGCACGAGTGAGCGGTGCGCGCTGAACTACCAGCGCTCGGGCTATCGCAACTCGAGTCCGAGCTTTCGAGGAACGTGTCCTCCCAGCGGCCAGAACTGCCCCAATCAACTAGGTACGAACCCCGAGAAGGGTTGGTGCGCAAGCTCGACGAAATCGGACTGCGGGACTAAGACCAACAACCAAGGCGACACGCACTTCGCGTGGCGCTGGATGGACATGGACGGCGATCAGAAGCCGGATCTCGTTGGCTCGCCCGTCACCGGTGGGGTGGTTTCGTACGATCTGCAGTGGGGCAATCTGGAAGACGCTCCGCAGGAGCCGTTGATCTTCGGCGAGTTCCCGGCGTGCCCTTCGACGCCGTACTCCGCGGATCCGGCAAACTGGCAGTCCGAGCCGTACACGATGTGTGGCGGAATGTTCCCCTGGTTCGTCTACAAGAATCATGGCAACGGAGTGTTTGGTACAGCGCGACCGGGCGGCAGCGGCACCGCACATGAATCGTGGGGCCCACTCCCCACGCAGATCATCTATCAGCCGATCCCGCTCGAGACGGCCACCGGTGAGTCCTCGGTCACCTCGCGTCCAGTAGGCCAGGACCAGGGCACGGTCGATATCGACGGTGATGGGTTCGCCGATGCGGTTCGCCGCGATGCTTTTTCGTGGAAGGTGTACCGCAACGACGGAACCGGCCTGTTCACGCCGTTGGCGGGAGGGGCTCCGTTCGTGTTCGGTACGGGGACGTCCTCGTTGTTGTCTCGCACCAACTACGTGGCCGCTACGAGCCCTGCTACGGCCGGTGTCGAAGGACTCGAGGACTTCAATGGCGATGGGCTCGTCGACCACTGGGCGGGAACAGGGCCGATGGTGAACCTCAGGTACAGCGATGGACTGATGTTCCAGACGCCGGCCACGTCGGTCGATCGCCCAGGCCCGGACGGTGAATCATCGGTGCTGTCGGCCGAGTCGATGGGGGCACCGTCCTTCTACGTGTGCCGCGGCTCTCGCACCGATCACCGTCGCACGCTCGATCTCGACAGCGACAGCCGCACCGACCTGCTCGTCACCGTCGGAGGAATACCGGGCGTGCGTTACAACGCCGGCGGGCAGTTCACCACCTCGAGCAGCACCAGCCTCGGGAGCGGCGGCGGCTTCCATCGCATCATGGTCGATAGCAGCGCCCCCACCGCGTGCAGCGGCGCCACGAACTGGTGGATGAAGACGCAGGACCTCATCGACCTCGACGGCGACGGTGTGCAGGAGGACGTCGAGTTCAACACGGGGCAGATGTACCTCCGGTCGGTGACCAATCCCATGCCCCGGCGACTTTTGGTCTCGATCAACAACCAGCGAGGCGCGACCACGGCGATCGCTTACAGCTCGATGAACGGTCCCGCGGTGACGCAGCAACCGGAGATCAACAAGGCGTCCCCGACCACGGGCTGGGTCGTGCAGAGCGTGACAACCGCCGACTCGTTCTCCGGCACGAGCTCGACGACGACGTACGCGTACCGGCGTCCGCACGTGGGCAAGGATGTAGATGTGTCGTTCCCGAATCGCCTCGCGTTCCGCGGCTTCGAAGAGGTGACGACCACCCATCCCGGCCCGACGGGGGCAGCCAACGGTTCGAGCACGATCCATCGCTATGGGTACGACGTCGACTGGAGTGGCCGCCTGATCGCGACGATCGTGAAGCCCTCCGTCGCCGAGAGCGCGACTGACGTGCGAACGATCGCGACGACGACCTGGCAAGCGCTTTCTCTGTTCGGCGGCGCGCTCAAGACCTATCACCCGCTCAGGACCGAGAGCTTCACCTGTGCGAACGGACAGGATGAGGCTACCTGCACGGCCGCGGGAGCGCCCGGCTTTGTTCGCACCGAGAGCTCGTACACGGCGTATCCGGATACGCCGGCACCGAACGACGAGATGCTCTGGGTGGAATCGCGCTCGCTCCTCAAGGCAGCGGCTGCCGACGCCAACGGGGATCGCGAGACGCTGAGCACATTCACGCTCGCGGCGACGCCGACGACGTACGAGCTGCGGTCCGACCTCACGACGCGCAACCACCGCGTCGCCGGCGCGATGGTGTTGTTCGGGAAGTCCCGTTCCGCCTGGAACCCGATCACGAGCGAGCTCACCGAGGAGACCTGGGTCGATGCGAGCACCAGCGTGACCTCGCGCAGCATCCTGGATATTGCCGGCAACGTCATCCAGCAGTGGAAGTCCAAGCAGAACGCGGCGGGGACGACGAAGACCACGCTGGCTTACGATGCACGCCAGCTGTTCGCGGCGACGGTGATCAACGAGCTCGGCCACCGCGTCGATTCGACGTTCGAGTACGGCACGGGGGCGACGCTGATGTCCGAAGGTCCGAACGAGCGAACCTGCGTCACCGGCCAACCAAACTGTCCCGCCGACGCGATGCACCCTCCGAAGGAACAGCGCAAGACCAAGGTCGATGGACTGGGCCGACCGGTCGAGCGCTGGGAGACCGCGAGCGAGAACGGCTACATCTACGAGCTGTACCAGGTCGAGACCAACAGCTACGTCGATGCCGTGGCTGGATCGACGCCGACCTCGTCCACAAACTACAGCCGGATCGACGAGCTCGCCAACGTCTGGAAGCAGACCAAGACCGAGCTCGACGGTCATGGTCGCCCGACCAAGACGATCGTCCCCGCGCAGGGAACCGCGCCGGCTGATCACGTCACGACGTACGTCTATCGGCCCGACGGTACGCTGCAGACGGTGTCGGTGCCCGATCCGTCCGCGAACAACGCGACGCTCGTGAGCTACACGTACACGTTCGACAGCCTCGGGCGACCGCTCACGATCCGGCGCCCCGACTCGACGTCTCCGTCGAGCCAGAGCGGCGTCAACATCGCATACAACGGCGTGACGCAGACGACAACCGAAGTAGCCCCCGCCGCCGTCGGGGGCGGTCAGATCGGTGAGACCCAGACGATCAACGACAGGTTCGGTCGGCTCGCCCAGGTGCGCGAGAAGACGGGCGCGTCGACGTGGGCGACCACGAACTACGGTTACGGTCCGGATGACCTCGTCACGTCGATCATCGATCCGCAGTCAGTGACCACGGCACTGGTACACGACTTAGCGAGCCGGCGGACGCAGATCACCCGCGGCACGCGGACCTGGAAGTACGGCTACGACGCGAACGGGAACATGACGTCGGAGGTCACGCCCTACGCGGGGCCTTTCCATCCGGTGACCGAGCTGAATCACACAGTGACGATCGCATACGACGATCTCGATCGCCACACGTCGAAGCTGATCGGGCGGCGCACGCTGTCCGATCCGGATCTCCTGTTGTTCGCGACCGGCAGCGAGGTGTTCACGTGGGACACGCACTTCAAGGGCCAGCTTCGCTACTGGCAGTGTTACCCGCCGGCCGCCGACAATCCGATCACGATGGACCTATATAGCGATGGTCACGGTCGTCGTGCGATCACGAGCCACGCCCTGTCGATCGCCGGCTACGCGCCAATGACGAGGGGGTACCTGCAGCAGTACTACTGGAACGGCAACGTCCGGTACTCGCGGTACTTCGACTGGGGTGGCGTCGGAGGCAATGAGACGCTCACCAAGACGCACTTCGACGCGCGCGGCCTACCGTCGAAGATCGAGATGTTCGCCCCGCAGGTGCTGAACCTTGCCGAGCAGACGCGAAACGTCGCCGGCCTCGTCACCAAGCGGCGCACGAACCTGACTGGGCCGCTGACCTTCGTCGAGTCGAACTGGACGTACGACAAGCTCGGCCGCGTCACCAACCAGGACGTGCTGCGCAACATCGCGCCGGCGCAGGTCGCGAAGCAGACGCTGACATACTTCGGCAACGACGACGTGAAGACGCTGCAGCACTTCCTCGGCACGGCGAGCAGGACGTTCACGCACACGTTCGATCTGCGCCACCAGCTCACGGGCGTCACCACGAACACCACAAGCTACTTCGGCGCCACGTATCAATACGGCACCGCGGGCCGCCTGACGCGCGCGACGCACACCCGGACGATCAACCCGACGCCCGCGGGAGCCGATCTCAAACCGCGAAACGTCAACTACGTTTACGCCGGCAGCGATCCGGAACAGGTGACCTCGCTGACCAACGTCAGCGGCGGCGCGACCTACGCGAGTTACACGTATGACACCGCCGGCAACCAGCTGACGCGCAGCTACCCGCCGACGAACGAGCTCTGGGAGTACGTCTACGACGGCAAGGATCAGCTTCGCCGCGTGACCCGCAAGCTCTCTGGTGTTGTCACGGGCAGCGAGGAGTACTGGTACGACGCGTTCGGCCAGCGCATGGCAGTGGTCAAGCGCAACGCGGCGGGCGCCAAGACCGAGCTGGTCTGGTTCATCGGGGATGTTCAGGCGCACTACAACGCCACAGGCACCGTCACCAAGATCTATTCGCACCTCTCGCTCGGCACGCCGGTCGCGCGGGTCGAGCGCACGGGGGAAACGACGAGCACGCTCGAGTTCCAGTTCCACGGCCTCGCGAGCAACACGATCGCCGCCGTCGCGCAGAACGGCACGATCAACGCGAGCTTCAGCTACGCGCCGTTCGGCGAGGTGCTCGAGGCGACGAACGCGGGCGCCGCCACACTACCGCCGCCGGGGCAGGGCACCGTGGTGCACAAGCGCCGGTTCAACGACAAGGTCGAGGACGACATCGGCGGCCTCGCTTACTACGGCGCGCGCTTCTACGACAAGACGATGGTCGGATGGACGCAGAGCGATCCTCTGTTCCGGTTTGCTCCCGACGCGGCCTGGAAGCAGCCACGAAAGGGACTGCTTCATACCGCGCACTTGAACAACCCTCTCCGCTATGTCGACCCGGACGGGCTCGAGCCGGGGACTTCTGGCATCGCTACGGAGTACTTAGCTTCTTTTGGGGAGCCCATCCCTCGCGGCGACCTACAACGGCACGTCAAGCAGCTCGTGACTGCAGGACTCGAGATCGCAGCAGACGCCGTGTTCGGAGTGATATCCGACGGATACCAAGTCGTCAGCTCTGTAAAGAATGGTGATCCGCGCGGAGCCTTCATTGGCATGGCGGCAATAGTTATTCCGGGGGTTGGAGCGCGTGCGCTGGATAGGGCACTCCCCGGCACTCGCATAAACCTGCTACCGAAGAAGGACGCGCCCGCGCCCAAGCCCAAAGCGAATGATCGCCGCGCGGCAGAGCAGGCCAGAACGAAAGATAAGAAGTACGGAGATCCCGACTTTCAGGAGCCGGCTTCCGAGGCCTATGCCAAACGCAAGGCAAGTGAGATGGAGAAGCTCCATGGTAAAGATGCAAGGCGGGAGTTCCATGACCAAAAAGACGCGGGCGAGGGGGACCGAAGCCAACAAGCAATCGACGAAGACTTCGACGACGTCGCCGAGTAGAGGCGCTGCACGGGACGCGGTCGAGCGATCGGATGTACTGGACGCACAAGGCGACGTCGATGCAGCGCTAGCCGTGCTCACCGAGGCAATTGACGACGCTCCGAGCAACCCTTGGTTGTTCGCGCGTCGAGGCTTTCTACATAGACGCCGTGAGAAGTGGACGAACGCGATCGCGGACTTTGATGCCGCGCTAGCGGTCAAGCCGAACGCACCATCGGTGCTGTTCTTTCGAGGAACGTGTCTCGCCATGGCGGGCGATTTCGACCGCGCAATCTCGGACTTCGAGCAGTGTCTCCGCCTCCAACCTGACGCCGCTGACGCCTATTGCGAACTTGGAGCCATCCACAGCTTTCGCGGTGATCTCGTAAGGGCGATCGAGGCTTACGGCAAGGCGTTCGAGTTGAACCCGACCAAGTATCCTGGGTTCCCGGACGTGTTAATTGAGCTCAGACGCGAACTTGAGGTGAGCGTTGGCACAATCGCGGCCGATGGCGACGCGACGTGAACCAAGTACAATCGCTCCGGCGTTGATCACGCGACAGCCGAGAATCTGGGCTGCGATCATCGATGGGGTGGAAGCCTGGAAGTCCGGAAGCCGTACAGAACCGATGTAGTGGCGGCCCTCGCACGACGCACAGCGGCTGACCTCCTCGGAAACGAGGTAACGGATGACCGTGCCTCACTGAACAACGCGCTCGAGGCGCAAGCCAAGGAGGTCAGCCGTGAATCATGCTGCCATCGGTCCGGGGGGCAGGGAATCGCAAGTCTGCATTCGTCAGCCCACCTGGTGAGCGGACCGCGACCGCGCTGCCGGTGCGCGTAGCCGAGGGCTGTACGAAGCAGCCCGCGTTGATCGCGAACCCGCTCGTACTCGGTCTCGACCCCCGCGAAGAACGCGTCGGTGTGCGGTCGCAGATGGAGTGGGTCGGCAAGGCCGACGTCCACACGACCGACTTCGCCGAGGGCAAGGCCTGCCTGACCTGGACGCTCTACACGTTCGAGGTCAAAGGCACGACGCTCGTGCAGACGATCAGCGACGCGGAACGAGCCCCCGAGGGCGAGACGGCTGCGCGTCGACGCAGTCGGAGCGGATCGAGCGTGTGCCGATCCAGCGGCGCTGACGTCTACTTCCAGCTCATCATCGGGACGGGCGCAGGATCGGCGAACAGGCCTGGCTCGGTTGGTGATCCTTTGAACGCCGACCATCGTGCGGGATCTAGATCGAGGTAGTTCGATGCGTACACCACGAGGCCCTGGGCGACGTCTCGCGAGCGCAGCACGCGAGCTTCGACCTGCGAGAAGTCCCACACATCGTTGTCGAG